>NZ_JXAQ01000011.1:0-526303 GCF_000815295.1 Bacillus sp. MSP13
GAGCAGTACGATTTTTTATGGCTGCGAGATTTTTTGTGGGAGCAGTATGATTTTTTATGGCTGCGAGATTTTTTGTGAGATCCGCACGATTTTTTATGGCTGCGTTTTTTTCCTTGAGGCTCCTGATATAAATAGTCTTTTAAACCTTCTTTTTTTGCGGATTTCACCGCTTCTTTGATGTCAGAATGGGAATAGTGGCCCAATTTGAAATCCTCCTTTTTTGAAAATGATGTTAAGGATTTAAGATCCTTATTACCCACATAGTACGCAAGTGTTTAAAAAGTGTATAAGTGTTCCGCTGAGATCACACAAAAATAAAAAGCCTAAATAGATAAGGGGGGCGTATGGATGAAGAATCAATCTCATTTACCGCTTTATCAGCTGTTTGTTCATCCAAAAGATTTGCGTGAATTAAAAAAGGATATATGGGACGATGAGCCGGTGCCGGCTGTCATGAAAATCAATCAAAAAAGGCTCGATATTGATATTGCTTATCGGGGATCACATATCAGGGACTTCAAAAAGAAGTCATACCATGTTTCTTTTTTTCAGCCGAAAACATTCCGCGGCGCACGGGAGATTCACTTGAATGCGGAGTATAAAGATCCTTCCATGATGAGAAACAAGTTGTCTTTAGATTTTTTCTCAGAGCTTGGGACGCTGGCACCGAAGGCAGAGTTTGTGTTTGTAAAGGTGAATGGGAAAAATGAAGGGGTTTATCTTGAACTTGAATCCGTTGACGAGTTTTATTTAACGAAAAGGAGGCTGGCGAAAGGGGCAATTTTTTACGCGGTTGATGATGATGCTAATTTCTCTCTAATGAGCGATTTGGAAAGGGAAACGAAGACATCGCTTGAGCTTGGATATGAAAAGAAGACAGGGACTGGGGAAGATGATTTTTATTTACAGAATATGATCTTTAACATAAATACTGTCCCTAAAGCTCAATTTAAATCAGAAGTGACAAAACATGTGGATATCGATAAGTATTTGCGCTGGCTCGCCGGCATTGTATTCACCTCAAACTATGACGGGTTTGTCCACAACTACGCGTTGTATAGAAACAGTGAAACCGGATTATTTGAGGTGATTCCTTGGGATTATGATGCGACCTGGGGCAGGGATATCCATGGCGAGCGGATGGCTGCCGATTACGTAAGAATTCAAGGATTTAATACTCTAACCGCCCGGATTTTGGATGAACCCGATTTTCGGAGGTCCTACAAGCACCTATTAGAAACAACGCTCCACTCTCTTTTTACAATAGAATATATGAAACCGAAGATAATGGCGATGTATGAACGGATTAGGCCGTTTGTCCTGATGGACCCATATAAAAAGAATGACATTGAGCGTTTTGACCGTGAGCCTAATGTGATATGTGAATATATATTGAAAAGAGCTGACTATCTCAAAAGTGAGCTTGATGTGTTATCCTGACGATAAACGGGCGATCCGGAGAACGGGGCGCCTTTTTTTATTTCCGGTCATTTACCGATTTGCATATATCAACAAATTGTCCCAGTACAGGGTTTTGGCTGTCTTTTCGATAGGCGATGATCCATTCTGCTTTGAGCTGAAAATGGTCAACGCTTCGATATGTAACATCAAGATTAAACAGCCGTCTGGCCGAGGATGGGACAATGGTAATGCCGATGCCCGCTGTCACCAATCCGATCACCATTTGATATTCTGTCGCTTCCTGAACGATATTCGGCACAAAACCCGCGTTTTCACAGAGTTGAATAAAATCGGTATATAACGTGGGCCACGCTTCTTTGGAAAGGGTGATGATCGGTTCGTTTTCCAAATCTGTAATGTCGATTGATGTTTTTAATGCAAGCGGATGCTGCTTTGGCAATGCAAGGATGCACGGACTGCTTTGGGTTGTCTCAATTTGCAGCTCGGGATGTTCTAATGGCGGATGGAGAATGCCGATGTCGATATTTCCCTTGAGCAATTCCTCCTGCTGCCGGTATGAAGCGATTTCTTTCAGTTCAATTTTCACAGAGGGAAATTTTTTACGGTATTCCCGGATGATCGGCGGCAGAAATTCATATGTAGCTGATCCGACAAAACCAATGACGAGATGGCCGTGCTCGCCGCGAGCCGTTCGCTGGGCCAGTTCAATTGCTTGATCAATTTGCATCAATGCGGTGCGGCAATGATGCAAAAATATTTCCCCTGCCGCGGTAAGCTCCACAAATCGTTTTGTCCTCTTGAGAAGCGTCACCCCGACTTCTTTTTCCAGCTGTTTGATCTGCTGGCTGAGAGGAGGCTGTGTCATGTTCAGCCGAAGCGCAGCCTTTCCGAAATGAAGCTCTTCGGCTACTGCGATAAAGTATTGAAGATGGCGAAGCTCCATTCAATATGCATTCCTTTCTTAGGTTAATAATTCGTAATACATATTAATCATAAGGCGAATCGATATTGGAGGTCAATTTCCAAAGAGTGTATAGTGAAACATATCACAAGAAATATTTAAAATTTTATGTTTAAAATGCATAATAAGGAGTGAGGGTGTTGACAAAAGCAACAAAAGAACAAAAATCCCTTGAGAAAAGCAGAGGGGCGGAGCTTGTTGTTGATTGCTTAGTGGAGCAAGGTGTCACACATGTATTTGGCATTCCAGGTGCAAAAATTGATGCGGTATTTGACGCTTTACAAGATAAAGGGCCAGACATTATCGTTGCCCGGCATGAACAAAATGCAGCATTTATGGCGCAAGCAGTCGGCCGTTTAACTGGAAAACCTGGAGTTGTGTTAGTCACATCAGGACCAGGTGCTTCTAACTTGGCAACAGGACTGCTGACAGCAAACACTGAAGGTGACCCTGTCGTTGCGCTTGCTGGGAACGTGATCCGTGCAGATCGTTTAAAACGGACACATCAATCTTTGGATAATGCGGCGCTATTTCAGCCGATTACAAAATACAGTGTAGAAGTTCAAGATGTAAAAAATATACCGGAAGCTGTTACAAATGCATTTAGGATTGCGTCAGCAGGTCAGGCTGGGGCCGCTTTTGTGAGCTTTCCGCAAGATGTTGTGAATGAAGTCACAAATACAAAAAGCGTGCGTGCTGTCGCAGCGCCAAAACATGGTCCTGCAGCAGATGATGCAATCAGTGCGGCCATTGCAAAAATCCAAACAGCGAAACTGCCCGTCGTATTAGTCGGCATGAAGGGCGGAAGACCGGAAGCGATTAAAGCGGTCCGCAAGCTTTTGAAAAAAGTGCAGCTTCCATTCGTCGAAACCTATCAAGCAGCCGGGACTCTTACAAGAGACTTGGAGGATCAATATTTTGGCCGTATCGGTTTGTTCCACAACCAGCCTGGCGATTTATTGATTGAGCAGGCGGATGTTGTTCTGACAATCGGCTATGACCCAATTGAATACGATCCGAAATTCTGGAATGTCAATGGTGACCGGACAATTATCCATTTGGATGAAATACTGGCTGACATTGATCATGCTTACCAGCCGGAGCTTGAATTGATCGGTGATATTCCATCCACAATCAATCACATTGAACACGATGCTGTGAAAGTGGAGTTTGCTGAACGTGAGCAGAAAATCCTTTCAGATTTAAAACAATATATGCATGAGGGTGAGCAGGTTCCTGCCGATTGGAAATCAGACAGAGTGCATCCTCTTGAAATTGTAAAAGAATTGCGAAACGCAGTCGATGATCATGTGACAGTGACTTGCGATATCGGTTCACACGCGATTTGGATGTCACGTTATTTCCGCAGCTATGAGCCATTAACATTAATGATCAGTAACGGTATGCAAACACTCGGCGTGGCACTTCCTTGGGCAATCGGCGCCTCATTAGTGAAACCGGGAGAAAAAGTCGTATCTGTCTCCGGTGATGGCGGTTTCTTATTCTCGGCGATGGAATTAGAGACGGCAGTTCGTTTAAAAGCGCCAATTGTCCACATTGTATGGAACGACAGCACATATGACATGGTTGCATTCCAGCAACTGAAAAAGTATAACCGTACATCTGCGGTCGATTTCGGAAATATCGATATTGTAAAATATGCGGAAAGCTTCGGAGCAACCGGCTTAAGCGTAGAATCACCAGACCAGCTGGCGGATGTGCTGCGTCAAGGTATGGACGCCGAGGGTCCTGTCATCATTGATGTACCGGTTGACTACAGTGATAACATTAATTTAGCAAGTGACAAGCTTCCGAAAGAATTCGGGGAACTCATGAAAACGAAAGCTCTCTAGCACTCTGCACATCACGACACTGTTTGATGAACAGCACTAACAAAAGGAGTGAAGGGAATTATGAAACGTGAAAGCAACATTCAAATGCTAAGCCGCGGCCAAAAAGAGAAGCCTGTGAGCCAGATTTATCAAGTATCAACAATGACCTCTCTATTGGATGGGGTGTATGACGGGGATTTTGAACTGTCAGAGATTCCGAAATACGGAGACTTCGGTATCGGAACCTTTAACAAGCTTGACGGAGAGCTGATTGGATTTGATGGTGAATTTTACCGTCTCCGTTCTGACGGTACTGCCACACCGGTCCAAAACGGGGACCGTTCTCCATTCTGTTCATTTACGTTCTTTACACCGGATATGACGCACAAAATTGATGCGAAAATGGCACGTGAAGAATTTGAAAAAGAGATCAACAGCATTTTGCCAAGCAAAAACTTATTTTATGCGATCCGCATTGACGGATTGTTTAAAAAAGTGCAGACAAGAACGGTAGAACTGCAAGAAAAACCTTACGTGCCGATGGTGGAAGCGATCAAAACGCAGCCAATTTTCAACTTCGACAACGTGAGAGGAACGATCGTAGGTTTCCTGACACCGGCTTATGCAAACGGAATCGCCGTTTCTGGCTATCACCTGCACTTCATTGACGAAGACCGGAATTCAGGCGGACACGTTTTTGACTATGTGCTTGAAGATTGCACGGTTACGATTTCTCAAAAAATGAACATGAATCTCAGACTTCCGAATACAGCGGATTTCTTTAATGCCAATCTGGATAACCCTGATTTTGCTAAAGATATCGAAACAACGGAAGGAAGCCCTGAATAACAGAAATAAGAAAGCCTTTTTGTACAGGGCTTTCTTTTTATTTGGCTCTTTTCCTGAATTTAGATAAAATAACGTCAAAAGGGCAAGGAGTGGTCTGATGAAAATATTGGTGCTGGCAGTTCATCCGCATATGGAGACTTCAGTTGTGAATAAGGCATGGACAGAGGAATTGAGTCAACATGAGAATATCACAGTATGGGAGCTCTATAAGGAATACCCGGATGAAGCGATAGATGTTGCGAAGGAGCAGCAGCTTTGCGAGCAATATGACCGGATTGTCTTCCAGTTTCCGTTTTATTGGTACAGTTCCCCGCCGCTCTTAAAAAAATGGCAGGATCTTGTGCTGACTTTTGGCTGGGCTTTTGGTGCAGAAGGAAAAGCCCTGCATGGCAAGGAGTTGATGCTGGCTGTATCAACGGGGAGTGAAGCGGAAAAATATCAAGCGGGCGGAGCGAATCACTACTCAATCAGTGAGCTTTTGAAACCGTTTCAGGCCACGAGCAATCTAATCGGGATGAAATATCTGCCTCCATATGTGTTCTATGGCGTGAAATATGCAACCCAAGAGGAGATTGCCCTTAGTGCCAAACGGTTAACCGAATATATCCAACAGCCTTTTGCTTAAAATAAGCCCTGTCCAGCATGCGACAGGGTTCTTTTAAAATTAAAAATCTGGCAGCTCGGACAGGTTATTTTCCTTCAAACCGTCCGGTTCACTTCGCAAAATATCTCGACCATATTTATGGAATACATCAACATGAGCGAGTTTTCCCTCTTTTGCTTCTGACAGTGCAGACGGATAGTCGAGTTCTCTTCCTGTGTTCGTTTTTACTGCGATAATATTGTCTTCCTCATTTCTTCTGACGGCAACTATTTCTTCTTTTCCAGGTGGTGGAACAGATTGCTGCTGTTCCGCCGTTGTTTCTCGGTCTTTATAGGCTGCTTCAAATTGATCCATACGTACACCTCCTTTTTTTAACGTGAACCAAAATACTGACGATCATGTATGCATTCGACAATATTTCCTGAGAAATATCTATGGGTTTTGACAAATCAATCCATGGTTTGCGAAGAAAAAAGGGATTCCGCATGAGAAACGGGATCCCTTTCAATTTATTTTGACATGTGTAAGTCCTTTGTTTTCATATAGCCTGTCGCGCCGCCATAATCAACGAACACCCAATCAAAATCAAAACCGGCTTTTTTCGTCTTACTCCAGCCTAGAAAAGAAATGCTTGTGCCTGCTGGAAGAGTTGTAATGCTTTTTCCTTCAACGGATGTATACACATTCGTTTTTGCTTTTGTTTTTACCGTTGTAGCTGCTTTTACAATGTAATGAGTGGAGACAAAGCCTGTTTTTCCGTTTTTATAATGAACCTTTGCCCAGTCTGCGTTTGAGAAGGAAATCAGTTTTAAACTGTCGCCTAAGTGCAGTATGCCCGCTTTAGGGCTTGAGGCGCAAGCCTTCGATCTGACGTTTAGTGCCTCTGCTGACACCAAATAAGAATCAATCGGATAGCTGTATAAATCATCAATGCTTACAGTTGTTTCCGGCTGTTGTGCATGGATGGTGCTCACCGCGCCCCCGGCAGAAGCCGCAGTCATTCCAGCTGCAAGTGCTAGAGTTGATAATGCTTTTGTCGTTTTTTTCATGTCGTTCCTCTCCTTACGTAAGAGAAATCATTCATCTCTATCCCTATTCACGTTTTCATAGATTCTTAAACATGAAAAAGGACCAGATAAAAATCTGATCCATGGAAATCACTTTTGTGTTTCAAGTTTGAGAGGCGCGGATATCATTTTTTTCACCTTTTTTTCGTGTAAAATATCATCTGCGGCTTCTGTAGCCAGTTTGCCGATCAAGTCAGGCTGCTGGGCGACAGTGGCCGAGAGCTTTCCATCTTTAATGGAAGCGAGAGCATCTTTATTGCCGTCAAAACCGATTACTGCAATGTCTTTTCCCGAGCTGTTAATGGCCTCGAGAGCACCGAGCGCCATTTCATCATTGTGGGCAAAAACAGCTTGGATTTCCGGATGCCCCTGCAGCAGATTTTCCATGACAGTCAGGCCTTTGGTGCGGTCAAAGTCAGCTGATTGTTTTGTGACAATGTCGAGCTTTTGATCTGCGATATGATGGAATCCTGAACCGCGTTCCCGCGTGGCAGAAGCGCCGGGTACGCCCTCAAGCTCTGCCACCTTTGCACCTTTTCCGAGTTTGTCGGCAATGTATTCCGCGGCCATTTCACCGCCTTTTACATTATCGGAAGCAACGAGGGTTTCCACTTTTCCTTTTTCGGCGGAACGATCGATGGTGACGACGGGCACATCGACTGAATTTGCATATTCTACTGCCGTTGAAATCGCCGAAGAATCAGTCGGGTTGATTAGCAACGCATCGACACCTTGTTGAATTAAATCTTCCACATCACTCGTCTGTTTCGATGAATCATTTTGAGCGTCGACAATGATGACTTTCATTCCCCGTTTTTCAGCTTCTTTTTCGATGCCCTTTTTTAATGAGACAAAAAAGGGATTGTTAAGCGTTGAGACGGATAAGCCGATGGTGAATTCCTTTTTGTTCCCCGAGTTTGACGGCTTTGCCCATTGGGGAGGTTCAAGCGAACAAGCAGTTAATAAAAACAATGATAATGTTAAAATGACGGATATAGCCTTTTTCATGAAAAACCCCTCCTATGCTGACTTCTTGCGGTCTAATAATACCGCAATTAAGATGACAATCCCTTTGACAACCAGCTGATAAAACGATGAGACGCCAAGCAGGTTGAGCCCGTTATTTAGTGTGCCGATAATCAGCACCCCGATGAACGTGCCGATAATGCGTCCGCGTCCGCCCGAGAGACTGGTCCCTCCTAAGACGACCGCCGCGATAGCATCCAGTTCGTACGATTCTCCGGCAGTCGGCTGTGCTGAATGCAGACGGGAGGTCAATATGGCGCCGGCAAGGGCGGATAAAAGCCCGGCTAACGAATAGATCATCACTTTCACGCGCGTCACTTTAATGCCCGAGATGAGCGCGGCTTTTTCATTGCCTCCAATTGCGTATGTTCGGCGTCCGAACGGTGTTTGATGAAGTAGCACCCAAAGGATGACAAAGGCGAGAACCATCGTAATCGCCGGTACAGGAATGCCTAAAAAGTAACCGCGTCCGAACAGCTGAAAAGCGTAGTTTGTGCCAAGTCCGGTTATCGGATTTCCGTCTGTATACACAAGCGTCAGCCCGCGAAATACAGTCATGGTCGCAAGCGTGGCGATAAAGGGCGCCATTTTTCCTTTTGTGATTAATAAGCCGTTGATCATCCCAAGTACAGCACCAATGATACAGCCGAGAATGATCGCGAGAACGGGATCGACACCGGATACAATCATCCCCGCGACTAAAGCGCTGGACAGAGCCAGAATAGCGCCGACAGAAAGATCAATGCCGCCTGTTAAAATCACAAAGGTCATGCCGAACGCGATTAATCCGTTAATGGCGACCTGGCGAAGCAGGTTCAAAATATTCAGAGGTTCAAGAAAGCTGGGATTTAAAATAGATACAATGATGACGAGAATAAATAAACCGAGAAACGGGCCGAGTTTTTGCATGACTCCGTCGAAGTGAATCCCTTTTTGTTCTGTTTGCAGCTGTTCCGTTTTCATACTACCGCCCTCCTGTGGCAAGTGTCATAATTCGTTCTTGAGTTGCTTCCTGCGCATTGATTTCTCCGCTGATTCTGCCTTCATGGACAACGATAATGCGATCGCTCATTCCGAGAATTTCCGGCAGCTCTGATGACACCATAATGATGGCGACCCCGCGCTCAGTCAGCTCATTCATCAGCGAATAAATCTCCCGTTTCGCGCCAACATCCACACCTCTGGTCGGTTCATCCAAGATGAGCACTTTCGGGCCGATACCAATCCATTTGGCAATCACCACTTTTTGCTGGTTGCCTCCTGATAAATGGCGTGCGTGCGTTTCCGGTGATGCCGTTTTGATAGTCAGGCGTTTGATTAAAAGATCGACAAATTCGGCTTCCCGCTTGTGATCAATGAGGCCTTTTGGAGAAAAACTGGCCAGATTGGGCAGCGCGATATTCTCGCGAATCGAAGTGTCGAGCAGCAGCCCTTCATCTTTGCGGTTCTCTGTAATAAAGCCGAGCCCTTTTTTCACCGCATCCTGCGGGTTCTTAATGACCGTCTTTTTTCCTGCGATCCATATCTCACCCGAGTCCAGCCTGTCAACACCGAACAGCGCTCTCATGATTTCTGTCCGGCCGGCTCCCATCAATCCGGAAATACCGACGATCTCACCGGAACGAACATAAAAGCTGACATCTTCAAAATGTCCTTTGACGGAGGCGTTTTTCACCTCGAATATGTTGTCGCCGAGAGAGGGAGTCCGGTTCGGATATCGTTCAGTCAGCTCGCGTCCGACCATTTTTTTGACGACTTCATCAAAGTTGGTTTCCGAGATATTTGTTGTATCTACCGTTTTTCCGTCTCGCATGATAGTGATTCTATCGCAAATTGCAAAAATGTCTTCCATGCGATGCGAAATGTATACGATGGATACACCATTCTTTTTTAACGCTGTAATGACCTCAAAGAGTGTGCTAATTTCCCGTTCCGTCAATGCTGCTGTCGGTTCATCCATAATGATGACCTCGGCATTTGTCATAAGCGCTTTTGCGATTTCGATCATTTGCTGCTGTCCGACGGAACAATCGCCCGCTTCCTGATCAAGAGAAAGAGAGACGGACAGTTTGTCAAATTGCTGTTTTGCTAGCGCTTTCATTTTTCTTGTTTGTAAAACGCCTAGCTTAGAGGATATCTCTTTCCCGATAAATAGATTCTCAAGAACGGTCATTTCCGGCCAGATATTCAATTCCTGATGGATAAAGGCGATTCCATGCTGTTCCGCTTCTTTCGGATTGGAAAAGTACGTTTCGTTTCCGTTTATGCGGATTTGCCCTTTATCCGATTTATGCAGGCCTGTCAGTATATTCATAAGCGTGGACTTGCCGGCGCCGTTCTCTCCCATTAATGCGTGAACCTCGCCAGGCGCGAGCTGAAAGGAAACGCCTGACAGCACTTGGTTTTTTCCGAATGCTTTATGAATGTCTTTCATCTCAATCTGCACGTTTCATCCTCCTTTCTAGAAAAGCACACCCGCCTGCAGGATGCAGTTGGCATATGGTGTGAATTCACCAGTTCGTATGATGGCTTTTGCTTCTTTTGTCAGCAGCTTAAACTTCTCGTGAGAAAGGTATTCAATCTCCTGTTCAGAAAAAAGGGTCTCTAGAAATCTCGCATTCTCCTGATTAGCCGTTTTCATTTCAGACGCCGCAATGACTTTTTCGACCACCATTTCGTCCGCGAGCACTGCCGCGGTATCCTGGAAAGCCGGAAGACCCGGCTTTAGTGAGAGATCAATTTTCAAAACCCCGTCAGGAACAGGCAGCCCCGCGTCTGCGATAACAATTTGATCCGTGTGGCCAAGGTCGGCCAATAGCTTGGCAAGATGGCTGTTCAGTATACCGTGTTTTTTCATGACAACAGCTCCTCTACTTCTTTTCTTGTCGGCATTCCGCCTTGAGCGCCGAAGGAACAGACGGAAAGGGATGCGGCACGATTGGCAAAACGCAATGCGGCTTCAATGTCTTTTCCCTCTGCCAGAGCCACGGCGAAAGCTGCGTTGAACGTATCACCGGCTCCGGTTGTATCAATAGGCTCAACAGGGAAGGAGGGGATAAGCCGCTCTTTGCTTCCGGCTGAATAGCGGACGCCTTGTTTCCCTTCGGTAATAAAGAGCTTCGCCGGGTAAAGCGCCAAGGCTTCAGAAACGGTAAGCCCTGGGAATAAGATTGACGCCTCGTGTTCATTCGGCGTGAGATAGGTGGCGTGATCAATTGTTTCCTGTTTCAGCGGCCGGGCCGGTGCCGGGTTGAGCATGATCGGAATATCGTGAGAATGGCAGTACCTGCACACCTCATCAACCGTTTCCTCCGGTATTTCCTGCTGGATCAGGACCATATCGATCCTTTCGATCTGGTTAAGCGCGTCTATCGCATAGGATGGAGTGATATCATCGTTCGCACCTTTGACGACAACAATGCTGTTATCACCCTCGGCAAGCACGATATGGGCTGTTCCGCTTTCTTTGTATGTAACCGGTTCCATATAGTCAGTGCGAACTCCGTTTGCTTTTAAATTATCCAAAATGGCTGTTCCATAATGATCGTCTCCAACTTTGCCGACCATAAACACGTGAGCGCCAAGTTTGGCAGCAGCAACGGCCTGATTTGCTCCTTTGCCGCCAGGAACAGTCTGAAAAGACGTGCCAAGTACTGTTTCACCGGCTTTGGGCCGTATGTCCGAGGTAACCACTAAATCCATTGAACAGCTTCCAATTACACAGATATTACGCATCATGATCTTCCTTTCTTGTCGTCTTTCTTCTTATATAGGTGACGGGCATTTGAATGGCCGTTTCTGACAGCGGCTGTTTTTTGATAATACGCACAAGCAGTTTGGCGGCTTCTTTTCCCATATCATATGCGGGCTGTTTAATTGTAGATAGGGGAGGGAACAGCAGCTCGCTTTGCGGTATGTCATCATAGCCGATCAGTTGAATATCCTCCGGCACGTTTTTTCCGCGGCGCAAAGCTTCATGTAAAATCGCAGCGGCTTGAATATCATTACTCGCAATCACACCGTCTGTCTCAGGATAAGCGGCAAACAGCTCCTTCGCCAACGATTGCGCATCCTTGAAAGAAAATGAGGGCGTCTCGATGATCTGAAAATCAACGTCAGCCTGCTGTAAGGCTTCCAAAGCGCCGTGAAAGCGGTCTTGAGCGGTTGGCAGGTGTGCGGGACCCCTCAAGAGTGTAATGCGCTGGCTTTTTCCGTGAATGATGGCTTCGGCCGCTAATTTTCCTCCGGTACGGCCGTCACTGGATACAGATGGAGCGCCTTCAGGTGTTCGATCCAGAAAAACGACTGGGTGATTCATGCCGCTGTATTCCTCAAGGTCCGGATAATTCGTTGCGGCAATAATGCCCGCGACATGATTTTGTTTAAAGGTTTGAAGGTACTCAAGTTCTTTTTTCAATTCCTCGTCACTGTTTCCGAAAATAAGGCGATAGCCTTCCCGGTTCAATTCATCCTCAGCACCGCGGGCAAGCTGGGGGAAGAAAGGGTTTGTGATATCCGGGAGCAAAAGCCCGATCAGCCGGGATTCTCTTTTGTAAAGAGAGCGGGCGACTTCGTTCGGATAATAGTTCAGCCTCTCCATTGCCGCTATGACACGCGTTCTCGTTTCTTCGTGGACATAGCCGTTGTCATTCAGAACGCGGGAAACCGTCGCAACAGAAACGCCCGCCGCTCCGGCGACATCTTTAATAGTAGCCAAAACAGCTCCTCCTTATTTATGTAACCGTTTACATAGATAGATTATCATGAGTAATCCGAAGTTGGCAATCAAAATATCGAAAGACCTCTATTGTAAATGATAGATATATTTGTGAAATGTAAGGTTTTCACTCTTTTTTGACAAAGACTTCACAATTCTGGATGAAGATTTCTTGAACGAATATTAAGTTTTATTAAAATTGTTTCAAAGTCATGCGTTTAGACCTGTAAATGAGTAGAAATAGAAAAGACTATACGCCCACAAAATGTTTAATTATGTTAGAGAATTCGGACCGGTATGATTGGCGTTTTCTTATATGAGCCCATTAGTCTTTTTGGAATAGGCCCCAGATTGCCTTTTCCATGCTGAAAGGATGACATGATGACCTTGCCCTTAAGAAACAGGATAAACGATTTTATGTTCATAAGAACCGAAAACACGCATGGTAGCGGGAAAAAGTTAAGATCACGGGCTGAAAAAAAGATTGATTTGAAATACATATTATATGCACACACCAATGGGTGACTTTACGTCCAGAAGGATACCATGGAAGAAATGAAAGCGCATTCCTTTTGCTTTTTAAAAAAAGAGATAAGGTGTAAGTCCTGCTGTTTTCCAAAATTAGAAAACAGTTTGTAGGTACAAAATCTCTTTCAAAAGAGAAGTTTGGCTTAGTGGATGAGGGAAGATTATGTTACATAATGCCGATTGAGAATTCATAGTGATTCTATATACTGATGAATGAATTTACAACAATATAGAAGGAGATGTCGAAAAGCAATGTGGTTACTCATTATAGCCTGTGCTGTCATACTGGTCATCGGAATATTAGAAAAACGACGACATCAGAAAAACATTGATGCCCTCCCTGTTCGCGTGAATATTAACGGCATCAGAGGAAAGTCCACTGTGACAAGGCTGACAACCGGAATATTAATAGAAGCCGGTTACAAAACTGTCGGGAAAACGACAGGAACGGACGCAAGAATGATTTATTGGGATACTCCGGAGGAAAAGCCGATCAAACGGAAACCTCAGGGGCCGAATATCGGCGAACAAAAAGAAGTCATGAAAGAAACAGTAGAAAGAGGAGCCAACGCCCTTGTCAGTGAATGCATGGCCGTTAATCCGGACTATCAAATTATCTTTCAGGAAGAACTTCTTCAAGCTAATATCGGTGTCATCGTAAACGTGCTGGAGGACCATATGGATGTCATGGGGCCGACGCTCGATGAAATTGCGGAAGCGTTTACGGCTACTATTCCTTATAATGGCCATCTTGTCATTACAGATAGTGAATATACCGAGTTCTTTAAACAAAAAGCAAAAGAACGAAACACAAAAGTCATCATTGCTGATAACTCAAAAATTACAGATGAATATTTGCGTAAATTTGAATACATGGTATTCCCTGATAACGCTTCCCTGGCACTGGGTGTGGCTCAAGCACTCGGCATTGACGAGGAAACAGCGTTTAAAGGAATGCTGAATGCGCCGCCAGATCCGGGAGCCATGAGAATACTTCCGCTGATCAGCCCGAGCGAGCCTGGGCATTTTGTAAATGGGTTTGCCGCAAACGATGCTTCTTCTACTTTGAATATATGGAAACGTGTAAAAGAAATCGGTTATCCGACCGATGATCCGATCATCATTATGAACTGCCGCGCAGACCGTGTGGATCGGACACAGCAATTCGCAAATGACGTATTGCCTTATATTGAAGCAAGTGAACTAATCTTAATCGGCGAAACAACTGAGCCGATCGTAAAAGCCTATGAAGAAGGCAAAATTCCTGCAGACAAACTGCATGATCTAGAGTACAAGTCAACAGAAGAAATTATGGAATTGTTAAAGAAAAGAATGCACAACCGTGTCATATATGGCGTTGGCAATATTCATGGCGCCGCAGAGCCTTTAATTGAAAAAATCCACGAATACAAGGTTAAGCAGCTCGTAAGCTAGGAGGAAATGCAGACATGTTCGGATCAGATTTATACATCGCACTTATTTTAGGTGTCCTACTCAGTTTGATTTTTGCAGAAAAAACAGGAATCGTGCCGGCAGGGCTTGTTGTACCAGGATATTTAGGACTCGTGTTTAATCAGCCGGTCTTTATTTTACTTGTTTTGCTAGTGAGCCTGCTCACTTATGTGATTGTGAAATACGGTTTATCGAAATTTATGATTTTGTACGGACGCAGAAAATTCGCTGCCATGCTGATCACAGGGATTGTCCTGAAAATCGCGTTTGATTTTCTATACCCGATTGTACCATTTGAAATCGCAGAATTTCGAGGAATCGGCATCATCGTGCCAGGTTTAATTGCCAATACCATTCAGAAACAAGGTTTAACCATTACGTTCGGAAGCACGTTGTTATTGAGCGGAGCGACCTTTGCTATCATGTTTGTTTACTACTTAATTTAATGTAAGGTGTGTCAAACGATGAAAAAAGAACTGAGCTTTCATGAAAAGCTGCTAAAGCTGACAAAACAGCAAAAAAAGAAAACCAATAAGCACGTATTTATTGCCATTCCAATCGTTTTTGTCCTCATGTTCGCTTTTATGTGGGCGGGAAAAGCAGAAACACCGAAGGTCAAAACGTATGCTGACGATGTTCTCTCCGCCTCATTTGTCGGTGATATTATGATGGGCCGCTATGTTGAAAAAGTAACGAAGCAAAAAGGGGCAGACAGTATTTTTCAGTATGTTGAACCGATCTTTAAAGCGTCTGATTATGTAGCCGGAAACTTTGAAAACCCGGTGACCTATAAAAAGAATTATAAACAAGCAGAAAAAGAAATTCATCTCCAGACGAATAAGGAATCAGTGAAAGTCTTGAAGGATATGAACTTCACGGTTCTCAACAGCGCAAACAACCATGCAATGGATTACGGCGCTCAGGGCATGAGAGATACATTAGAAGAATTCGCGAAGCAAAACCTTGATATCGTTGGAGCGGGATACAGCTTAAGCGATGCGAAAAAGAATATATCGTACCAGAAAGCCAATGGGGTAACGATTGCGACACTTGGCTTTACGGATGTGTCCGGAAAAGGCTTCGCAGCTAAAAAGAAAACACCGGGCGTGCTGCCCGCAGATCCTGAAATCTTTATCCCGATGATTTCAGAAGCGAAACAACATGCAGACATTGTCGTTGTGCAGTCACACTGGGGACAAGAGTATGACAATGATCCAAACGACCGCCAGCGCCAGCTTGCAAGAGCCATGTCTGATGCGGGTGCTGATATTATTGTTGGCCATCACCCGCACGTTTTAGAACCGATTGAAGTGTATAACGGAACCGTGATTTTCTACAGTCTCGGCAACTTTGTCTTTGATCAGGGCTGGACGAGAACGAGAGACAGCGCACTGGTTCAGTATCACCTGAAGAAAAACGGAACAGGCCGCTTTGAAGTGACACCGATTGATATCCATGAAGCGACGCCTGCGCCGGTGAAAAAAGGAAGCCTTAAACAAAAAACGATTATTCGCGAACTCACGAAAGGTTCTAATTTCGAATGGAAAGCCAAAGACGGAAAATTGACGTTTGAAGTTGATCATAGCGACAAACTAAAATCTAAATAATCGGAGTGATAAAGATGAAATTTGTTAAAGCGATCTGGCCGTTTGTTGCAGTAGCCATCGTATTCATGTTTATGTCAGCTTTTAAATTCAATGATCATCTGACAGATCAGGAAAAGCAGAAAATTGATACGGAAATGCACAAAATCCAGCAGCAGGAAGAAACGGCAAGTACCAATAAATAATTCAAAAAAGAGAGTGTCTGTGGAGGCATTCTCTTTTTATTTGCCCAGCATACGCAGTTTGTAAAAATATCAAAAAGTCCCTTAACATATTGAAAAAATTACCGATGATAAAACTGCAAAAAGAGGAGGAGATAGTAAAAGTGAACACACTGGCAAACTGGAAGAGGTTTTTGCTTGTGGCGGTTATCATTGTTTTTATGGGTTCAATTATCACAAAAGCGGAAATTGCGGAGGCTGATACGTCATCTGAACTGATGATCAGCCAAGCGAAAAAACTGCTTGGGTATCAGTATAAATACGGCGGCGAAACGCCGAAAGAGGGATTCGATCCGTCGGGATTGATTCAATACGTGTTCAGCAGAGCTGAGATTCATCTGCCGAGATCTGTGAAAGATCAGTACAAAGTCGGAACGGCCGTAAAGCCGGTAGACCTGAAGCCGGGAGACATTTTGTTTTTTAAGAAAAAGGGAAGCAGCGGGACTTCTCCGACACATGTCGCTTCTTACATCGGAGACGGCCAAATGATCCACAGCACACAGTCAAAAGGGGTTATCATCACCAATTACACAAAAAGCAGCTATTGGAGTGGCTCTTATATCGGCGCGAGACGCATCTTAGCCAACCCGGCAATTGCTAATGTTCCAGTCGTTCAGGAGGCCGAAAAATATATCGGCATTCCATATGTGTTTGGCGGAAGCACACCGTCAGAGGGCTTTGATTGCTCAGGGCTTGTGCAATATGTGTTTCAAAAGGCACTCGGCATTTATCTGCCGCGATCAGCCGAACAGCAGTGGACAGTCGGAGAGAAGGTAGCGCCTCAGAACATCAAGCCAGGTGATGTCGTGTATTTCAGCAATACGTACAAAACCGGCATTTCACACGCGGGCATTTATGCAGGCGGAGGAAGATTTATTCAGGCAAGCCGGTCAGAAAAAGTAACCATCTCCTACTTGTCTGAGGATTACTGGAAGTCGAAGATGACAGGCATTCGCCGATTTAACAATCTGGCCATTCCGAAAGAAAATCCAATCGTGTCTGAAGCAACGCTTTATGTCGGAGAGGTTCCTTACAAAAAAGGCGGGGTTTCGCCAGAGACTGGGTTTGATACAGCTGGTTTTGTCCAGTATGTATATCAGAAAGCAGCCGGTATTTCTCTGCCTCGATACGCAACAAGCCAATACAAAACCGGAACTAAGGTTCAGAAGGCGGATCTGAAAACGGGAGACATTGTGTTCTTCCAATCAACAAGCTTAAATCCCGCGATCTATATCGGAAACGGACAAGTTGTTCATGTCACATTATCAAATGGTGTAACCATTACCAATATGAACACGAGCACGTATTGGAAAGATAAATACGCTGGCAGCATACGGTTGCAATAATAGAAAGACTCCAGAATCTCTGGAGTCTTTTTGTTTAGGCATATTTCCCGGAAAGAAGCTGGTCAATAAAGTAAGCCACACCATTTTCATCATTGCTTTTTGTGACAAAGGTGCTTTTTTCTTTTAATTCATCGATCGCATTTTCCATAGCGATACGGTGTCCGGCAATCTCGAACATCGACAAATCGTTCGGACTGTCGCCGATCGCATAGATATCCTTTGTGTCAATCCCGTATATGTCAGCCAGCTCTGTCAGCGCGCGTCCTTTTCCCGAAGAGGCCGGCAAGATTTCGATAATATGTTTTCCGGAAGAAGTTTGCGCCAGTTTTTTATGATGCTTTAGCTCTTCTTTCGCTTGTTTCAGCTTGTCCATATCAAAGGAGAAGCATAGAAGCTTATAAATGTTTTCGCTGCCGTCAAAAACCGATTCAATTTGAGGGATCGGTTTAATGCCAAACTGCTTGAACTGAGTCATGGCCCCTTGCCATAATTCATCCGTCTTTTCGCTTGGATTAGCGCTCTTTAAAATATCAAGCTCCGCATGCAGCTTATCCTCGCCGTCAAAAGGAGAAAGCAGATGATCATCTGTATAGACCTCAAAGTAAATGTTTTTTGACAGTAAGTAATCAGCGATCGCCTTACCGGCCTCCTGATCCATTAACGTCCGGCTGATCAGGCGGTAGCCTTTGTCGTGAACCGTTCCGCCATTTGCCGCAATGATAGGAATGTCAAGGTCGTCCAGCAGCGCTTTTACATCAAACGTTGCTCTTCCCGTGCAAATGGTGACGAGGATGCCGGCATCAATGGCCCGCTTGATTGCCGCTCTGTTTTCAGCAGAAATGACGCTTTCCTTATTCAGTAATGTTCCGTCTAAATCAATCGCAATACATTTCATATGTAGGGGAACCTCCTTAAAAATGAAGCTGCTTCGTGTAGTATGTTCAGCTTTCCTGCGAAACATTTACCATATATATCAGGCTAAACGTTACTTTGAAAATTTTCAACAAGGAAATATGTAAAAACGGGATGGCAATTACGCCATCCCGTTCATTATACACCTAAATCGTTTTGCAGCTCTTCTTTGACTTCCTGCAGTTTTTGCTGATTCAATTTTAAATAATATACTCCAGCAGGTTCATAATCATAACCAGTCAGCTGAATAGAATCAACCGATTTCAATGAAGTGAGGAACGGGAACAAGCCGATGGCATCTTTAAGTGATAAGTTCATTTTCAAATTTTTCCCCATTGTATCCACAATGTCATCATAAGCCGGAATTGAGCTCAGTGATTTTGACTTCTCCAAAATGGCGCTCAGCACTTCCATTTGTCTTTGTCCCCGCAAAAGGTCACTGTCCGCTTTACGAGTTCGTACGTACGCAAGTGCTTCTTCTCCATCAAGCGTATGGGTTCCCTCTTGAAGAACGACTTTTCCCTTTGTATCTTTTTTGATTTGCTGAATGACTTTATCGCTTTTTACTGTTACTTTGACGCCATTCAGCTGGTTCACGACGTCCTCAAAAGCTGTGAAATTGCTTTCGACGACATAATCGACCGGAATATCCAGCATCTCTTCAGTTGTTTTCACAGTGAGGTCAACGCCGCCGTAGGCATGAGCATGTGTAAACTTATCATAGCCATGGCCTGGGATATTTACATAGGCGTCACGCGGAATGCTAAGCATTTTAGCTGTTTTTTCTTTCCGGTTAAATGTAACCAGAACATTCGCGTCACTTCTTGCCTGATCGACAGTCTCGCCGTTTTCTTCTCTGGCGTCAATTCCTAAGAGCAATACAGAGAAAGAATCTTTTCCGGGATCAAATTCTTTAATCCGTTTTACTGATTGTTCTCCGCGTGCAAGGCTGACATGGGCTTCTTTAGACGCATTGCTCAGCTTGACATAAGCATAGGCGCCGACAGATCCTGCCGCAATGACTAGAAAAGCCATCAAACCGACAACGATTTTCACCCATTTTCTAAGTCTTCTCTTTTTCTTTCTGCGGTGTGTTCGTTCTTCCATATCAATAACCTCTCGTTTCTTTAATATTTGAAGAGTACCATTTATTTTGCCATGGGACAACTCCTTGAAAGACATTTTTCGATAAATATTCCTATATTTATATGATCCTATTCTTGAGAATAAATATTTTTAATGTACTGAATCACCTTATATTGGACGCTGTAGCAAATAAAATGTTTCGATGACGAAGAAAAAAATGTGAGAGAATGATTGGAAATGTTGTAGTCTGCGAGAGCGAAAAGGTTTAATGGCCAGAAAAAGAGGTTAAAAGATTTCTAATAAACTTCGAAACGATGTCATTAAGCTGATGGAGAAAGGGAGTCATTGTTATGAAAAAACAGTCGAATATATGGCTTTATTTTTTCGGCGCTCTTGGAGGCGCGTTGTACGGGTATGATACCGGAGTCATTTCCGGCGCTATTTTATTTATGAAAAAGGATTTAGGATTAAATGCGTTTACAGAAGGGCTTGTTGTCAGCTCTTTATTGGTAGGGGCCATATTAGGTTCAGGCACGGCAGGCAAGCTGACTGACCGTTTCGGGAGAAAAAAAGCAATTATGGCGGCCGCGCTGCTGTTTTGTATAGGCGGTCTGGGTGTGGCACTCGCCCCGAATACGGAAGTCATGGTGCTGTTTCGCATGATATTAGGACTTGCAGTCGGAACTTCGACGACGATCGTGCCGCTCTATTTATCTGAACTGGCGCCGAAGCATAAGCGCGGGGCGCTGTCATCGCTGAATCAGCTAATGATCACGGTCGGCATCCTGCTTTCCTACATTGTCAATTACATATTTGCCGACGCCGAAGCGTGGCGCTGGATGCTTGGATTGGCTGTTGTGCCGTCGCTGCTGCTTCTCATTGGCATTTTGTTCATGCCGGAGAGCCCGCGCTGGCTGTTCACGAATGGCGAAGAAGGCAAAGCGAAAAAGGTTCTTGGAAAATTGCGTGGCACAAACGATATTGACGAGGAGATACATGATATTCAAGAGGCCGAAAAACAGGATGAAGGCGGCCTGAAGGAACTGTTCGATCCTTGGGTGCGTCCCGCACTGATTGCCGGCTTGGGACTGGCGTTTTTGCAGCAGTTTATCGGAACGAACACGATCATCTATTATGCGCCAAAGACCTTTACAAACGTCGGATTCGGAGATTCCGCTTCGATTTTAGGAACGGTCGGAATCGGCACAGTTAATGTTCTCATGACATTAGTAGCGATTAAAATCATCGACAAGATCGGAAGAAAGCCCTTATTGTTATTCGGGAATGCCGGCATGGTGATCAGCTTGATCGTTCTCGCTCTGGTGAATCTCTTTTTCAATAACACTGCGGCTGCTTCATGGACGACAGTCATTTGCTTAGGTGTGTTTATCGTAGTCTTTGCGGTCAGCTGGGGACCGGTTGTCTGGGTGATGCTTCCTGAATTGTTCCCGCTCCATGTCAGAGGAATCGGAACCGGTGTATCAACCTTGGTGCTTCACTTTGGGACATTGATTGTTTCATTAACCTATCCAATCTTAATGGAGGCAATCGGCATCAGTTATTTATTTCTAATTTATGCCGCGATTGGTATCATGGCGTTCTTGTTTGTCCTGTTTAAAGTGACAGAGACGAAGGGAAAAAGCCTTGAAGAAATTGAGCAGGATTTACGGGACAAAAACGGACAGGGAGGTTCGTCTGGAAAACAGCAGACGGCCGAAACATAAAATAGGGTGCGCGATCCTGCGCACCCTTTTGCTATGGCTCACTTTCCTACTGTGCCGAAGTTAATGATTTTGAAAGAAATATCGTACGTGAGATCTGCCTCAGAAAATACGTCATCCCAATGTCCTTTTACCTTATGCCAGTATTCTGGGTATTGAACCCGAATATGGTCGGATAAAAAAATCGGATCGGTTTTATACTCATGCTGCAGTTTATCCATGATTTTCTTAATATCGCGTTCAAGCTTTTTCTCGAAAATATTTTCCAGCCTGTTCAGATAGCTCTTGCTAAAGGAGTTTTCTTTTGGGGTTTGGTCTTCTGTCAGGATGCCCTTTGTTTGGACAGAAATCTGAAAAACAGGCTTTCCGTTTTTAATGGCCGGCTTGATTTTCGTTTTTGATTTTTTGATCTCAAACGTAATCGGATGTCCTTTATCTGTCGTTGGCATGACGGCGCCTTGAATCGTCCCCATGACCCATGTCAGCGCTTGTGTTTCATCTGCTGACAGAAATCCAACGAGTTTATTGCTGCCGCTTTTAATAATGCCCGCCCCATCATACTTTGCTTTTCCCTTTTGGTTTTTCACGGCTTGAATGAGGAAGCTGTAGCCGTTTTGGCAATATACAGAAGCTCTGCCGATGCGAAGCGGCATCATAATCTTACCGTTATATCCTCTGTGAGTTGTCAGATCAATCAGTTTTTCAGTTGGCATCGGCTGTTGCTGATTGGGGCTTCCTTTTGTAAAGATATCAGCCGCTTTCCCTTTGGCTGCCATCAAATAGCTGCTTCGCCGGAGCTCGTCATCTCGAATAAAATGGTTAAGGACTTGATCTATGTTTTGATTCTTCATCAGTTTTTCTCCCAAAAGAATCACTTTTAAATGATCGCTATAAATAGGAGGGTCCTTGAT
Organism: Bacillus sp. MSP13; assembly: GCF_000815295.1. Lineage (NCBI taxonomy): Bacteria > Bacillati > Bacillota > Bacilli > Caryophanales > Bacillaceae > Bacillus > Bacillus sp. MSP13. The sequence goes on from NZ_JXAQ01000011.1 coordinate 22,260, forward strand.
AGATACATCACTGACTGCTTCCAGAATGGTTTTCCCGTTGGATGTCACATGAACAAATTCAGGTTTACCGGATGCTTGGCTGTCTTCACTTTGGGGCAGAAGGTTTTGGTACATTAATTTATACTGATCATCCTCTGTCTCATCAATTGCCAGTCCTCTGGCGAAGGATAGTTTCTCTATATTTTTGACATCCCAGCACCCGCAGAGCATCTGCAGCATGAGAAACATGACCGCAAGTTTTGTTATGATCTTCATCCAAGCTGCCCCCTCCCCAATTTTTTCTGTACCCAGCTTACAAACCAGATGAAGAATGGGATTGCAATGACAAATAAAAAAACATATCCGAGAAGTGTCCCGTAATAAAATACGTCATTCAGGTCCTTGGGATACATCGTAATGAAATATGTAGCAGCCAGCATTGCCGCCAAGAGCCATGGATTGTTTTTATTTTTTAGATGAAAGATTTCTGTTAAACCGATATGGGAACCTTTGAAGGACCCGAGCATACAGGCAAACTGCTGTGCTGTCCAGGTCAGCTGCAGGAACAGGTCAAAACGTTCAATAAAAATGCCAGGAACCTCTAGCGCGTGAATAAGAGAAATGGTCGGCCATGTCACTGTTTTTGCCTCAGCTACAGTCATACAGCCAATTACAATAAACAACGTAATGCTGTAGAACACGGTGGAAGTCGCGATGCCTAAAGCGACAGCCTTTTTCGCTTGCTTCGGATCTCTCATAAACGGGACAAGATAAAAAATGATTTCAAATCCCGAGAAATATAAAAGCGTTTTGGGAAATAAAGAGAAAAAACTTTGATATCCACCTTCAAATACTGGCCGGATAAAATCAAGCTGGAACAAGCGAAAGCTGAACATTAGGAGCATCATAAAAATGATAAGGGTGATAGGAAATATATAAGCGTATACCTTTGCAATTGGATAAACGCCTCCGCCCACGTGATAGATGGCAACCGCAAGAAATAGAAACACGACAACTGACATTGGCGTATTTTTCAACAGAAAGAATCCGACGACCTCTCCTAAAATCCGTGCTTGGTAACAAACGATTCCAATGAAATATAGACAGATAAGCAAATTCAATAAAGTCCCTAACCATTTACCGGCCACGGTGCGGTTGAGCCTAAATAGTGTTTTTCCGCTGTTTTTTTGAAGGAAAGGCAAAAAGAGCAGAGCGATGATAATAAATATTACGCCTTGGAGCAGAATCATAATCCATCCGCTAGGACTGTCGGTTTCAGCTGCTGATCGGGGAAGGGTTAAGACACCGGCGCCGATCAGCGTGCTGCTTACCATAATAAGCGTCTGCATAAATGTCAGTTTATGCTCTGATTTCTTCATAGCCCTCACCTTTGTCTGATGTTGTCTTCTGGATCGTTTCGTGTCGGCCTTCTTTTTAAAAATAGAGTTGGAATGCGGATCACTGTGTCTTTCAAATCCTGTCCGGGCTGTGCCATAATCGGAATAATGTAATCCTGGCCAAAACTTTTCAGGCGCATTAAATGGCCGATCACAAACAGATAAACCATAATCACTCCATACATGCCAAGCGTTGCCGCACTGAGCATGGCCCCAATCCGAATAATCCGCAGCGGAAAGTTATAGGCGTATGAAGGAACGGTAAAGGATGCCAGTGCAGTGACAGAAACGACAATAACCATCAACGCGCTGACGATTTGCGCCTGAACAGCGGCTTGTCCTATGACAACTCCGCCGATAAGGCCAATCGTCTGTCCGATCGGTTTTGGCAGTCTCAATCCGGCTTCTCTGATCAGCTCGATTGTAAATATCATAAAAAAAGCTTCAACAAAAGGCGGAAATGGCACATTAAGCCGGCTGCCCGCAATGGATATCGCCATTCTTGTCGGCAAAAGCCCGGTGTGGAAAGAAACGAGAGAAATATACAGGCCGGGCAAATAAATGGTGATCAGGATGCTGGTATAACGAAGAAGGCGTATAAGTGACATTGGAATCCAGCGCTGGCTGTAATCGTCCGGCGAATGAATAAATTCGTCAACCGTAGCCGGCATAACCAAAGCGAACGGCGTGCCATCTACCAATATGGCTACTCGCCCTTCTAACAGAGAAGCAACTACACGATCAGGCCGTTCTGTGCTTAGTATCGTGGGAAAGATCGAAAGTGGTTCATCCTCAATCAGCTGTTCAAGCGTGCCTGATTCTGGCACATCATCTATCTTGACCGATTCCAGCCTTTCAAACACCTCTTTTACAACGTAGTCAGGAGAAATATCATGAATATAAGCGACAGCGATTTTCTTTTTCGTCCTTTTTCCGAGGATCATTTCCTTTATGACAAGGTTAGGATCACTTGTCCGTTCACGCAAAAGCGCTGTGTTTGTCCGCAGCTTTTCAATAAATCCTATTTTCGCACCGCGTTCCACAATTTCGGATGAAGGTTCTTCAAGACTGCGTGTTTTTAATGTTTTCGTGTCAAAAGCTAATCCTCTGCAATAGCCGTCAGCCAGCAAAATGGCTTTCCCTGTAAAAACGAGCATCTCTATTTCTTTCATTGTGCTGACAACAATGTGGTGAAAACCAAAAAAAAGGCGGATAAATCTTCAATCGAGCTTTCTCGATGGGATAACGCTTCTCGTTGTAGAGGAGAAATAACGTATTGCGCCAGCATTTTATTCTCTGTCAGACCGTCAATATACAGTAAACACGCCTTCTGTCTTCTGTCTCCGAAAGCAAATGTATAAAACATCATATCGTCGTTTTGCCCCAACGTTTTTTTGAGGGTCTCTAAATTGTTCTGGAGATCAGGATCGATTTGCATAGGTTCACTCCTTATCAAAATTGACGGTTTTTATTAATTTGTATCAAAAAAGGACAATTATTCTTATTAAGGAAAAGCTTGAAACAAAGCTGCTTTTTGGCATGATATAATAAAAAGGAAGCGTTTTCTTTAATGGGGTTGCTAAAAGATGATGCTTTATACATATGTTGTCCTAGGAAAACCGGCAGCTTATATGGGCGTTTGCAAGAGGGGCGCACCGGGAAAATAATGACAAGTTATTTACAGGGGAGGGGTACGGATCATGACGCAATCACCGATTTTTCTAACGCCTGTTTTTAAAGAGAAAATCTGGGGCGGCACCGCTTTACGAGAACAATTCGGCTACGGCATTCCTTCCGATACAACGGGAGAATGCTGGGCCATTTCAGGCCATCCAAAAGGATCGAGCACTGTAGCGAATGGTCTGTATAAAGGAAAGACATTGATCGAGCTTTGGGAAGACCATCGTGAACTATTCGGCGGCGTGGAGGGGAACCGATTTCCGCTTCTGACAAAACTTCTGGACGTGAAGGAAGATATGTCGATAAAGGTTCACCCTGATGATTATTATGCCGGAGAAAATGAAGAGGGGGAACTTGGCAAGACAGAATGCTGGTACATCATCGACTGTAAAGAAAACGCGGAGATGATTTATGGGCATACGGCCCGCTCAAAAACAGAATTAGTCACAATGATCAACAGCGGTGACTGGGAAGGCCTGCTGCGAAGAATCAAAATGAAACCTGGTGATTTCTATTATGTGCCGAGCGGAACGCTGCACGCATTGTGCAAGGGGGCGCTTGTGTTAGAAATACAGCAAAATTCAGATGCCACATACCGGGTGTACGACTATGACCGCCTTGATCACAATGGGAGTCCGAGAGAGCTTCACTTTGCCAAAGCGATCAACGCGGCAACGGTTCCCCATGTGGACGGATATATAGACGAATCAACCGAGTCAAGAAAAGGAATAACCATTAAAACATTTGTCCAAGGGGAATATTTTTCGGTATATAAATGGGACATAGATGGCGAGGCTGAGCTCTCTCAGGATGAAGCCTTCCTGCTTTGCAGCGTAATAGAAGGCAGCGGTTCACTGACGTATGAAGATAAAACATGTCCGCTCAAAAAAGGAGATCACTTGATCCTGCCCGCTCAAATGCCTGACTTTACGGTTAAAGGAACTTGTACACTGATCGTGTCTCATATGTGAACTTAATCTCACTTCGAGATTAAGTTTTTTTATTAAAAAATGGAAGGGATTCACCTATAAATGAAGCATACGCGTGCCGATAAATAAACTAGTTTTATATACTCATTGAATAAGAAAGAGGAGAAGGAATGAAAAAGAGATTAATCGCACCGATGCTTCTGTCCGCCGCGTCCCTTGCCTTTTTTGCCATATCCGGTTCCGCCGCACAGGCTGCAGCCTATACCGACTACTCGATATATGAAATAGAGCCTAGTAAAACATTCAGTACAGAAAGCCAAGCCGCACAGGCTGTCGCCATGCTGGAAAAAGATACTGGCTGGGATGCTTCTTATCAGGCTTCAGGCACAACAACGACCTACCAAATGTCCGCTGCTGGCATACATAGCGAAGCAGAGGCGAAAGCCATCCTAAGCGGGCTCACCAAACAGACAGCGATTACAGGCACGACTAGCCCTGTCGGAAGCAAGCAGCCGTATGTCACCATCGCCTCAGGCGCCATGTCGGATGAAAAGCAGGCAAACACATTGTTGGCCAAGCTTAAACAAGAAACGGGAGTGGCTGGCGCTGTAAAAGCGTCCGGAACAGCCCAGTCCTATGTGAACGTTATCACATCAGAAATCCCGGAAGAGACAAAAGTGAAGGCGCTTGTCCAGAGTCTGGCTAAGCAAACGGGAATTAAAAGCTCGTACAAGCCCGTCTCACATACGGTGTCTGTGACAACCATTCAATCAGGCGCAATCGTAGGAGACAGCAAAGCAGAGCAGATCAAAAATGCCTTCCAAAAGGAATCGGGGCTTAAGGCTTCATTAAAAGAAACGGTGAAAGGACAAGCCTACTATACATTCACTACAGCAGCTGTATCAGGTGAAGCGAATGCCAAAAATCTATTAACTCAATTGAAACAAACCACAGGGATTACAGGAAGCTACAAGCCAATCAATCAAAAAACAACTGCTGAGACATACAACGTCCAATCAGCTTATTTCAAAGGGCTGAATACAGTCAAGGACGCCATTAGCCAAATCAAGAAAAACACCGGCGTATCCGGCAGCTATCAAAAGGTTGGCAAAAGCACATCTTATGTTGTGAATATGAAGGGTTTAACGAAACAGCAGCTGCAAAAAGTGAACACCTTCTTTAAAAAGAAAAAATGGAGCTACACGTCATCCAGCATCAAAAAAACGACAACATCTACAGCCTATCAAATAACGACGGCAAAAATTTTAGGCGAGCAGAAAGCAAGCAAAGCCGCAGCCTTCTTTTCTCAGAAAAAAGTAAAGGCAGCGAAAAAAACAACTGGAACAACTGCAGAAAACCATTATCAGCTCATCTCGGAAGAAACATCAGATCAAGCAAAAGTGACAAAGGGCTTGAACATGTTAAAGAAAAATCAGCTGAGCGCTTCCGCAAAGTCAGTCAAAAAACAAATCGCAAACATGTTTACAATTACAACTGAAGCTCTGCTTGATGCCAAGAAAGTCAATCAGGCACTCACATTTTTTCAATCTAATCACATATCAGCATCTAGCCAAAAAAACGGTCAGACCACAGCGAGCAGCTATCAAATTATAACTGAAGCCATCATCAGCCAAGAAGACATTGACCGTGTTTTAGCGCTATTCAACCAAAACAATGTCGCTGGCACAACAGCAAAAACAGGCGAGACGGCATATACACAATACAAAATCGTAACAGCCCAGATCAGCAGCAAAACATCATTGAATAATGGGATAACCTATCTGAAAGCCCAAAGCTTAAGCCCAAGTTACACAACCCAAAGCAATACGATTTATAACATTAGCTTAAACAAACAGTTCACAGGCAATAATGAAGCTGCTGCGGCAGCAACGAAGCTAAAACAATTATATGGATGGACATCATCTATCGTAAAAATAAAAAACGGGCCGCAAATTATGAAAACAAATTACAATCTCTCGCTTGGTGAGATGGTCCAAAAACAAATGACAGTCAGCCCGCAAACAGATGGAGCTGCTTACGTATCACTCACTTATATTCATACAGCAACATCAACGGTCACAGCTGATGTTCTGAATATCAGGTCAACGCTGGAAGTCATCCCGACGAACGTGATCGGCCAATTTAAAAAAGGCGATAAGGTAAAAATCATCGGCCAGATCAACGGCTGGGCCAAAATCAATTTGGGCTGGCGAAACGCAAGCAGTGATGAAGTGGTTCAATATGTAGATCCGAATAACTTTTCCAGAGACAGTAAATACTACTTCCAATTTCTCAAGCTGTCACAGACAGCCGGACTCAGCATCACTGAAGTCAATCAGAAAGTGCTTGCGGGTAAAGGCATTCTGACAGGGAAAGCAAAGGCATTTATCGATGCCGCCAAACAATACGGCATCAACGAGCTATATTTAATCTCGCACGCTCTCCTCGAAACAGGAAACGGAACATCCGAATTAGCCAATGGATTAACCTATAACGGAAAAACCGTATATAACATGTACGGAATAGGCGCATACGACAGAAATCCGAATTACTACGGCGCCAAATATGCGTACGAGCAAGGCTGGTTTACACCAGAAGCAGCCATTATCGGCGGGGCCAAATTTATAGGCTCTTCGTATATACACAACACAGCCTACAATCAGGACACACTGTACAAAATGAGATGGTCAGCCACTGCGACACACCAATACGCAACAGACATCGGCTGGGCGTACAAACAAGTAAACCGCATGTACAGCCTATATTCATTGCTGGATGGTTATACGCTTTACTATGATGTTCCGGAGTATCAATAAAAAAACCACCTTTTGCGTTTGCAAAAGGTGGTTTTGCTTTATCTTTTAAGGACTTTATCTTCTAATGGCTCCTCTTCCTGAGGAAAGACAATTTGATCGATCACACGTTCACTTGCTTTTCCGTCAAGATCGTCGAAGAAATAATGAACAAATGAATCAATTTGCTCAAAGTTATACTTCTCTTCCTTAATGATCGAAATCATTTGCTCAGACGTTTTCGCAAGCGGACCAGGAATAAAGTCAAAGTAATCGTAATAGAAATCACGTTTGCGAATATAGTCATCTACATCATAGCTGAAGAAGATCATCGGTTTATTTAATAACGCATACTCAAAGCACACAGAAGAGTAATCCGTAATCAGAACATCTGTTACGAGCAATAGCTCATTGATTTCCCTAAACGAAGAGAAATCATAAAAGAAATCGCTGTACTGATAAGGAATATTGGCATCGTTTCGAACGAATGGATGGATCTTAAATAAGAAGATATACTCATCCTTTAACTCATGATACAGACGGTCAAAATCAAGCACTTCAAAAGGATAATGAGCGGATTGCTGACCGTTTCCGCGGAAGGTTGGTGCAAAAAGAATGACCTTTTTGTCCTTCAGAAATGGATATTCCGTATAAAGACGTTCTTTTACAAATGCCTTCTTCGCTTCATCAAAGAAAAAGTCTGTTCGCGGCACGCCGGTAGCGATGACGTTCTCTATATCTACGCCGAAGCCCTCTGCATAATGTTTTCGTATATTCTCAGAGCTGACAATCACCTTGGTGTAGTTTCTATGGTTTTTCGAATGCGGCGACGGTCCTCCCGGCAGCCCGATTCGGCTGTAGCCGAATGTTTTAAAGGCGCCGACAGCATGCCATAATTGGACAAGGTCCGCATTTTTACGGATTTTTAGCGGATAAATAATCGGATAAAAATCATCTATAAAAATCATTTTGCTTGTCGCAAAATGATAAGCCATAGACATCAGTTCAGACAGGCTTTTTCTGTCTCGAATGCTGCTCTTTAAGAAAAATTTGAAATCAAAATTTTCTTCGCGCTTTAGCAGTTCTTCATAAACAAATTCGAAGTTGCCTGTCAAATCAAGCCGGCTGTCAGAAGCAAAGACGATCTTATTGGACTTAATCGGCAGCAGGCGGAACACATCATAAGCAAAATGAAATAAGCTCGTATTCAGCTTGCGCAAAAAGCGGTTCGCTTCTCTTCCGGTGTCCATTTCCAAAAGGCTTGGATCAATTTCCTGCAGTTTGTTGCAAGATAGGTTAATCGTCTTTTCGCCCTCATCATAGTTCACAATTAAATTGAACTTCATCAGCTTTTTAGCAGAATGAAACTCCATTTTTGTGGCATAGACATCATTAGAGAGAAAATTGCTGACGTTTCCGACCGTATGCACTTCCTGGTGTTTCACATTCTGGTCATCTACAGCTTCAATTTCTAGAAACAGCTTATATTCGCCCTGCGGAAGCGGTTTGTCATTTATCAGCTTTGAAAAGTTAATCTGCTGTGAAAATCCTGCCCACTTATAAGCTCCAGGCACATTAGAAGTATCGATTGACAGCTGATCTACCCGAATATCCCGCAGCGAAACAGCTGTAAATAAAACACCGTTGTGCACCAATAATAAACGTTTTCGTACCTGATCTTCTTTTTGAAGAGGCAGGCCCTTGATGTACATATAACCCGCAATTTTAAGAATGGATCCATTCCAAGAAAACTCAGAAATTTTTCTGACAGGGACTTGCTGGTTTTCTTCAATTCGCTTGGTTTTATCGAAAAGAGAAAAAACCCTGTTATCTGTCGAATGGACACTGAAAGCTGTATCTTCTGTTTTCGTTCTCTTTTTTGATCTGAAAAGTCTGTTCTTAATCTTTCTGGCCAGCTTCACTTTGTACCTCACTTTCTCCTAATCGGCACCAGATGTTAAAAATGATGAAATAAAATCGGCTACCCGTTCTGAAGATTTGCCGTCCTGATGGGTAATAAATGTTTGTGAAAAAGCCTCAATCCGCTTCGCATCGGCCTCGTGATCACTCTCGATATCGTGCACCAGCGATGGAACATCTTTCGAAATTGGCCCGGGAACAAACGATTCAAAGGGATAGTAAAAATCACGTTCTTTCAAGTAGTCTTCTAAATCCGGACAGTAAAAATACATTGGACGTTTCAGCAGGCTGTATTCGAAAATGACTGAAGAATAATCGGTTATCAGCCCATCGGAGATTGCCATCAAATCGTACAAAGAGTACGAATCGGTTAAATCCAGCACAAAATCATCCTCTTCCGTGTGCGCTTGCTTGCGCATATACGGATGAAGATGGAGCATCACGACATAATCTTTATGGTTTAGCGCCGATTTTAATTGTAGCAGATCAAGCGGGGGAGCGTCACCCTCTTGATGATGTCCGCTGCCTCTAAAAGTAGGAGCATACAAAAGCTTTTTCTTATGTTTAAATTCCGGATAAACCTGATGAAACTCATCCAGTACATGTCGAATATGTTCTTTATGATAAAAATAATCCGTCCTTGGAATGCCCAGCGGCAAAATCTTCTTTTGCTCCATTTGAAAGGCTTCGGCAAAGTGCGGCACGGCAGCTGGTGCACTGACAACGGCATAATCATAGTTAGAATGCACGGGAACAATCTTCAGATAATCTGAAGAAGGGCCGAAGGGCTTGTCAACAATGCTGTAGCCGAATTTTTTAAACGCGCCGCAAGCATGCCAAAGCTGGATGGCGACCGTTTCCTTTCGTTTTGGCACAACATACAAAGGAAAATAATAATCATCTAACAAAAGCACACGGCATGTGGCAAGGTGATATAAAGAGCTGAAAAGGTGAAGCAAATATGCAGCTTGTCCAATCAGCCCCTTATCCATCTTGCGGAAAAGCAGGACGATGCGAAGAGACGGATCTTGCTTCAGCTTTTCATACACACCTTTAAAATTATCACCTAAATGATCCTCACGATAGGAAGCGATGACAACTTTATTGTGCTGTACTGGTAATAAAGCGCTCAATAGTTTATAAGCAGTGCCGAATACTCCTTTTACAATTCGTGTAAGGAATGTCTTCACTGTTTAAATGTCCCATTCGATAACAGTTTTTCCCCAAGATGAAGTCAAATCTGCTTCAAACGCGTTCGTAATTTCCTCAATACTGCGTACAGGGAAACGTCCGCCTACTAAGGTTTCTAAATAATCAACGACTTCAGGGTATTGAGCTAAAAAGTCCACAGTACGGGCAAAATCCTCGCGTCCGCTGCGGCTGCTGCCGATCAGCGTAATCCCTTTTTCAAGCACCATTCTGGTTTCAATTTCAACAGGGTATTCAGATACGCCTAAGAGCGCTACAAAAGCTTCAGGATGAACTTGGGCAATGATCTGATCAATTGCGCTTTCACTGCCTCGTCCGCCTACACATTCAAAGGCATGGTCGATTTTGACATCCTCAGGAATGTCGTTAATTTGATAAGCTGCGTCAACAAAAGAAAAATGATCAAGCTTATAAGGTGTTTTTCCGAAGATAAACACTTTGCTGTCCGGATATTTCTTCTTCAGGAGAAGCGTCATGATAAACCCGAGATTTCCGTCTCCCCAGACACCGAATGTGTCACGTTTCTTGTGCGCCATACGCTCAAAGCGGGAAAGCGCGTGAACGGCAATCGTAATAAGCTCAGTAAAAGCTGCGACATGCGGATTAATGCTGTCGGGAAGTTCAACGAGCCGATCCGGAGCCATGAACATATAATCCTGCATAAATCCATCATAGCCGCTTGAACGGAATCTGCTGGAACGCAGATAATTCTCCGCGATGACTTCATGCTCTTCAACCGGTGTATTCGGCACCATAACAACCCTGGTTCCGACTTTAAATGTGCCTGTCGGATCAAACATGACCTTCCCGATTCCTTCATGGATCAGAGCCATCGGCAATTTTTTATCCATCGCTTCTTTGCCGCGTGAGCCGGTATAATAGCGCTGGTCGGCAGCGCAGATGGATAAATGGGTAGGCCGGATAACGACCTTATCTGAGTGGACAACTTTATCTTTATATGTCACTTCAAACTGTCGGGCAGAAACTAAACGATAAGTTTGATTAATCATTGTGAAATTCGCTCCTGTAAAATGGCATTAGCCACCTTTAAGTCATATGGTGTCGTTACTTTAATATTAAAGACTTCACCGCGGACCAGCTTCACTTTTTCACCTGCTAACGAACAGATCTTGCAAGCATCGGTTAAGACAGCTTTTTGTTCATCGGACAGCTTGTTATAAAGCTCAACCAATGTGCTAATCCGAAAGCTTTGCGGTGTTTGCCCTTGATACATGTGATCGCGGACAGGGATATCAGAAATGAATTCCTGGTCTTCTGAAGCAATAATCGTATCAATGGCTGAGATCACAGTATCGACCGCGCCGTATTGAAGAACCGCATCAATGTTTTCGTCAATAATGCGATGAGTCAGAAACGGGCGCACAGAATCATGAGTGATGATCACGTCATCATCCTGAATGCCGAATTCTTTTTCGATATAGCGGATGCCGCTCATAATAGATTCATTACGGTCACTGCCGCCTTCAACGACAACCAGGCGATCATTATGGCCGATGAATTTCTTTAGAATGTCTTTTGTATGGTTAATCCACTCTTTAGGTGAAACGATTAAAATCTTATCGAACCGGTCATTTAATAAGAATTTTTCCACCGTGTGAATGATAATAGGGCGCTTATTTAACGGCAAAAACTGTTTTGGCATATTGACGTTCCCCATGCGGGAACCTTTTCCACCGGCTAAAATCTCAGCATAAATCATAAAAATGACTCCTTCCTTGCTACAACTCATAATGTTTGATAAAAGGTTTTCCTAATTATTTGCAATAGTGATCTCTATTATATATAAAGATCAGCTTAATTTCTCATTTATATAGCTTAAAAGCTGCTTACTGGCATTCCCTTTCGAGTACCGATTCCACTCACGTGAAAAGCGCTCCACTTCTGATTGGAGCTTGTTCATGTCTTTCATCTGGTCCAAGAGCATTTTTGAATCACGGCAAGGAACCCCGGGAATCACTTCTTTATAATGCCGTATTAAACCGCGGGTTCTGTTGTAAGCCTCCATATCATAAGCATAAAACAAAATGGGTTTGTCCAAGAGCGCGAATTCAAATGGGACTGAAGAATAATCTGATATTAACAGATCACCCATTTTCAAAAGGTCTGCAAGAGGGAGGTCTGACACATCTTTTATCCACGCGCTATCTTCAGGTAATTCAGCAGAATGCTTCATCACAGGATGGAGTTTTACCGCAAGTACATATTCTCCTTTTAAGTCATGCTCCAGCTGCTTTTCTGAAAACGGCAGGGAAAAGCTTTCGAACTGATGGTCCCTAAAAGTCGGCGCATACAGCATGATTTTTTGGTCTGCCGGCAGATGATATTTGTTCTTAAGATCAATCCTGTTTTCCCGTGCCTCATAGTAAGCATCGGTTAAAGGCACACCGAACCGAAGAAATGGATCACCTTTTATGTCGAAAAACTCCTTGAATATGTCAGCCATATGTTCAGAACCGACAACAATTCGGTCAAATGAAGCATACACCTTGCGAAAACGGCTTACATCAGCCCGCGAACGGTTCTGTGTGTTGATATCCTCTAACCCAAATCGCTTAAACGCCCCGTTTGCATGCCAAACTTGAATACACTCAATCTCAGGCCTGCTGGCCAAAACGGTTGTCAAAACAAAATAGTTGTCAACGATCACAGCCTTACTGCTCAGCATAGAAAAGACCGCTTTACAAATATGAAGCGGGTGTTTTTCGTTCATAACGGAAGCAGTAAGAGAAGGAAATTCTTTTTCCAGTGACTTGGCATGCTGGGTAAGCAGCACATGAATGGGAAATGAATAGTGTCCCTTCTGGTATTCCTTTAAGATTGCACGGGCATTATCAGGAAAGGAAACCAGAAGCGTCACTTCATTGCCCGGTTTGACCCAAAACAGCAATGTGCCAATGGTTTTGATGAACAAATAATAAAATAATGCCATCAAGGATTTCAATCTGTCGTCAGCTCCAAAGGGCTGTCACAGATTGTCCCCAGGCCCAGCGAAAGATTCATGCATTTCATTACATACCTTAGCTCCTTTAAGGACGATTACAGATGGCGTGATTGATCTTTGACCTGCCCCGTATATTGCGGCTTTGCTGCAGCTCGTTCATGCTTCAGCGTGGCTGTAACATACTTAGGAATGCTCAGCATTCTTCTCCAGCGTGCAGGATTAGTGATCAGCCTGTACATCCATTCAAGATGAAAACGGATAAAAAATGACGGCGCTCTTTTGACATTGCCGCTGAACACATCAAAGCTTCCGCCCAGCCCTGCAGCAACAGCCTGAGGGAATAAATGGCGGTATTGATGGATAAAGAACTCCTGATTAGGATAACCTAACGCGACAAATACCATATCTGGATTTGCGGCCGCAATCTGGTCCGCCACCTCACGTTGATCCTTCACATAGCCGTCAGAGTATCCGGCAATTTCAATCCTAGGATAATCACGTTCTACGCGCTCTATTGTCTGTTCAATGACATGCTTAGCAGCACCGTAAAAGTAAACCCGCTTTTTCTTTTGATTAGCTTTATCCAACAGCGACGTAAACAAATCATAACCGGCAATTCTGGATTGAAGCGGCTTCCCGATTAACTTCGAAACCATTACAACCCCAATGCCATCCGGCAAAATAAAATCAGCAGACGAAAGAACCGCTTCATAACGCGGATTCTGCATCGCTTCAAATCCGATTTCAGGATTCGCTGTTACGATGAACGCACCTCTATTCTGGTCCAAGTATGACGTTTCTAAATGTGATACAAATGAAGTTAGTTCACCGTCTACAAAATCTAATTGATTAATGGGTTTTGTTTGCATCGTAACCAACCCTCCTTTTCATCTATATGTCTATAAAAATCACGTGTCATTCGTATAGTTTCATTAAAGCCTCTTTGCCTAAAAACATCTTACTCTATCTTACCACAAAATCTTTAGGAACTTTTAACATTCACATTACAATTCCTTCACGTTTTGACGATGAATTAATATGAGCAGGGCGTACAGAATAAATGACGCAGCAGAAAGAAAATCGTTTCACTCAAAAACGTGACAAAAGAATCAATTTTTCTACAAAAGAAAAATTGTTATAATAAAGATAGTTGAGACATTAGTCCTGTGAATTTTATACATCAATACAACGGTAATACCAAAAAATGCTTGTGATTGACATTTTTAAAGAGCCTTAACTTTTATAGGAACTTATGCTATTATTGTTCAATATTAAAGGTACGTGAAACTTATGTCGAAATTATAAACAATCTGTTAAAGGTTTTGGTTTTTTTCTGTAATCTCAGTTGAAAACGCTTGGAAGGTGATGTTATCTAATGAAGAAAGTGATAACGTACGGAACATTTGATTTATTTCACTACGGACATATGAAGCTGCTGGAAAGAGCAAGAGATCTGGGTGACTATTTAATTGTAGGATTATCTACAGATGAATTTAATCTTCAAAAACAAAAAAAATCGCATCATTCATATGAACATCGAAAATTCATTTTAGAAACGATCGATTTTGTTAATGAAGTCATTCCCGAAAAAAACTGGGAACAAAAGATCTCAGATATTCAAAAGTACGAAATCGACACATTTGTCATCGGCGATGACTGGAAAGGGAAGTTTGATTTCTTAAAGGAATATTGTGAGGTCGTTTACCTTCCGAGAACAGAAGGCATTTCAACTACCCAGATCAAAAAAGACATGGCTAGTTTATAGAAGCACTAACTAAAAGAGGCTTGAAGTAAATTCAGTTGCTTCTTTTTTTCTTGTTTGCGGAAGTATAAATTTTTCACTCTTTAAGGAGTTCATGATGAAATCTTTTATTTTTATAAAATGCAGAAGTTTATTGATCAGAGCCTATTCATTTCTATTTAAGATTTTCTCTCTTCTGCCAAGAAACAACAAATTGATTTTGTTTGAAAGCTATTCTGGAAAGCAGTTTAGCTGCAACCCCCGAGCAATCTACGAATATCTGCAGGAAAATAAAGATCAATATCGCTATAAATTGATATGGAGCATTGATAAACGGTATTTGTCAGCATTAGAAGGTGTTGACGCGGTATATATAAAAAGGTTTTCTCTTAAATGGATTTGGTACATGGCAACAGCGAAATATTGGATTACAAACAGCCGTCTTCCTTTATGGATTCCAAAACCCAAAAATACATTGTATATACAAACATGGCACGGAACTCCGTTAAAAAAACTTGCCAATGACATGGACGAAGTACACATGCCTGGAACAACAACAGAGAAGTACAAACAGAATTTTCTGCAGGAAGCAAGCAAATGGGATTATTTGATTTCTCCTAATGCCTATTCGACCGATATTTTTAAACGAGCTTTTCAATTTGAAAAACAAATCTTAGAGACTGGTTATCCGAGAAATGATTATTTATTTTCACCAAAAACTAATTTTGAGAAAAATAAGATAAAACAGAAGCTTGGTATAGATATAAATAAAAAAGTGATTTTATATGCGCCTACGTGGCGGGATAATTTATACCATAAAAAAGGCGCTTATAAGTTTGATATACATTTGAATTTAAAGCAACTAAAAGAACATATAGGTGGTGAATATGTTGTTGTACTTCGAATGCATTATTTAGTAGCTGATGTTATAGATTTAGAGGGTTTAGAAGACTTTGCATATGACCTGTCTAGGTATAATGATATCCGTGAACTATATTATGTTTCAGATATCTTAATTACTGATTACTCTTCTGTCTTTTTTGATTTTGGGTCACTTAAGAAACCGATCATTTTTTTTGTTCCTGATATTGATGTATATAGAGATAAATTAAGAGGGTTTTATTATAATTTTGAAATTGAAGCTCCTGGACCGTTATTGATGACTACAGAGGAAGTAATTAAATCTGTTGATGATGTCGAACGTTTTGATTACGATACTAACGATAAATACCAGAAATTTCACAGCAAGTTTTGTTATTTAGAAGCAGGCGAGTCAACAAAGAGAGTTGTAAAAAAACTTTTTGGATAAACGATAATTCAGAAGCAAAGAAAGGCGAGACTTATGGACTACGGCATATATTTAATAAACATGAAAGTTGAAAATGAAAATATCGTATTAGATCTAATGTGTGAAAAAAAAGATTTTTATGATCATTTTTTCAGCAGGATAGAGAATGTTGCGTTTGCAACTTCTAACAGGCATATTGATCTTTTATCGAACATCTCTTTACTTAACGATGAAGGCATTATGAAAGTTGTTATCCCATTAGATGAGCTTAAGTCTTGTTTGGATAAATCAGTTTTCAAACTAAAGCTTATTTTAGATAAAGATGAAATTTTTATTGATATCCTAAATCAGTTAAATGATACTTTTAAACTAGTTATTGATGGATCTGTGTTAGAGTTTGCTGCTCAAGTAGATGGAAATTTAATTATAAATAAAACAAGCATTTCCAAATCGGCTTTTGTAATTGAAAATATCCAAATGTCAGCAAATCGCACGACTTTTACTGGATCTCATACATTTTTATTTTCGAATAGCTCTGTCAAATTTATAAAATGTTATTTAGAAAACGAGGCAACAAAAGAACAATTAATAATACCGCAGAACTCTTTGATAATTTCAGAAGACTCAAGTTTTGAAATATCCTTAACACTGAATGGGTATTCTTTATATCAAGGAAACTGGTATTTATATACCGAAGTGGAGATAGGTGAATATCAGTATACTATTAAAGTGAAAACTGATATTAATACTGCTTTACAAACCAAGGAGATCTATACTGAAAATGGCGAACTATTTGTTCATAATGTCTCCCAGACTCAAAATAAAGAATTGCTAATTACTATTTCTAAATTTAATGCAAAGTTAGTTCGAACGAAAATTCATCAGTTAAGCATTGATAATAATGACCTTCATTTGAATTGTGAAATTACCCCAACTAGGGACGAACAGATTTTTATTAAACAGTTAGCGTTTATCAATAGAAAAACTGTAGATAAGCACATTATTCGTCTGCAGGAAAAAAATTATAATAACGGCTTTTTACAGGTAAGCGTTCCTTTATTAACACAACGCTTTTTTGAAACTGATGGAATATGGGACGTTTATCTAGAGTTCGATACAAATGGATTAACTGTAAGTCAAAGATTATCATTTGATTCAGAAAACGATAAATCTTCGGGTAAATTTATCAGTCTGCCAAAAACCATTTACAATTCTAAAGGATTCATAAAAAGAGCACGTATGTATGCTACTTTAGATAACAACTTAGCGGTTCTAATAAAAGATTCAGCAATTTATGGAGAAATATCTTATATACATCATGATGGTGTTGATTTAATAGTTAAAGGTTCTATAGAGGTTTTAGATAAGGAAATTGAAATTAAAAACGTTTTTTTAGCTAATGAAAGTGAGCAGAGAATTCATTTTATTAATAACCTAGAAAAAACTTCTTCTTGTTGGCATTTTGAGAGCAGGCTTAACATAAAAGAAACAGATATAGAGGCAATGAATCATTTTATTTTTGATTTTTATATTTCAATTCTTGTTAAGGATCAAGAATATACTGTGAAGCTGAAGTCGAACTTAGACGATATTTTAGACAAATCACAATCTCATGTTTATCCGGAATTTGTAATTAAAGATTTAAAACCGTTCTCAATACAACCCAAATTTAATCAATTAAATGAATTATCTTTTGTTTTTTCTTCATATATCAATGCTGAATGCACAGATATAATCAGTAAAAATAAAGAGATAGGTATTCATTTATCGATTGAAAAAAATCATTTAATATACGATAAAATGTATTTAAAGTTAAAAGATAAGAATAGCTGTTCGGTTCTGATTGAACCTGCGTTCGAACAGGAGCAACAAGACTATAAAGAATTTGTATTTATATTAAATGAAGATGAAGCTGAAAGTTATGGCTTGGAAACCCAAATGCAATACGATGTCGGTCTATGCTTATTAATTAATAATAAGTATATTGATTCATCAATAAAAATAAAAGATTTAAAACTAATAAATAGTAAGTCAACATTTAAATCAAGTGCAATTAAAATTAATAAGTCTCTCTTTTTGTCTGCTTTTATTGATAAAAGAAACGCTCTTTTAAAGCTAGAGATGAGAGACATGAAGGCTACTGAAAAGAAATTGGAAAAAATAAGATTCCTATTTGCAGGAGTAATAGCAAAAGTTTTAAAACCTTTTGCTAAAAAACCAGTGTGGTTTGTTGGAGAGAATTTAGGAGAAGTCGCACAGGATAATGGGTTTGCATTTTTTGAATACTGTGTTCAAAATAAAAATCAGGAAAAATACTACTATGTAAGTAAGAAAGATAATAAAAACCCTGGCAACATTTCGAAGTATCCAAAAAATATTATAACTTATGATAGTTTTAAACATCTCGTCTTTTATCATTTAAGTAAATATTTAATTGTAAGCCATGGTATTAGAGATGTAATTCCTAGTGTCATTCATAATAAAATGAGTGAAAATCCAAAAGAAATTATTTATTTGCAGCATGGTATCATTGCAATGAAAAAATTGAGCTTTAATAGAAAATCATATAACAGTAAAATTGAAAAGTTTGTCGTTTCGTCTGATCACGAAAAGCAGATTTTAGTGAAGGACATGAATTTTAAAAAAGATCAAATAATGGTAACAGGACTATCGAGATTTGACACGTTGATTGACGACAGTAAAAAGATGAAGTCTAAACAAATACTTCTTATTCCGACTTGGAGAGAGTGGATTGATGACTTTGAAAATTCTAGTTTTTATCTCAATTACAGTGGATTTTTAAACAATAAAAAACTGCATAAACTTTTAGAAGACAACAATATTATATTGAAATTCTTCATGCACATAGAACTACAGAAAAAATATAGTAATTATTTTGAAGATCTACACAAAAATATAAAATTAGTACAAGTAGGAGAAGAGAGCGTTAAAAGTCTTGTAAGTGAAAGCTCTCTAATGATAACGGATTACTCAAGCGTAGCTTTTGACTTTAATTACCTAGAAAAGCCTGTAATCTTTTATCAATTTGATCTACCTGATTATTTACATTACAGAGGGTCTTATATCAATTTAAAAACAGATCTATTCGGACAAACAGCTTATACAGATGAAAGTTTATTGGAAATCGTTCAAAAGCAAATTGAAAATGATTTTAAGTATGAAAAAAAATATAAGGTGAAGTCAAAGAAATTTTATAAGTATCAGGATAAACAAAATTCAGAACGTATTTATAACCAAATAAAATTGCTAAAATAGGAAAGGAGGACAATGGAGTGAAAATCACTTTTTTGGTTTACAATATTTATGGCATGGGTGGTACAGTGAGAACTGTTGCCAACACAGCCAATTATTTAGCTGCTCAAAACTATGATGTTGAAATTATAAGTGTTAGAAGAACAAGGGGTAAACCCATGTTTGACCTTGACAAGAGGATTAAATTAACACCCATATTTGATGCAAGAAGAGGAAAGCTCTTTGGCAAAAACACACCTTTATATAAGAAAATCATTAAAAGAATTTTAATGAAGATGCCAAGTGTGTTTATTGATAAAAATGAAGATCTATATCATATGTTTAATTTGTTTGTAGATCTTAAAATTCTAAAAAAACTTTCAGAAATTAATCAGGGTGTACTTATAACAACTATTCCATCTTTTAATTTCTTATCAGCTAAATTTGTTAATCGTAATGTCATCAAAATTGGCCAAGAGCACAAATTTTTTGGTGGGTATGAAAGGTCAATTCAAACGAAAATTAGAAAGTATTACAAAAAACTGGATGCTCTAACATGTTTAACTGATGCTGAGATTAATGATTATAAGCGTCTTTTAAATAACAACACCACAGATTTATATAAAATAGAGAACGCAACACACATGCCAAAAGAGAGCTCAAACCTTGTAGAAAAAACAGTAATAGCTGCTGGAAGATTTGTTCATGAAAAAGGTTTTGACCAATTAATTGATGCATTTGAAAAAGTGTCCCACGAATATCCAGAATGGAGATTGAAAATTTTTGGTGATGGTGTGGAGAAGGATTCATTACGTCAAATGATATTCGATAAGAAGTTGTATAATAATGTTTTTTTAATGCCGAAAACAGATAATATTATCAAGGAGATGGCCAATTCCTCAATATATGCATTGAGTTCAAGAAATGAATCATTTGGAATGGTTATCATTGAAGCTATGTCCGTAGGGGTTCCTTGTGTTAGTTATTCTTGTATTGGTCCTGCTGAAATTATCAAAGATGGTGAAGATGGGTTATTAGTCGAAAGGAACGATGTAGACAAGCTAGCCGAATCTTTAACCACTTTAATAAAAGATGAGAGTTTGAGGAAAACAATGGGGAGAAATGCAAAGGAAAATGTGAAAAGATACTCATTTGAAGTTGTAGGATCAAAATGGGAAAATCTTTTGCATGAGCAAGAATTCAAAAAAAACAAAACTTCCTTGAAAAAGATTTATTCACAAATTGAGGTCCAATAGTGCTGTAATTAGTATTTCGAGACAATATCTCGAAATACTTTTTTGTTTACTTTGGCTATCAGTAAATAAATTGAGAGCATTTTCACTGATCTTAAACCTGCTATAGTGTGAAAAAAACTCTATTATCTGTTACAATATTCATCGGTGCTTTCAAATTTCTTTAACCGAAAGATCCAAAAAATCATTTAAGTCTAAGGAAGATAAATAATGAATGCATTAGTAAGAATCGTAAAAGAGCAAGTGACATCGTTTCCTTTAATTTTGCGTTTGGCTTCGTATGAGACAAAGTCTCAGTATCAGATGAATTATCTTGGTGTATTATGGCAGTTTTTAAACCCTCTCATTCAAATGCTGGCGTACTGGTTTGTATTTGGTATGGGATTTCGCAACAGTAAGCCAGTTTTAACGGGTGTCGGAGAAGTGCCTTTTATTGTTTGGATGCTGGCTGGTTTGATTCCATGGTTTTTTATTAGCCCCACTATACTTGATGGATCAAACAGTGTGTTTAAACGGATTAATATGGTAGCAAAGATGAATTTTCCAATTAGTTCTTTGCCTTCTGTTGTGATTGCTTCTAATTTATTTAGTTATTTCGTAATGATGGGCATCTTTTTGATCGTACTTTTGACTAACGGAATGTATCCAAGCTTGCATTGGATACAATATATTTACTACTTGGTCTGTATGATCATTTTTATGTTTTCATTTAGTTTGTTTAACTCGACGATAAGCGTCTTGGTTCGCGACTATCAATTTTTGCTGCAATCTGGAACGAGATTATTGTTCTTTTTGCTTCCAGTTTTTTGGAATATTTCAGAACAGCTTGGAAAAAATCATCCGAACCTTCTGCCGGTGCTTAAGCTGAACCCGATTTATTATCTGATAGAAGGGTTCCGGAATTCGTTTTTAGACGGGCAATGGTTCTTCCAAGATATGAAATACACGCTGTATTTCTGGCTGTTTACATTCCTTTTATTGTTAGTAGGTTCTATCCTGCATATGAAATTTAGAGACAAGTTTGTTGACTTTCTTTAATACGTAAGGAGATTGTACGATGAAACTAAAAGTTTCGTTTCGAAATGTTTCAAAGCAGTATCATTTGTATAAAAAACAATCGGACAAGATTAAAGGGTTGTTTTTTCCAGCTAAGGATAATGGTTTTTTTGCTGTGCGGAATGTCTCCTTTGACGTGTATGAGGGAGAAACAATCGGCTTTGTAGGAATAAACGGGTCGGGGAAATCGACTATGTCTAACCTGCTTGCTAAAATTATTCCGCCGACCAGCGGTGAAATCGAAATGAACGGCCAGCCGTCGCTGATTGCGATTGCGGCCGGTTTAAATAACCAATTAACGGGCCGGGATAATGTCCGGCTCAAGTGTTTGATGATGGGGTTAACCAATAAAGAGATCGATGATATGTATGACAGTATCGTGGAATTTGCCGAGATTGGCGATTTTATTAATCAGCCGGTTAAAAACTATTCCAGCGGTATGAAATCGCGTCTTGGTTTCGCGATCTCCGTGCATATAGACCCTGACATTTTAATTATTGACGAAGCGCTCTCCGTAGGGGACCAAACGTTCTACCAGAAGTGTGTAGATAGAATAGATGAGTTTAAAAAACAAGGAAAAACGATTTTCTTTGTCAGCCATTCCATCGGCCAAATCGAAAAAATGTGTGACCGCGTCGCTTGGATGCACTACGGCGAGCTTCGTATGTTCGATGATACAAAAACGGTTGTTAAAGAGTATAAAGCGTTTATTGACTGGTTTAATAAGCTGTCGAAAAAAGAAAAAGAAACCTATAAAAAGGAGCAAACGGAAGAGCGGAAGAAAGAAGATCCTGAAGCGTTTGCCCGTTTCCGTCAAAAGAAGAAAAAGCCGAAATCACTGGCTAATGCAGTTCAAATTGCTATTTTGTCTATCTTGACGGTCTTTACTGCAGGAACCATGTTCTTTAACACCCCGCTTCGAACCATTGCTTCGTTTGGCGCTATTCCGCAAAACGAAGTGAAGAACCATCATGGCGATGCAAAGGGCAAGACAGAGGAACGTTTAACCGCAGTCAATAAACAAGGGTTTATTGCAGATGAAAAAGCGTCTGTTTATAATGATCAAGCTTTGAAACAGAAGGCTGACATGACACTGCCATTCGGTACTGAGGTGAAGGTAGCTGCAAAAGGAAAACAAGCAGTGAAAATAAAGTTTAACGGGCAGTCTTATTTTGTAAAACAGAGCGCTGTTGCAACGAACGTAAAACATGCTGAGTTGCAGGCAACGGCCTTTACGCCTTATGTATCGCAAAACGCGGCTTCTTCCTATGAATACTTCCTGAAATTCCTGGGAGACAGCAGCACCAACATCCAATCGAAATTGAATGGATATACTGTAGGAGATACGGCTGACGGCAGAAAAACCCTAGATTTTGATTATGAAAAAATCAGCTATGTGCTGGAGAATGACAAAGCATCTGAGCTTATCTTTCATCACATTTCTCCCGTTACTCCTGCGTCATTATCATTAAGTGACAGCGATGTGCTATATGATGGCAAGAAGGATCGTTTCCTTGTCAATACAGATGATGAGGTCTTTGCAGTTGATAATGAAGAGCATACGCTAACCTTGATATCGAAATAAGAAAAGGCTATTGGATGAATGTCCAATAGCCTTTTTGTTTACACTTCTTCTTTGTTTAATAAGTTTTCCATAAATGGAACGAGTTGCTCGCGAAGCTCTTTATCCTGCATCGCAAACTCAAGAGTTGTTGTGATAAAGCCAAGCTTTTCACCAACATCATAACGTTTGCCTTCAAAGTCGTACGCAAACACTCTTTGAATTTCATTCAGCTTTTGAATGGCGTCTGTCAGCTGGATTTCTCCGCCGGCACCAACCCGCTGCTCCTCTAAGTACATGAAGATTTCAGGCGTGAATACGTAACGGCCTAAAATAGCAAGATTAGAAGGAGCTGTGCCCTTAGGCGGCTTCTCAACGAAGTTTTTCACCTGATAACGGCGTCCTTCGCTTGTCAGCGGATCGATAATGCCGTAGCGGTGTGTTTCTTCTTCAGGCACTTGTTGCACACCAATAATAGAGGAAAGCGTTCTTTCGTATTCATCCATTAACTGGCGCAATCCAGGCTTTTCAGCTTGAACAATATCGTCTCCAAGCAGAACTGCAAACGGCTCATCACCGATAAAGTTGCGCGCGCACCAGACAGCGTGCCCGAGTCCCTTAGGTTCTTTTTGACGGATATAGTGGATATCAGCCAGATTCGTAGCTTTTTTCACTTTTTCAAGGAGCTCAACTTTACCTTTTTCTTCTAGGTTTCTTTCGAGCTCAGGAGAGTAATCAAAATGATCCTCAATCGCACGCTTGCTTTTACCTGTGACGATAATAATATCCTCAATACCAGCGTCGACAGCTTCTTCAATTATGTATTGAATGGTAGGCTTATCAACGATAGGGAGCATTTCTTTCGGCATTGCTTTCGTAGCCGGCAAGAATCTCGTTCCGAGACCAGCGGCAGGGATTATGGCTTTACGTACTTTTTTCAATGTCAAAGCACCTTCCTTAAAACAGATTTAGGGTTCAGCTTTGTGAAATGCTGATTATTTAATTTAAAATGTTTAAGTTTCTTTTCTCATCAATACCCAATTTTCATTAGGTCAAACACATTTAATCATATAAGAAAAACCAATATTAAACAAGAGTCAATACAGTAACTTTGAGATCAAGGAATTACAAAAAATTACAAAAAATCATCCGATAGATAGGAAAAGCAGCTTGTGTTAATCAAAAATATTCCAGAGGTGTAACAACTCCTTCATGTATAGAGACAGCTCAGCAAAAATGATATAATGTAGTTCTGAAATTGTGACTGTACGAATTTTTTCGAAAGGTAATAATAGAGATGACAATGAAGGTTTCTACCCCACAATTAGCATATGTTTGTTCAGGACTTCATACTGCAAAAAAGTTCAATATCAATACAATTGATTGGAATTATCAAATGGAAATTGTCACTTTGCATCATGAGCCTAATGGGCCTTCTTCTTTTAAAGATGCTGCTGTTATGAATATGTACAGCTACTTTAAAGGACCTGAACCTCAGAAAGTTAAAATAAAGCATCCGATAGAACAAGAAGGTTTAACATATATTCAAGAACCGAACAAGCCCATTTACCGCTATTACGACAATGGTCGTTATATCAAATATCAAAGGTTTACAGCAACAGGAGAACTTGCTGTCATTGATTACTTTAATGAAAACAGGCAAAGGTTTAAAAGAGAAGAATATGATTTATCCGGCTATGTACACAGCTTAATATACATGGACCTGGAGACGAACAAACCGAAACAGCATCTTTATTTAAGAAAAGACGGCACCTGTTATATGACCAAATGGTATAAGAATAACGGAACAACTGAAAAAATTATTATTTTTGACGAAAAAGACAATATAGTCAAAGTATTGTCCTCGGAAAATGAACTCAATTATGAATTTCTGAGCCGTTTGATAAAAGAGAAGGAATATTTGTTCTTAACCTCAGAAGTGGGCGTATATAAAACATTGAAGTCTCTTTCTGCTGAATATTCTTCCCTATATTTAGGTTTTATGGAGACGGATGAGTTATTGGACAATCTTGAAAAGGAAATAAGCTGCCTTCATGCTTTCGTGCTTCCTTCTTTGAAGAGGTATCATGACACAATTGAAAAAACGGGGCCTCGCACAACTATTTATAACGTTTCAGAAGGCTCATTTACCTGGAAAGGCTTTGTGGACAAACTCATTGATCAGGTGCCTTTTCATAACCAACTGAAAGATATGCATGTTAAGCTCTTAGCTGCAGAATGGCAATCAAAATCCGATTTATATTTGTCAGCCGAGGTCGACTTTAAAGGCGACGTTCCTGCCCATTCTGTTGGCCGTCATCACATGTATTGGAAATTAAAAAATAAGAAAAGCGGCACTGAAAATACGTTTCACGCAAATGTAAACAGCGAGGAAGAGCTGATATATACTGTAAGTGGTACGCTCCATGTTCTTTCCGTAGTAGATCAGCTATCCGTGTTAGAGTTGTATCTCTGTTGCGAGTGGGATAATAGCTTCTTTGCATCGAGTGTAGAAGTAACCGATCCGAAGAAACTTCCAGCCGCAGAACAAAGCATTTCAGGCTGGCGATTGAAATTGGAAGAAGAAAAAAATCATTTGTGTGTTCATACAGTCGAGGGTTTTCGGAGAAAATTAATGAAGCGGCTGTTCGCCAAAAAATAGCAGAGTAAGCTTTACCAGAAGAAGGAGCTTGAAAATGAGAAGGATCTTTTCACTAATATATGAAATAGACATTGAAAAAGGCGGCATTACAAGTTCTATGATGTCAAGATCTTTTACATTTGCGGAGCGCGGCCATAAAATCGATTTGGTCACGCTTGATTATAAAGAGAATTACGATCAAATTGAGAAAGTGCTGAAGAACGCTGGAAGACTCCATGCTGATGTTAATATCCTTAATATTTATGACGACTATAAAAATCAGCATAAACATATAAAAATCGGGGATAAACAACAAAGCTATTATGAACAAAATTGTATTCGCTTTGAAGAACCCTATGCTGTTTATCACAATGAGGAAAAGTTAGAGACGGAATATTTCAGAAATGGTTTATATATCAAAAAGAAAAAGTGGGATGAATCGAATAACCTTTTATATGTAGATCATTTCAATGAAAATATGCAAATAACAAAGCGTGAATTCTTTCATGGCGCTTATGTAAATAAAACGGTGTTATTTGATACAAGAAGCGGAAAAATCAATCAAATTCACTACACAGCACCAGACGGTTTTTGTTATTTAACGGAATGGCAGCATTTTCATACGGGAGCCAGCCAAGGAGTTATGGTGTTTGAACGAGAAAAAAAAGAAGCTGTCTTTTTCAAAAGCAGGCACAAGTTTCATACTCATTGGCTTGAGAAGCTATGTGAAAAAGAAAAAGACCCGATTATCATCTGTGATGGTGTCGGAAGTGCTTCAAAAGTAAATGAAATGCGTCAAGGATTGGCAAAACGATATTACTGTGTTCATTCAAATCATTTAGATTATCCACACACACTAGGCAGCAAAGTTCGGAAAAATCATCAATATGTGATGGAGCATATTAAAGATTATGACGGTCTGATCGTCTTAACGAATGAACAAAAAGAAGATATTATGAAGGATTTTGAATCGAACCATAATATTTTTGTGATTCCCCATGCTCCAAGAAGGCTTGAGAAGCTAAAAACGTATGAAAAGAAGAAAAACGAATTTGTCATGGTGGCCAGATATCATGAGGAAAAAGGGATCGATAAGGTGATAAAAGCAATGGGAATTGTAAAAAAATCGCGTCCTGGAATTGTCCTTCATATTTATGGCAGCGGTCCGGGCCACGAGGAATATCAGCAATCGATCAATGATCTTAAGCTGGATAATGTGCATTTAAAAGGTTATATCGCAAATCCTGCCCCATTTTATCAGCAGGCGCTTGCCACTTTATTGACATCTAAATTTGAGGGTTTCAGTCTTGCCATTTGTGAATCGTTTTCTTGCGCAACCCCGGTGATCAGTTTTGATGTGAAATATAGCCCAAGAGAGCTCATAAAAGAACACGAAACGGGCATGCTTGTAGAGGCTGATCATATTGAAATGCTTGCTGAAAGCATCATTTATATGTACGACAACCCTGATAAAGCCATTCAATATGGAAAAAACGCAAAGAACTTAATGGATACAGAATATAGTGAAGACCGGTTGTTTGAAAGATGGGAAAAAGTATTTGAAATGACGAAATAGTGCATTTTATACCATGTTTGTTCATTATATGAGCTTTTGTGAAGAAATAGAAGCGGATAAGGATAGAGGTGTCATGTTGAAAATTACTGCAGCAGTACCCACATACAACTCAGAACAGTTTATCTCCCGCTGCCTGGATAGTCTGGTTCAACAAACGATGCCGAATAATGAGTGCGAAATTATTTGTGTAGATGATTGTTCTCAGGATGGCACGGTTTCAATTTTGAAAAAATACAGTGAACAGTATTCTCATATAACGGTTATAGAACGAAAAGAAAACTCGGGAGGGCCGGGCGAACCAAGAAACCAAGCGATACGCGCAGCCAACGGAGAATACATCTTTTTCATTGATTCCGATGATTATCTTGGTATTGAATCATTTGAGAGAATGTATCAATTTGCCAAACAGCATGATTCTGACATTGTGCTAGGAAAAATGGTCGGTGTGAACGGCAGATCAGTCCCGCAAGCTATTTTTAAGGAAACAAAAGCTGAGGCGGATCTTGTTACATCACCGCTTGTCTACTCCATTGGCCCGACAAAGCTTTTTAAAGTTTCCCTGCTTAGAAATCATGACATCTATTTTCCCTCTAACATACAAGCGACTGAGGATCAGGTGTTTGTCATGAAAGCTTATTTAGAAGCGAACAAAATTTCTGTCTTGGCCGACTATGATTATTACTACGCTGTACAGCATGACGGCGTGCATATGACATTTGCATATGTGGCGCCTCAAAGCTACTATGGCGCAATGAAGGTTATTATAGATATGATCAGTGAGAGCCGTCTATCGCCTACAAGGAAAAAGAAGTTTATGGCAAAGTTTTTAAATCGCCATTTTGACTTTTCCAGAACAACGGACTTTACCTTCACAATCGAGGATGAGCAGGAACAGCAAACATGGATGAAAGAGCTGCACGATTTTATTGGCCAAAATATCCCGCGGGAAATTGATAAGCTTGTTCATTCTCATACACGGTTAAAATTATACTTTGTACGTCATAATGACTTAAATGGCTTGAAGCAGTTTGAAGCTGATAAAGAAAATATGACGCAATTTACGTCTGTTCAAAATGGTCATATCATAGCAAACTATCCAAGCCTTATGCCGTATCATTTAACAGAGAACGAACGAATCGTTGATGACAGAAACAAAATCAGTCATTACGTGAGCGAATTTCAAATGAAGAATAACACCTTTTTATTAAAAGGAAAGGTTACACACTCGGCATTACAGCCAGAGCATCAAGAGTTGCAAATGTTATCTGGCATCTGGGTGCACCGTGAGAGAAAAACTGAAAAGGTCATTTCCCCGGTGTATGCCAATGGCGGAGAATTTGAATTTCTCACGAAGTTTACTGATTTGGCTATTCATGAAGGAGATATTGGTGTTTGGGACTTCTTTATTGAATCAGAGATTAACGGATACACAAAGCGCGCCCGAATTGGCAACAGCAGAGAAAAGTATCCCTACCCAAAGCATGCTAAATATATTGGGAATAACGGAAAATATGCTTTTAGCGCAAGGCCTTATTTTACAAAACCATATGATAATCTGTCAGTCGATATCAGGGAACAGGAAGATTTGAAAGTCGAAATCAGAACGAGTGAGTCTGATGAGGATTTAATGTTTGTATTTCCTGGAAGCCAATTGTTTTTCCCGAAGCGTTCTTTATTGCTGCTGGAATTTAAAAACCAAGAGTTTTTAATCCCAATCAATAAACAAATCAGTTCCGCTGAAGAGACAGTGATCCAGATTGACCGAAATCTTGTGGAACAAAAATTTGCCCCTGCTCATTTACAAAACACCAATATCGCCTTATCTATCAATTCATATAAGACGGCATTGGTTCCAAAAAAGGATGTCAGCGTATACTTTTGCAGTAAAAATATTGAAAAAAAGCTATGGTGCTTTAAAATAAAGAAGAAAGTAGACCTATATATACAATCAGACAAGTCAACATTTTATCTGACAGCCCGTTAAACAAAGAAACCAGGTGACAAATATGAAAAAACTAAAAGTCATGACCGTCTTCGGGACCAGGCCTGAAGCGATCAAGATGGCACCGCTTGTGCTTGAATTGAAAAAATATCCTGAAATAGACTCCTATGTGACGGTGACTGCGCAGCACAGACAGATGCTCGATCAGGTGTTAGATGCGTTTCACATCAAGCCTGATTTCGATTTGAATATCATGAAGGAGCGGCAGACGCTGGCAGAGATTACGTCCAACGCGCTTGTGAAATTGGATGAATTGTTCAAAGACATCAAGCCTGATATTGTGCTTGTCCATGGTGATACGACGACGACCTTTGCCGGAAGCCTTGCCGCCTTTTATCATCAAATCGCTGTCGGCCATGTGGAGGCCGGGCTCCGTACGGGCAATAAGTATTCACCGTTTCCGGAAGAGCTCAACCGCCAGATGACAGGAGCGATTGCTGATTTGCATTTTGCCCCGACAGGCCAGGCAAAAGAAAATTTATTAAAAGAAAATAAAATGGCTGATTCTATTTTTGTGACAGGAAATACAGCGATTGACGCACTTCGCACGACGGTGAGGGACGGCTATTCGCATCCTGTCCTCGATCAGGTGGGCGAGGATAAAATGATTCTGCTGACCGCGCATCGGCGGGAAAATCTGGGTGAGCCAATGGAAAACATGTTCAAGGCCATCCGCAGAATTGTTGAGGAATGTAACGATGTACAGGTCGTTTACCCTGTGCATCTGAATCCTGTTGTCCGGGAAGCCGCCCAGAAGCATTTTGGAGATTCTGACAGGGTGCACCTGATTGAACCTTTGGAAGTTATTGATTTCCATAACTTTGCGGCAAAATCGAATTTTATTTTGACAGATTCGGGCGGCGTGCAGGAGGAAGCGCCATCTCTGGGAAAACCAGTGCTTGTGCTGCGCGATACGACGGAACGGCCAGAAGGAGTAGAAGCAGGTACGCTGAAACTAGCGGGAACGGATGAGGAAACCATTTATAAGCTGGCAAAACAGCTGTTAACTGATGAGGACGAATACAAGAAAATGTCCTACGCTTCTAATCCATACGGAGATGGAGAGGCTTCCCGCCGGATTGTGGAGGAATTGCTATTTTATTACGGATACCGGAAAGAGCAGCCTGATTCATTTGCAGGCAAATAAAAAAGAAGCTTTGCACACTGTGCAAAGCTTCTTTTTGTTTTAGCTATCCAGATTTTCCTTCAGCTCTTTTGTGATATTGGAAAGGGCGGTTTCATCAGCTTGGTAGTAGTAGATGCCGTTGATTTTTGTGCCGTCGCCTTTCAGTTCGTGCTGCTTAATATTTTTGCGCGCGCCCTTGTAGTCGGACTGGATATCCCACATGTCATCAAAGGTCAAGTTCGTTTTCACATTATCTTCAACGACTTTGAACATATCTCCAAATTTCGTAATGGAAGAGATATTCGCGCCTTTATTAATGATTCCTTGGATGACTTGGCGCTGGCGGTCCTGACGGCCAAAATCGCCTCTTGGATCTTCTTTTCTCATCCGGCTATAGGCGAGCGCCTCTTTGCCGTTTAGCGTGATTTCGCCTTTTCCGAATGAATAACCGTCATAGCTGAACGCGAATGTGCTGTTAACTGTAATGCCTCCAAGTGTATCAACAACGTCTCTAAAGCTTTCCATGTTCACTTTCACGAAATAATCTACCGGAACATCGAGGAAGTTTTCAACCGTATCCACTGTCATCTGCGTACCGCCGTATGCGTATGAATGGTTGATTTTATCCATTTTGCCTTTTCCAATTATTTTTGTATATGTGTCACGCGGAATGCTGACCATGTCAGTTGTATTCGTTTTTGGGTTAACAGTCATATAAATGAGCGTATCGGCACGGCCCACATCTCCGTCGCGTTCATCCACACCCATAATTAAGACAGAAAACGGATCTTTTTTATTGATGTTGACCTCTTTATCCCTTTTTTTCGATTTATCAATACTCTCGTGAATACTTGCCACAGTTGAAGCAGCTTTATGCCATAAGTAGTAAGCATAGCCGCCTGTTCCGAGCACCAAAACAGCCACAATGGCTATAATGACAAGTAATGCCTTTCTTTTTTTCTTTCTTTTTTCAGCTCTCATATAAAGTCCTCGCTTTTTTGTCATCTAGTATGATTATAAGTTTCTTAATATTTGAAAACAACTAAAATTTGTCTAGTTCTTTACAATAGACGGCTGCTTGTAACAAATGTTTCGGTATTTTAAGAAAATCCGCAAAAACTTTTCGTTGTTTCGAAAGATATCTTAAAATAAGCTTAAAATTGTCGATAAAAACAGGAGAGGTGATATAGGAATGAAAAAACTAGCTATTTTAATGTTCTCAATGCTGCTTCTATTATCTGCTTGTGGCACAGCTGAGAACTCTTCAGGTTCAGAAACAAATTCAGATAGCCAGGATGCGGCTGCTGAAGAAACTGTAACGAAGGAAGGCACGTTTGCCGGTTTGGCGGACAGCCATACGATTGCAGTCAATATTGATGGTAAAGAAACAATGCTTCAGGTTGGTTCAGACCTTCAGGACAAAATGAACAGCATGTCAGAAGGACAAAAAGTGGTTGTCGAATACACAAAAGATTCAAATGGCGTCTTAACGCTAAAGAATCTTGAGACGAAGTAATAAAAACTTCTTAGGGGGTTCTATGTTTTGAAAAAAGTGAAGCTCTTGCTTCTTACGTCAGTCACTGCGGCGGCTTTTGCATGCCCGGCGTTTATGCAGTCTGCGAAAGCCGCTGATAAGACTATCTCGGTGAAGCTGAGTAATTATGTAGGCAACAAATCAAGCTTGAATGTCGATATCAATGGCGGTTATGAAATTCCCGGCTCAAGAATTGCGGATACAGAGCGATACGGGGGAGCTACCCGTTTTGACGTTGCCAATCATGTAGCGTCAGCCGGCTGGACAAATCCAACGACTGTGGTCATTGTGAATCGAGACGCTTTTGCCGATGCGCTCTCAGCAACACCGCTTGCCAAAAAATACGACGCGCCGATTTTATTAACAGACGCAGGTTCGCTAACACCCAAAACAGAAAGTGAAATAGCAAAACTAAATCCTGACAACATTCTCATCATTGGCGGGACAATCAGTGTTTCTAAAAATGTAGAAAATACATTGAGAAAATATGGTTCTATCGATCGGATTGGCGGAGCAACCCGTTACGAGGTTTCCAAAAACATAGCCGATCGAATGGGGAATTACAGCCAGGCAGTAGTGGCTACAGGCATGGTCTTTACAGATGCCTTGTCAATCGCGCCATATGCTGCAATGAACGGTTATCCGATTTTACTTGCGGGAGACAATAACATCCGCAGTGATTACAAAATTCCAAGTAAAGTAACAATTGTCGGCGGTCCGTTGAGTGTCAGCACTGGCGTTGAAAGCACATTAAAAAAACAGGCGGCTGTTAAACGAATTGGCGGGGTTTCCCGCTATCAAGTATCTGCCAATATCGTAAAAGAATTAAATATGAAAGCGACAAAGGTCTTCATGTCAAACGGTAAAACCTTTGCGGATGCTTTAACGGGATCAGTACTTGCAGCGAAGCAGGGCAGCCCTTTACTGTTGGTTGAATCCGGCAGCCTCCCGTCACCAGTCGCTGATGTGGTGGCGTCAAAAGGAACTCAGTCATTTGCACTCCTTGGGGGAAACATCTCTGTGAGTGATACGCTAAAAAATAAACTGGCGGATACGTTTTCAGGATCTGGATATTCAGTTAAGCTATCAGGCGGAAACCTGGTACTTTATAAAAACAGCACTGCTATCAAGACGCTTGGAACTTCTTTCACAGCAAAACCTAAAAAATATGCAACGACAAATTCCATCAGTCTGAATGGAAAGCCGTATCTTGGAAATATGAAATTCACGATCGAGTCAGGCAAATATGTTCGTCCGATCAATGTGAATATTCCTTTCGAAGATTATTTAAAGGGTGTTGTACCTCATGAGATGCCGGCTAGCTGGCAAAAAGAAGCACTTAAAGCTCAAGCTGTCGCTGCCCGTACCTATTCCATCAGATCGGCCGGAAAAGAAGTACAAGACACCACCGCTTTTCAGGTATATGGCGGATATGACTGGAATTCGAGAACGTCAGAGGTTGTTGAAGCTACAAAAGGAAAAGTATTGAAATACAACGGCAATTTGATTTCAGCTACGTATTCATCAAGTAACGGCGGGTACACAGAAGCAAGCGGTGAGGTGTGGAGCAGCCAGCTTCCTTATTTAATCGCCAAAAAAGACTCCTATGACCCGCAGAGAAGCTGGTCTCTGTCATTAAATAAAACCCAGCTTGATAAAAGCAGCTTGAATCTTAAAAGTCCGGGATCTTGGTGGGGCACTAAAAATGAAATCAACTCCGCGTATTTGAGCGGCTTGAAAAGCTGGTTTATCAAAAACAAATACAGCAATGCCGAGTCTATTAAAATCACGAAAATATCCAGTGTGACATTCAGTACGGCAAAAACTGCCGGTCAGCGGCCGGAAACAGCAAGTGTGACATTCTCTTATTTCGTGAAAGAAAAATCAAATGGCTACATTCTTTCAAATGGCAGCCTGAGTGAAAAAACAGCAACAATTTCTGTACCTGCGACACAGCTGAGAACGATGCTTGGCGCTTCAAATATGAAGAGTACA
This sequence comes from Bacillus sp. MSP13, assembly GCF_000815295.1. Classification (NCBI taxonomy): domain Bacteria; kingdom Bacillati; phylum Bacillota; class Bacilli; order Caryophanales; family Bacillaceae; genus Bacillus; species Bacillus sp. MSP13. The sequence continues at coordinate 56,153 of NZ_JXAQ01000011.1, forward strand.
TACGCTTCTGTCTCAAGCAATACGAATGCCTTTCTTATTAGCGGTAAGGGATATGGACACGGCATAGGCATGAGCCAATATGGAGCGAATGCAAGAGCGGCTGCAGGACAATCGTATACAACAATTTTAAGTTTTTACTATCCGGGAACGACTCTATCAACCTACTAAAAGATTGATAGAAGTTCAAGGGGGCGATATGCCTCCTTCGTTCGTTATTTGATTTATGAATCATTATCAATCTTTGGAGGGACTATCTTTGCGGATCTTTCTTAAAAGCTTACCAATCTTGATATTGGGAGTCGTGTTGTTTGTACCAAATGCTTTTGCAGCCAACTCTGTCACAAGGCTGGATGGAGCAAGCAGATATGAGGTTGCTGTGAATGTGTCAAAACAAGGCTGGAGCAGTGCGAGCACAGTTATTGTGGCGAACGGAACAGCATATGCCGACGTATTAACTGCCGCTCCTCTGGCTTATAAATACAATGCTCCAATTCTATTGACGGAATCATCCAAGCTGACAACACCGACCAAAAACAGAATCAGCCAGCTCAAACCGAGCAAGGTCATCGTCATTGGCGGAACGATCAGTGTTTCCAACAACGTTGTAAGTGACATTAAAAAATTGGGTGTTTCCACTGTGGAACGGATCGGCGGAAGAAGCCGCTACGAAGTTGCCCAAAATATTTCAAAAAAATTGTCTTCAAATTCAAGAGCGGTCATCGCAAATGGAACGGCATATGCTGACAGTCTGGCGATCGGTTCTTATGCCGCTCGCAATGGTATTCCGATTCTGTTAACAACGGCAAGCTCAATTCCAACACCGACAAAAAATGCGATGAGCGGAAAAGGAACAAGATCGACGATCGTGGTCGGAGGAGCAATCAGTGTGTCTAAAAGTGTTTACAGCCAGCTGCCTTCACCAACAAGAATCGGCGGAAACAGCCGTTTTGAAGTGGCTGCGAACATAGCGAAGAAGTACTATTCTTCATCAAAGGCCGCATTTGTCAGCAATGGCTATAAATATGCCGATGCTTTAGCCGGTTCTGTGCTGGCGGCTAAGCAAAATCGTCCAATGCTGTTTACAGATGCCCGTTCACTGCCGACTGCCACAAAAACAGTGATCGGATCTAATAGCAAGAACACATTCACTGTACTTGGAGGTACCATTTCAGTTACAGGCAATGTCACGAACCAGCTGAAAAATGTCATTGTAGGCAAAAAGATATTTGTGGACGCCGGACACGGTGGATACGACAGCGGAGCGGTCGGTAATGGCTTAAAGGAGAAAGACGTGAACCTTGCCGTAGCAAAGCTTGTAAACAGCAAACTGTCTAAGGGCGGGGCTGTTCCGGTTATGGCTAGATCTACAGATTTCTTCTTAGAGCTTTCTGAGCGGGTTGCTAAAGCAAAAAGCAATCGTGCAAATCTGTTTGTAAGTATTCATGCCAACTCAGCAATCTCTTCTGCAACCGGTACCGAAACATTCTATTATACAAAGTATGAGTCAGCAAACAGCAAACGTCTCGCGACCGAGATCCAAAACAGGCTCTACAAAGCGCTCAATACTCAAAACCGCGGCGTGAAAATCGGTAATTTTCATGTGATTAGGGAATCAACGATGCCGAGCAGTTTAGTGGAATTAGCATTTATTTCAAATGTGAACGATGCAAGTAAGTTGAAAAGTGCTTTGTACCAGGAAAAAGCAGCTCAAGCGATATATGAAGGAATTATCGGATATTATTAGGAAAAATGATTCGCAGTTTTATACATTCATACAGCTTGCCGGCAGAACCCATCAGGAGTTGCCGGCAAGTTTTTTATACGATAAAATGATAAAAATTTTAAAGTATAGATGCTATGTAAAAGTTTAACAAAATTTAAGCTAAGCCCTATTTTTATTGACAGATGTTTTTTGGTATAATGATCAGGCAAAAAATATAACCCAACCATTATGGTAGTGAGGTAATCGATGAAGATAAGCATTGTTATCCCTGTATATAATTCAGAAGATCTTATTTCCGAATGTCTTGACAGCTTAGTTAATCAAACGATGCCAATAGACGATTATGAGATTATATGTGTCGATGATAAATCTGCGGATTCATCTTTAGACATTTTGAAGCAATATAAAAAGAAGTATGAAAATATTGTTGTTATTGAAAGAACGGAAAATTCAGGCGGTCCAGGCGCACCCCGCAATGATGGGATAAAAATCGCCAAGGGTGAATACATTCTATTTGTGGATTCCGATGATTATCTGGGAAATGAAGCATTATTGAGGTGGTATAATTTCTCAAAAGAGAATCAATCGGATATTACTTTAGGTAAATTAAAAGGGGTTAACGGCAGAGGCGTTCCAAAATCAATGTTTAACGAAACAAACGCTGATGTGGATCTTGTAAACTCCAGAATTATCTTTAGTCTGGGACCTACAAAATTGTATAGGAATTCACTTTTAAAAGAGAATCAGTTAACGTTTCCTACTCATATAAAGGCGGCAGAGGATCAGGTCTTTACGATGAAGGCATATTTGAAAGCAAAGAAGATATCTGTTTTAGCTGACTACGATTATTACTATGCGGTCAAACGAGACGGAGATCATATGAGCGGCGCTTATGTCTCTCCAGATAATTTTTATGAAGCGATGGAAGATATTATTCACGCAATCAAAGCCAGTGACCTTGAAGAAGACAGAAAAATGAAGCTGATGGCGGTATTTTTAAATAGGCATTTTGATTTTTCAAGGACCAGAAATGTCACAATTAAATTGAAAAAAGACGAAGAAAGAGCAGAATGGTTTCACTATCTGGCATCATTTATACGAACAGTGCCTGACGAGGTGGATCAATTCGTGCTTTCGCATATCAAATTAAGGCTGCTGTTTATTCGGAATAACGATTTGCAAGGATTAACCCAGTACGAACGAGAGGAACAGGATATTAAAAAGTACTGTACTGTGCATAACGGGAATTTCATTGCGCGTTATCCGAGCTTAGAGGGTTATTCCATTTCTGAAGAACTGTTAAAGGTAAATGATAAAAACAAGCTAGAACATTATCTGAAAAATATTGAATTCAACGATCACAGCCTCAGCATTGAGGGAACGATGAGACACACATTGGCAGATGAAGAAACAAATAATAACCAAACGCTTACAGGAGTGTTTGTTCATCGCAGTACAAAAGCAGAAAAATATTTTTCTCCAGTTTCATTTGAAAACTCAACGTTTACCTTTGAGTGTGCGTTTGATGAATTAGCATCTGCTGAAGAAGACTTAGGCGTTTGGGATTTCTTTATTGAATCATCTATAGACGGCTACAAACTAAGGGGAAGAATCGGAAACAAACGGGTGCCGTACAAATATTCAACCAAAACAATGTATTTAGGACATAATTCTTTATTTGTGTACAGCGCCAGACCATACTTCACCATGAACTATGATAATCTTTCGGTTGATATCAAGAAACATGCTTATACAGAAGCTGAACTTTCTTACGAAACAGAATCAAAAGATTTATCATTCCTTTTTAAAGATAAGCAAATCTGTTTGCCAAATCATTCGAAAATTATCGTCAATACCGCCCAGGCTGAAATTTCATTGCCGGTAAAACGTATTGATTTAGAGCCTGATTGTACGAAATTGACGGTAAATGTGCAGAGTTTGCTGGAGCAGCTGGCCCATGTCCAGAAAGAACATCGATTAATTGAATTTGCGATAAATACTTCTCAAAATAAAATCAGTGCAAAAGAGGATAATCAAGTCATTATCCTCGATACGAAGAGCGTGGAACGGAAATCAATGTTAGTCTTTCGTAAAACAGTGGAGGTTCAATACAAGCTGTTAACCTCTAAATCAAAATTTTACTTTCAATATTAAATGCTTCGCAGAGTAAAGAGACAAATCTGGAAAATGGTTTGTCTCTTTTTTTATACAATATGCTTAATTTTTAAAAAAAGTGTCTAAAACAATAAAAAGTTTACGGTTAAATGTCAGAAAAAATAACAAATTCACACTTCTTAACATACCATTTACATCCAATTAACATCTGTCTGCTAAACTGACTGGCATAGGTCATCATAACATCCCAAACAAATCGTGAGGTGTGTGTCAGTGAGTGCAGAGAAAAGCATGAATGTGAGCCGTGAATTCTCAGTTCAGCAAATACATTCTTTTACATTATCTGAAAAGACGGCTCGTTATTTGGCGTTTAAGCGCGTAATGGATATTTGGTTTGCGCTCATTGGATTGGCGATTGCGCTGCCAATGATTGCGGTATTTTCAATACTGATTTGTTTGGAGACGCCGGGGCCTGCCATTTATATGCAGGAACGTGTAGGGAAAGGCGGGAAACGATTTAAGCTTTATAAGCTTCGTTCCATGAAAATAGATGCTGAGAAGTCTGGGGCTGTTTGGGCTCAGAAGCAAGATCCGCGGGTGACAAGGATCGGAGCTTTTATCAGAAGAACGAGAATTGACGAGCTTCCTCAGCTATTTAATGTGCTGAAAGGTGATATGAGTATGATAGGCCCTCGTCCGGAACGTCCTGTGTTTACGGAAAAATTCCAGAATGAGATTCCAGGTTTTACACAGCGTTTGGCTGTTAAACCGGGATTGAGCGGCTGGGCTCAGGTGAACGGCGGTTACGATATGACGCCGAAGGAAAAACTGATATTTGATTTATATTATATTCGGAATCTGACTTTCACTTTAGAATTAAAAATTATGTTAAAAACTTGTAAAGTAGTGTGGACAGGTGATGGTGCAAGATAAAATGGAAAGCCTGCATTCACCATCAATCTGAGCTTAAAAAGAAGTAGGGAATATGATGCCAAGTATTACAAAACAAATCATGAGCGGCGCAAAGTGGACAAGTATTTCAACAATGTTCATTACAGCCATACAAATTGTTCAGTTTGCCCTGCTAGGAAATATGATGACCTTAACGGAATTTGGACTCGTCGGCATGATCACAACGGTTACTGTGTTCGCTCAGATTGTGCTTGATATGGGGTTTGGCGCGGCGTTAATTCAAAGAGATGACGCGACGGAGCGCCAGCTGTCAACTTTATATTGGCTTAATATGATGACCGGCGCTTTGCTGTTTGTTCTTTTATATGTGAGCAGTCCCTTTATTGCGGGATTTTATCAAAGGGAAGAGCTGGTGTTTCTGATTCGGATTTTAGCGATTATGTTTTTGATCGCGCCAATCGGACAGCAGTATCAGTATATGCTGCAAAAGCAGCTGCACTTTAATACGTTAAGCAAAATTGAGATTTTTTCAAATGTATTGTCCTTTGGATATTTAGCGATTGCGGTGTTTATGATGGACGCAATTTTGGCGTATGTCATTTCTCAAGTGCTGCTGCAGTCCAGTAAAGGAATTTTATATTGGGCCGTCTACCGGAAAAATTGGCGCCCCGCTTTTGTTTTTGACTTGAGGGGAATGAAGGCGTTCTTTTCCTTTGGAGCCTTTCAGCTTTCATCCCGACTTGTGAACAGGCTGGGAGCGAATCTCGATATGATTTTGATCGGCCGGTTTATCGGTGCGGAGGCGCTGGGGATTTATAACCTTGCTTACCAGATTGTCACGATTCCGGTTTTGAAGATCAATCCGATTGTGACACGGGTGGCATTCCCTGTTTTCGCAAAAAACAAATATGAAAACAGCGTAATCAGAGAAGGCTTTCTGAATATGACAAAGATGCTGGCGCTTATTTCGTTTCCGTTGTTAATTGGGCTCGTGTCTGTGTCAGACGCTTTTGTTGCAACCGTTTTTGGAGAAAAATGGCTTGCTGCGGTTCCGGTTCTCAATGTGCTGGCCATTGTCGGGATACTTAGAGTGCTCATGAACCCAAATGGATCTGTGCTTCTAGCTAAAGGAAGAGCAGATTTAGCATTCTATTGGGATTCTGGAGTGCTGATGCTCTACGGATTGTCATTGTTTGCAGCCGTTCAGACGGGAAATCTGCTGACAGTCGCATGGGTATACGCCATCATCAGCGTATTCAATTTTCTGATCGGTCGCTGGCTGCTGTCATATGTCATCAAGCTTAATCTTGCGGCCTATTTCCAGTCGATTTTGAAGCCGTTTTTCATCACAGCCGTAATGGCTATCATCGCATTTGGTGTAAGCCTAAGCGCGGAACATTTCAGTCTGCAGGCAGAAATGCGGCTGGCCATTTCAGTGGCGGCCGGGGCGCTGTGTTATCTCTTTCTTTTGGTAAAAGCGTACCCTCAAACGAAAAGCAAACTACTAAGAAAAGGACGTTTGTCATGAAGATTTTGTGGATCACAAGCGTATATCCGAGCAGTCTGAAACCCGGTGAGGGTGTGTTTCATGAGACACAGGTGCAAGAGTTGCAAAAGCTTGGGCTTGATATCACGGTGGTATGCCCAAGGCCTTTTCATTCGGTGCCTGTCCGCATGCTAAAAAAAGCATATCGAAAAAAGGATGCCAGACCGGAGTATGAGATTAGGAAGGGGATACCGGTTTACCGGCCTTTCTATCGAGCGGTTCCCGGCCAGCTGAAGTGGGCGCAGCCTCACGGGAGAATCGCATCATCCGTTCTAAAAACGATGCAACAGTTCGACTTACATCCGGATCTGATTCATGCGCATTTTGCCATGCCATCGGGCGGGGCTGCGGCAATTGTGTCGGAGTCAGAGCGAATTCCGTATGTCCTGACCTTGCACGGCAGCGATGTGAATGTCTACCCGCATTACAGCAAAGGGGCGTTTAGAGCCTTCCATCGTGCTGTAGGCTCCGCGTCAGCTGTTTTAGCTGTCAGCCATAAGCTTCAGGAAGAGACCAAAAAGCTTACTGGCGTTGACAGCTCGATTTTGCCGATCGGCATACAGCTCAGCCGCTTTCAGGAAAATGAGCAGACAAAAGAAGAAGCCAGAAAAAAACTCGGGCTCCCGCTCGATCAGCGTCTGGCCGTGTACGTCGGCCGGCTCGTCAGGGAGAAAGGCATTTTTGAACTGTCAGACGCCATTGAATTGCTGAAGGAGCCTCCTAAGGCAGTTTTTGTCGGGGATGGTCCTGCAAAATCAATGCTGACCCAGAAAGGGCATATCGTCACAGGCCAAGTGCCAAACTACAAGGTAAGAGACTATTTGCTTGCGGCAGACATGTTCGTGCTTCCTTCTTACAGTGAGGGGATGCCGACAGTCGTGATTGAGGCGCTTGCGTTAAGGGTTCCTGTCATCTGTACGGATGTTGGCGGAGCGGCATCGTTATTCGGAAAGCATCGGCATCTGCTGATTAAACCGAAATCTGCTCAAGCTTTGGCGGAAGCAATCGATCTGTACGAACAGGAGCAAATATGGAAACCGGAAATAGCAAATGATTTGTATGAAATCGTGCAGGCTCAATTTGACGCTGGAAAAAATGCCAAGGCCTTGCATCGTCAGTATCAGACGGTCATAAAAACGTCGGTTTCATTGTAGAAAACTGCGACCAATAGAAATAGGAAGTTATTTTACAGGAGAGGGATGAGCGCTGTGAAAAAAATAGCTGTCATTGGAACTGGTTATGTAGGACTCGTATCAGGCACTTGCTTTGCGGAGATCGGCAATAAAGTTGTTTGCTGTGATATCGATGAATCAAAAATCAGAAGTCTGAAAAATGGAGTAATCCCGATCTATGAGCCAGGGCTTGTGGATTTAGTCGAGAAAAATGTGCTGGATCGGCGTCTGTCTTTTACTAACGATATCCCGTCCGCCATTCGGGCCTCTGACATTATTTATATTGCAGTCGGAACGCCAATGTCCAAAACAGGTGAAGCTGATTTAACGTACGTGAAAGCGGCTGCGAAAACAATCGGCGAGCACCTTAACGGCTATAAAGTGATCGTAAATAAAAGCACAGTCCCTGTTGGAACAGGAAAACTGGTTCAATCTATCGTTCAAAAAGCTTCAAAAGGAAGATACTCATTCGACGTTGTATCTAATCCTGAATTCCTTCGTGAGGGTTCAGCGATTCATGACACGATGAATATGGAGCGTGCCGTGATTGGTTCAACAAGCCATAAAGCGGCTGCTATCATTGAGGAGCTACACCAGCCTTTCCGCACTCCTGTCATTAAAACAAACTTAGAAAGTGCAGAAATGATTAAATACGCAGCGAATGCTTTTCTGGCGACAAAGATTTCTTTTATCAACGATATCGCAAACATTTGTGAGCGAGTCGGCGCAGACGTATCAAAAGTTGCCGACGGCGTAGGGCTTGACAGCCGTATCGGCAAGAAGTTCCTAAAAGCAGGCATTGGGTTTGGCGGCTCCTGTTTTCCAAAGGATACAACCGCATTGCTTCAAATCGCAAAAACGGCTGGCTATCCTTTTAAGCTCATAGAAGCTGTTATTGAAACGAACGAAAAGCAGCGTGTGCATATTGTAGATAAACTTCTAACTGTTATGGGAAGCATCAAAGGAAGAACCATTTCCGTTCTTGGATTGGCTTTCAAACCGAATACAAACGATGTGAGATCCGCTCCTGCTTTAGACATTATCCCGATGCTTCAGCAGCTTGGCGCACATGTAAAGGCATACGATCCGATTGCGATTCCTGAAGCCTCAGCGATCCTTGGCGACCAAGCTGAGTATTACACAGATGTGTATGAGGCGATTGAGGACACGGATGCTTGCCTCGTTTTAACGGATTGGCCGGAAGTAAAAGAAATGGAGCTTGTAAAAGTGAAAACTCTTTTAAAACAGCCAATCATCATTGATGGAAGAAATTTATTTTCACTTGAGGAGATGCAGGCAGCTGGATACATTTACCACTCTATCGGCCGTCCCGCTGTTCGGGGAACGGAACCTTCTGCCAGGTATTTTCCGGGCTTGCCGCTTGAGGAAGTAGCTAAAGACTTGGGGAGTGTCAATTTATAAAAAGAAAAATTGTGACTTGGCTGAAATTGCCGGCTGCTTGGCTCGGCCGCCGGCTCCTGAAACATCAGGAAAGGGGTTAAACATGTGAGTATCAAACGTTCAGCGGTCCAAACGCTTGCGTTACTGGCCGCTGCCATATTTGGAATCATCCTATTGCTGGGAGCCATCCGCACCGATACAGGTTTCATGCAGATGGCTGCCGTGCTCGCGGTATTGGTGATCGGGCTGTTTGCTCTAGCGCTTGCAACCGCATTTACAACAAAAGAACGGCTCTTTATGGCTGTCATCTATAGTTTGATCGCCTGCACTTTTTTAAACAATGCCTTTTACTCGATTGATCTAGGTTTTTTCAGTTTGTTCCTTTACAGGCTTTTGCTCATTGCGGCGGGATGTTTGCATGTGATTGGTATGGTTCGTAATCGAACACATATTGAAAGATGGAACGGACTGCAAGTGAAAGGGATATTGCTCTTTTTCGCCTTTTGGTTTATATACGGCCTTGTTTCTCTGCTGTGGGCCAAGTCGGTGACAGAAGGAATCAAATATTTGTCTTTATTGGCTATGGGAATCTTCTTCATTTACCTCATTGTTATGTATGTGCAAAAAATGGAGCGGCTGATGATGGTTTATGCCATTTGGCTTGTCATGACAGTGGTTCTGATGATTATTGGTTTTTACAATCATTTGACTCATCATCATCTCCCGAGTTCAACACTGTACAGCGGACCGGAATATAAGCAGCATTATCCAACATCAGTCTTTTTTAACCAAAACGACTTTGCGACCTTTTTATCAATCAGCTTCTTTTTTTACACCACAATGGTGAAAAATATTAAAAATGGGTACATTAAGGCGATTGGCGTTGTGCTCTCGCTCTGTGCGCTGTATTTAATTTTTGCTACCGGTTCAAGAGCCAGCCTTCTGGGGATTTTTGCTGGCATTGCTGTCTACATTTTTATTGTATTGCCGCCTGTTCTCAAGAAAATGGCCATATGGCTGTCAGCGGCAGGGGTTGCCATGTTTGCAGTTCTATTCGCCAGCCGAATTTATTCAAAGGTTTGGGAGCTTTTTCTCGCTCCGCAGACGCTGCACTCATTTCATGATAGGCTTCCCTCAAATGTGGGCCGTGCCAATCTGCTGAAAAACGCATGGCACTTTTTCCTTGACTCATACGGATTCGGAGTCGGGGCAGGGAATGTATCCTATTATCTTGAGCACTATGCTTTATATGATACTGACAATGTGACAGAGGTGCACAACTGGCTCGTTGAAATCCTTGCTAACTTTGGCTTGTTTATCATGCTTGGATATCTGGCCGTTTATGCCTATCTCATATGGGTGCTTTACAAGTTCTATGAAAGAAAACTAGAAAAGCAGTCAAAACTGATCACAGAAGGGCTGATTACCGCTCTGGTCAGTTTCTTGGCATCCAGTATCAGCCCAAGTTCTGTTTCAAACTTATTTTTTCATTGGGTGTTTCTGGCGCTCGTCATCGCCGCTGTAAATGTGTTAAGGCGGTCTAGACAGATGCCTGAACCGGTGTACAAATAAAACAGACTACAAAAAGCAGGGAGACTTATATGAACGATATATTGACAAGAATAGCCCGTCGCATGAAAAAAAATATCATTTGGATGATAGCAGTGCCCATTATATTAGGTGTGGCTGGGTATATCCTGCCGTCCCAGATCGCTGACCAAAAGCGCTATACAGCTGAAGACACTTTAGCTGTGGGGAGATATGATCATCCAGTTTACAACAGCATAGAGGAAATTCCTCTTTTGCTTAAGAGTGACTCTTTTTTGAAGGAGGCTCTTCCTGACGAAAAGGATGAAGATTTGGCTGAGATTAAGGAAAAACTCACCATTAAAACGGAATCCAAATCTTTGCTGACATTGAGCTATAGCGATAAGGACAAGGATAAAACGGAATCCGTCTTAAACGCCATTTCCTCCGCCTTTCTCAAAAACGATCAAAAACTGTATGCAGAAAGAGAAGCCGTTATCCGCAGCAGCATAGACGCACTCGAAGGCGAGACGGTGAGTGAGGACTCCAAGGTGGATAAAGAGAGATTTTTATATGAACTGAAAAACACGCAGCTTAATCTGAAAGCTGCCAGTGTCACTGATTCTGAAACCGTAAGTGAGGCAGCGGGCGGCGGAATGTCCCCGAAAAAGAAAGCGGTTCTTGGCGTTATGATCGGCCTCGCGATTGCCTTTATGTTCGTTGTCATTCCTGAATTTTTCAGAGAATCCTTTTAAAATCATACCGATGGAGATGTGATCATGACCAATTGGAAACCTCTCGTATCTGTCATTACACCTTCTTATAATGCGCGTGACTATATTGAAGACACGATTCAGTCAGTGTTGGATCAGAGCCACCCTCACTGGGAAATGATTATCGTGGATGATTGCTCAACGGATGGGACACGCGGCATTTTAAAGCAGTATGAGGAAAGAGATGAAAGAATTCATGTGGTGTATATGGAAGCGAACGGTGGAGCTGCGGTTGCTCGCAATAAAGCGTTAGAGCGCGCTCAAGGACGATTTGTAGCTTTTTTGGACAGTGATGACAAATGGAAAAAAGATAAACTGGAAAAGCAGCTTGATTTTATGATGGAGCGCTCCTGTGCATTTTCTTTCACAGGCTATAGCTTAATGGCGCAGGATGGGACTCCGCTCGATAAGTTTATTCATGCCCCGGAAAGCCTGACGTACGACGATGCCCTGAAAAATACGATTATCGGCTGTTTGACGGTTATGATTGACAGAGAGCAAACGGGACAGATCCAAATGCCGAATATTAGAACGCGGCAGGACTTGGCCACTTGGCTGTCTCTTTTAAAAAAAGGGTTTACCGCTTATGGGATGAATGAATGCCTGGCTGAATACCGACTTGTGAATAACTCGATATCCAGCAACAAATGGAAGGCTGCAAAAAAAACGTGGTTTGTTTACAGGGAGATTGAACGGCTTCATTTCATCAAAGCAACATGGTGTTTTGTTCAATATGCAAAAAATGCGGTGAAAAAAAGATTATAGCCGCAAACAGAGAGAAAAGGTGATGAAGGTGGAAACAAAAGAAGCAATCATTCATGTCATCGTTGCCACTGCTGAATGGGGAAAAGACCAATTAAGATACAGGCGGCATAGGCTGGCGGAGTTTTTAGCTGCACAGGAGGAAACAAAGGAAGTCATTTGGGTGTGTCCGGCTCCACGCGCCCAAGAGAATGAGTTTCAGCAAGTTCATTCAGGCATCAGGCAATTCGCTGTCAAAGACTTGCTGCAGAAAAAAATGTTTCGTTTTGGACGTTATACAGATGTTTTTTACAGGCATAAATTATCACCATTACTTGATGAACTGGCATCTGCTTCTGCAAACGGTGAACGCTGCTGTTTATGGTACACGTTCCCCGGCTTCCCGCTGCTGTCTTCGCTGTATTCTTGGGATCAAGTGATTTATGATTGCAGTGATTTATGGGCGGCGCCGATCAGCGGCCGTTCAAATTTGCTGTCTGAATTCCGGCGAAAAGTCATTAAGTCGGCAGAACTGAGAATTATCCACCGAGCCGATTCCATTACTTGTTCATCGGATTATCTCCACAAAGAAGTAGACAAGAAACTGACAGCGGGACGAGAAAAGGTGCATACTGTCGAAAATGGTGTGGAATATGAGCTGTTTTCTGCAAATCAAGTGGCTTCCGATCGCAGCATCTTGCAAGGAAGAGAAGGAATTGTATTAGGTTTTATCGGCGGAATTAAGCCTAAGCTCGATTTTAAAATGATTGAAGAAGCAGCGCTCCAAAAACCTGATTGGACATTTTTATGGGTTGGGCCGGATGCCACTAATGGCGATGTCTCGTTTCAAGAGCTGCTGAGGCTTCCCAATGTGATATGGACCGGTCCGGCAGATCCAAAAGAAGTTCCGCATTATATGGAGCTTATCGACATCGGCATCATGCCATATAAAAAATCATCGTATAATCAAGCTGTGTTTCCACTGAAACTATTTGAATTTTTAGCGGCGGGAAAGCCTGTCGTCGGCTCTAATCTTCCGTCAACCTCAAAAATGAAAAAGCCGTATGTATACGAATATGTAGAAGGCGGTCACCCGCTCGATTTTATCGCCGCGTGCGAAAAAGTGCTCGGCCAACACGGGGATGAAACGTATAAAGAAATGCGCCGAAACATCGCCCGCGCAAAAGATTGGAATTGCTTATTTAAAAAAATAATGAAATATACAGGGATTCAAAAACATGCGTAGTCCTATAAATTGGGATGCGCGTTTTTTGATTATGCGTGTTTCTTTTTGATGAAGCTTGTTATAATAACTAGGGAGAAGGTATAATGGAAGGAACGGTTCTCTATATAAATAAAGACTTTATTTGATCCCAAAGGAGACTTCTTTATGCTTGACGAACGCATGATTCGCATTGTTGTTGCGTTTATTGTCTCGCTGCTGACAGTTTTAATCATAACCCCAATCGTAAAAAGGATTGCGATTAAAATAGGTGCAGTTGACCAGCCCAGCAATCGAAAAGTACATGACAAAATCATGCCCCGGATGGGCGGGCTGGCCATTTTTATCGGAGTGGTTGCAGGTGTGCTTGCAGCCGGTATTTACACAGAAACAAAAATGACGGCTATTACAGTCGGAGCATTCATCATTGTTGTGTTAGGTATTCTTGACGATAAATATCAATTAAGTGCAAAAGTTAAGTTTTTGATTCAATTAGGTGTAGCCATTATGATTGTAAGCACCGGTTTAAAAATGGACTTTTTCTCAGTGCCTTTTTTAGCAGAACGGTTTGAGCTAGGATGGCTGGCTTATCCGCTGACAGTATTATGGATTGTCGGCATCACAAATGCGATTAACCTGATTGACGGATTGGATGGCCTTGCTGCCGGTCTTTCTGTTATCGGCCTGTCAACGATCGCCGTTATGGCGCTATCTGGAGGAAAAGTACTTATTCTGTCACTCTCATTGGTGGTTATCGCCAGTACACTTGGATTTTTGTTCCATAACTTTCATCCCGCAAAAATCTTTATGGGTGATACAGGATCGCTTTTTCTAGGGTATTGTATTTCGATTCTTTCATTATTAGGCCTGTATAAAAGCGTAACATTGTTCAGTATCGTTATCCCGATTATTATATTAGGCGTGCCGATATTTGACACAACATTTGCGATCATCAGAAGAATTTTAAACAAACAGCCGATTTCGGCACCCGATAAGTCCCATATTCACCATAGACTGATGGCCTTTGGCCTTTCACACCGAATGTCGGTCATTGTGATTTATCTCATTGGATTTATTTTCAGCATCAGTGCCATTGTGCTTAAAAGTGCCACAATTTGGCTCTCTTTGTTTATTATCTTTATTTTAATTCTTTTTATGCAAATCATAGCAGAAGTGACAGGACTCGTGAATGAAAAATTTAAGCCGTTTACGAAGTTTTATAAACGGCTGGTGAAACGAAACTAAAAACTCCGGCGAAGATGCCGGAGTTTTTTCTGCGCAAAAATGCCCGATCTCTAAAGAAGATCGGGCATTTTTTAATAGGATGAATCCGTTGTACTGTTTGAGTTTGTGCTGCCGTCATTCGAATACGTCGTACCGTCAGTTGTTGTGCTTTCATCTGTGCCGGTGCTGTTTGTATCTGGACTATAATGTAAATGATCTTGGAGCGTTTTTCTGACAATCTCCAGATTTGCGGCGTCTGGTTCAAAATAATATGTGTTGTTCGGCCCTAGATATAAATCAGATCCTGTAATGCTCAACGTATCGATTTTCTTACTGGTAAAGCCGCTGTAAATCTGCTGCAGCGCTAAACCTTCCGTAATGCGAATGTTGGTTTCAACGTTTTCGCTTGCTTTTTCAGCGATTTTATCAATCTTAGCAATGTTGCTTGCACTTGACATTTGGTCAATCAGCGCATTTAAGATTTGTTTCTGTCTGTCATTACGGCCAAAGTCTCCGCGTTTATCCTGTTTTCTCATACGGGCATACGCCAAGGCTTCTTCGCCGTTTAAATGCATCTCGCCTTTTTTGAAGTAAATCCGTTTGCTTTCGTCCACGTCACTTTTTTCATCAAAATCGAACGGCACATCTACATCAATACCGCCAACTTCATTAATAACATCTTTAAATCCGTCAAAATCAACTGTGACATATTTATCGATCGGGATTTGCAAGAAGTTTTCAACAGTTTCAACTGTCTCATCTTTTCCGCCTTTGCTGTAAGCGGCATTAATCTTTGTTTTGCTTCCGGTTGTGTTACTGGCTAATTGCACACGTGTATCACGCGGAATACTCAGCATTTTCATGGTTTTATTTTTGGGATCCAGGGTAACGACAATAAGAGAGTCTGCTCTCCCTTTTTGTCCTTTGGTCGCGTAATCCTCTATCCCCATAAATAAAATAGAAAACGGCTTTTTCTTCATATCAACAACTTCACTGCGAAGATTTGATTTATTTCCGCGGGAAAGAGCATCATATGAATCATCCGCAGCGCTAATGGTTTTATAAAGTTTATATCCTCCAAGCCCTACGACCACCAATAAGGCAAGGGTGAATAATAACATCATTCTTTTTAAAATTTTCCTGCGTTTGCTCTTTTTCTTCTTTCGCACACGCACTCTAACGCGTTCAGTCATTATTCAGTCTCCTTTATGTGATTGACGGCTTTTTCAAGGTGCGTCAACTCTCCCTCTTTAATATCACTCTTTCCATTTGTCAGTTCTGTCATCCACTCAGAAAACGCGTTTGTTTCTTTTTCTTCCACGTATACTTCGAATTCAACATGTTCGGCATAATGGATGTCCTTTAGCAGAAATTGTGATTCTCTTAGTTCATTTTCAATCTTGCCGAGCCACGTGTAATCCGCGGAAGTATGCATGACCCGCATGAGCTTACGTTCTACAACACCTATATGATTTAATCCTTCAGACACTGATTTCCCATAAGCGCGAATTAATCCGCCGGCCCCAAGTTTAATGCCTCCGAAGTATCGTGTAACAACGGCGCAAGTATCTTTAAGGCCGCGTTTTTTTAATACTTCAAGCATCGGCACTCCCGCTGTGCCGCTTGGTTCTCCATCATCATTGGCTTTTTGGATATGGTCGTTTTCGCCAATGACGTAAGCCGAGCAATTATGAGTTGCATTCCAGTGCTGTTTTTTTATTTTCTGTATAAACTCCTGTGCCTCTTGTTCAGTAGAAACACGGCTTAAATGACAGATAAAACGCGATTTTTCTATAACAATCTCGTGTTCTCCTGCTTCTTTCACAGTAAAATAGCTGTGCAGCATGCTTGCTGACCCCCTGCTAAGCATAAAAGACTGCCTATACAAATTCGTACAGTCTTTAGAATTTTTGTGCGTATTTTGGTATCATAAAGAATAGAAGGTATATAAAATTGTTTTTTTCTAGAATATACGCATTCTTTCATTATAATTCGACATAAATTGCAGATCAATTACATTTATAATAAAAATATATAACAACGCCGTGACGGAGGGAAATTATGAATAAAACAAAGATGGATTCCAAAGTTTTGGATTCTATTTTGATGAAGATGCTGAAAACCGTTGACGGGAGCAAGGACGAGGTTTTTCAAATCGGGGAACAGTCACGCCAGCAGTATGAACAGCTGGTTGAAGAACTAAAACAGATTAAACAGCAGGTTTATGAAGTGATCGAGCTAGGCGATAAACTAGAAGTGCAAACCCGCCATGCGAGAAACCGTTTATCCGAGGTCAGCCGCAATTTTCATCGATTCAGCGAGGAGGAAATTCGCACTGCTTACGAAAAAGCCCATAAGCTGCAGGTGGAATTGACGATGATCCAGCAGCGAGAGAAGCAGCTGCGCGAACGCCGGGATGATTTAGAGCGCAGATTGTTAGGCCTTCAGGAAATCATTGAACGGTCGGAATCATTAGTAAGCCAAATTACAGTTGTCCTTAACTACTTGAATCAGGATTTGCGCGAAGTCGGACTGCTTCTTGCTGATGCTCAGGCAAAACAGGATTTTGGCTTGAGAATTATTGAAGCGCAGGAAGAAGAACGAAAAAGGGTCTCAAGAGAAATTCATGACGGACCGGCTCAAATGCTGGCAAATGTGATGATGAGATCGGAATTAATCGAGCGGATTTTCCGTGACCGCGGCACTGAGGACGGTTTCCAAGAAATTAAAAATCTCCGTCAAAATGTGCGAAATGCTCTTTACGAAGTAAGAAGGATTATATATGATTTAAGACCGATGGCCCTTGATGATCTGGGTCTGATTCCAACTTTGAGAAAATATCTATATACAACAGAGGAATATAACGGTAATGTTAAAATACATTTTCAGTGCATCGGTGATACAGAGGATAGGCGGCTTGCGCCCCAGTTTGAAGTGGCGTTATTCAGGCTCGCACAGGAAGCTGTGTCTAATGCACTAAAGCATTCCGAATCTGAAGAAATTACTGTCAAAGTTGAGATCACAAAGGATTTTGTGATTTTAATGATAAAAGATAACGGCAAAGGGTTTGACCTGAAGGAAGCGAAAGAGAAGAAAAACAAATCATTCGGCTTGCTTGGCATGAAAGAAAGAGTAGATTTATTGGAAGGAACCATCACAATAGATTCGAAAATAGGTCTTGGGACATTTATTATGATCAAGGTTCCGTTATCTCTTTGACTATGATTTGTAAAATAGAGCCAAATGGCATATTGACCGAATGCTAGCGTATATAGAACAATAATAAAAGGAGGCGTGGCTTGTGACTAAAGTAAACATTGTTATTATCGACGACCATCAGTTATTTCGTGAAGGTGTTAAACGGATATTGGATTTTGAACCTACCTTTGAAGTGGTAGCCGAAGGGGACGACGGAGATGAAGCGGCTCGTATTGTCGAGCACTATCATCCTGATGTTGTGATCATGGATATCAATATGCCAAACGTAAATGGTGTGGAAGCTACAAAACAGCTTGTAGAGCTGTATCCTGAATCTAAAGTAATTATTCTATCAATTCACGATGACGAAAATTATGTAACACATGCCCTGAAAACCGGCGCGAGAGGTTATCTGCTGAAAGAGATGGATGCCGATACATTAATTGAAGCGGTTAAAGTAGTTGCCGAGGGAGGTTCTTATCTTCATCCGAAGGTTACTCACAACCTCGTTAACGAATTTCGCCGTCTTGCAACAAGCGGAGTTTCTGCACACCCTCAGCATGAGGTCTACCCTGAAATCCGCAGACCATTACATATCTTAACTAGACGGGAATGTGAAGTGCTGCAGATGCTTGCAGACGGAAAAAGCAACCGCGGTATCGGTGAATCATTGTTTATCAGTGAGAAAACCGTCAAAAACCATGTGAGCAATATCTTGCAGAAAATGAATGTAAACGACCGGACGCAAGCCGTTGTGGTCGCCATTAAAAATGGCTGGGTAGAAATGAGATAGTATAATTACGAGACTTGCCTTTTATTAGGCAGGTCTTTTTTTAGTCTGCCGTTTCGCTTACAATAGATTTATTAAGCAATAAGGCAGGTATCGAATCTATGAATATTGCAGTCGTAACAGACAGCACGGCATATATCCCGCAAGAAATGCGTGAACAACATCAAATACATATGATCCCACTCCAGGTTGTGTTTGGTGAAGAAACATATCGTGAAGAAATCGAATTGGACTGGAGAAGCTACTACGAGGAAGTAAAGAAACATACTGAGCTTCCCACGACTTCACAGCCGCCAATCGGCGAGCTGATCGCTTTGTATGAAGAGCTTGGCAAGTCTTATGATGCGGTTATCAGTATCCATCTTTCCAGCGGAATAAGCGGCACGTTCAGCAGTGCAGCAGCGGCTGACGCAATGGTGGAAAATATTAACGTGTATCCATTTGACTCAGAGATCAGCTGTTTGGCTCAAGGTTTTTATGCTCTTAAAGCTGCTGAATTAATCAAAAATGGAGCGTCATCACCGGAAGATATCATAAAAGAACTGGAAGAAATGAAAAAAACAGTTCGGGCGTATTTTATGGTAGATGATTTAGCGCATCTTCAGCGGGGCGGACGATTAAGCAGTGCCCAGGCCTTTATTGGGAGTCTTCTAAAGGTAAAGCCTATTCTTCACTTTGACAATAAGGTAATTGTGCCTTTTGAGAAGATTCGCACACGTAAAAAAGCAATTTCACGAATTTATGAGCTTTTAGACGAGGATGCGAGTAAAGGATTGCCTATGCGCGTTGCTGTTATTCACGCTAATCGAGAAGAAGAAGCAGCGAAAATCATTGAGGAGCTTTCTGCAAAATATCCCCATGTCGAATTTTATAACAGTTATTTTGGAGCGGTAATCGGCACTCATTTGGGTGAGGGCGCGCTTGGAATTTGCTGGTGTTTTCAATAACGTGAAATCTCCGTTTTAGCAACGGAGATTTTTTTATATTCATATTTTGACCACTGGACAGAAAATATTCAATCAGCCATACTTTCTCGAAAGGAGCCGGTGCTATGAATATGACTTTCTCAAAAGAATTACAGCAGACGCTTCAAGGCCGTCATTTGCTCAGAACTGAAGTCCCATTTTCCGATGAGCTGATTGAATGGCATATCAAGAACGGCTATATTGGCGCTCAAAACTCAATATCCAAAAATAAACGGGAGTATAGGTGTAATAGGTGCGGCCAAAGTGATCAGCGTTATTTTTCTTTTTATCACACATCTGGAAAGAAGCAGCTGTATTGCCGTTCCTGTGTCATGATGGGAAGAGTAAGTGAGGAAGTGCCTTTATATTCATGGAAAGAGGAGGATGAACTCCATTGGAAGCCTATCAAGCTGACTTGGAATGGCGAGCTCTCAAGCGGACAGCAAAAAGCCGCCAATGTTTTAATTGAAGCAATATCCAGAAAAAAAGAACTCCTCATCTGGGCAGTTTGCGGCGCTGGCAAAACAGAGCTATTATTCCCCGGTATAGAGTCAGCATTAAATCAAGGACTGCGTGTATGTATTGCGACACCCCGCACCGATGTTGTATTAGAGCTTGCTCCAAGGCTCAAGGCCGCTTTTCAGGGCGCTGACATTGCGGCACTATACGGGAGCAGCGAGGACAAAGGGCGTCTATCTCCTCTTGTGATTTCCACTACACATCAGCTTTTGCGATATAAAGACGCATTCGATGTTATCATCGTTGATGAAGTTGATGCTTTTCCGTATTCCGCTGATCCAACTCTTCAATTCGCTGTTCAAAAAGCCAAAAAGAAAAACAGCACCCTGGTTTATTTAAGTGCAACACCTTCTAAAGAACTAAAAAGAAAAACACTGAACGGACAGCTGCATTCAATTCGCATTCCAGCAAGACACCATCAGAAGCCTCTTCCAGAACCGCGTTTTCTATGGTGCGGAAACTGGAAAAAGAAATTAATCCGAAATAAAATCCCGCCAGCGGTAAAAAGATGGATAGAGTTTCATGTGAAAGAAGGGAGGCCTGTGTTTTTATTTGTTCCCTCCGTTTCTGTTTTAGAAAAGGCAGCGGCCTGCTTTAAAGATATTCATTGCCGAACGGCGTCTGTTCATGCGGAAGATAAGGACAGAAAAGAAAAAGTACAGCAATTCAGAGATGGTCAGCTTGATCTTTTAATCACAACAACAATATTAGAAAGAGGCGTTACGGTTCATAAGGTGCAAACAGGGATATTAGGAGCGGAATCACCTATCTTTACGGAAAGCGCACTTGTGCAAATCGCAGGAAGAACCGGCCGGCATAAAGAATACGCGGACGGCGATGTTATTTTCTTTCACTACGGAAAAACAAAAAGTATGCTGGATGCAAGAAAGCATATAAAAGAAATGAATGCTTTGGCGGAAAAAAATGAAAGAACAGACTAGCCATTATTTGAAAACATGGTACAGTATACTCATATAACTGATGATGAGGGGCTGTAAAAATGCTTGTCAATTCCAAAGAAATCATAATGAAAGAACTGCTCGACCGATATATGGACCAGCTTCATATGACTTGCACTTGCCAAGTATGCAAAAACGATGTATTGGCACTTTCTTTGAATCAAGTAAGACCATCTTATGTTACTGATCTTAAAAAGGTCGCATATACGAAAGCTGAGTTGGTAGATAAACAAAAAAATACGGCTATGCTTGTGATTTTGGCTGAATCTGCTGCGGTGATTTCAGATAGTCCAAACGAATTATGCCAAAAGAAGCGGGAGGGGGGATTCATAAACTGATCTGTCTATTATGTGATACGCCATTTTCTCAACCTGTTACATGGAGAGCTCTTTTTTTATTAAAGCTTGAAGAAAAGGTCTGTCATTTCTGCAGAAGCAAATTCAAAAAAATCACAGGGCATATCTGCCCGCTATGCGGCAAGCCTCAATCCATTCATGAGCTATGCAAGGATTGCGAGACGTGGAAATTATAGATGAATGACAGCTTGCTGCTGCGCCAAAACCGTTCAGTTTACACATATAATGATATGATGAAAGAAACACTCTCCCGTTTTAAATTTAGAGGAGATGCAGAAATCATAAATGCATTTAAAAGTGATTTCTCTTCAACCTTCTCAAAGGTTTACCCCGATAAGCATGTTGTTCTCGTTCCTATTCCGCTGAGCAAGGAACGGGAAAAGGAGCGTGGATTTAATCAGGCACAGCTCCTCGCAGAATGCTTAGACCGTCCTATCCGCCGTGCCCTCTTCCGCTTGAATAATGAGAAACAGTCTAAGAAAACGAAAGCAGAACGCCTGCTTTCAGAGCATTTTTTTGATACAAAAAACAATTCAGTCGAAGGTATGAATATCATTTTAATAGACGATCTTTATACAACAGGCGCTACTTTGCATTTTGCAGCCCGCTGCTTATTAGAGAAGGGGAAAGCCGGTTCTGTGGCATCTTTTACCTTGATCAGAAGCTAAATGATTCTGTTTTTCTGCCGATATAATCACTAGAAATTAACAGGTATATTATCGAATAAGGAGAAAAGAAGATGGGAGAACTGGCGAATTGCCCAAAATGCAATACTTTATTTTTAAAAACAAAGCTGCAAACTGTATGTCAGGCGTGTATTAAGGAAGAAGAAAAGTCATTTGAGACTGTATATAAGTTTTTAAGAAAACAGGAAAATCGGAAATCAACTTTGGACCGCATAACAGAGGAAACAGGTGTAGAAGAAGAGCTGATATTGAAATTCATCAGGCAGAAACGGATTCAAATCACTCATCTTCCTAATTTGGCATACCCATGTGAGAGGTGCGGGACATCGATTCGAGAAGGCAAGTTCTGCAAGGCTTGCCAGTCAGATATAAAGGCTCAAATGGATCATTTGGACCATGAAGATACACTGAAAACCGAAAGGGAAAATAGTAAAAAAGACACGTACTATGCCTATAATACCAAAAACAGCTGATTCCCTAAACTAACTGAAACCGCAGTCGATAAAAGGGTTAGATTGTTTAAAGACTGCAACGGAAAGCGAGAGGAATCCTATGAAAATCAATCAATTTGGAACACAATCCGTTAATCCATACCAAAAAAAATATGAAAAGCAAGCGGTGCAAAAAAATGCTGCACAGCCTCAAGATAAAATTGAGATTTCATCACAGGCTAAAGAAATGCAACATGCATCTGATGCAGTCACTGGTTCGCGTCAGGAAAAAATTGCGCAGCTAAAAGCGCAAATTGAAAACGGGTCATACAAAGTAGACGCTAATCATATAGCGAAAAATATTGTTAATTTTTATAAAAAGCAATAAAAAGGAGAAAGCCCATGTCAGCAAAGCCAATTATTGACCAATTGAAGCGACTTTGCGTTCTTCATGAGCACCTGCTCACGCTGTCTCAGGAAAAGACGGAAGCGCTCAAGGCCGGCAAAACGAAAGAGCTTTCTAACATTTTGACAAAAGAGCAAAAATATATACAAGCAATCGGACAGACAGAAGATGACCGGATCAAAGCAACTTCCGCCTTTCTCGGATACAGTGAAAACAACACCATTTCCGCATGTATCGCCAAAACTTCAGGCAGTGAAAAGGAAGAGCTGGAACAACTATATGAGTCTCTTTCTAACGCTATCGGACGTCTGAAGGAAGTGAATGAGATGAATAGGCAGCTCACGAGAGACGCGCTGCAATTCATTTCAATTTCGTACGATATGCTGGTTCCTAAGGAAAATAACTTCAATTACAGCAAATCAATTAAAGCTGAGCTTCCGAAGAGCAGCCGAATGAAGCTATTTGATTCAAAAGCTTAGCAGAAAGGAATTCAGAACATGACATCTACCTTTATGGGGCTTGAAACTGCAAGGCGGGCGTTAAGCGCTCAGCAAGCAGCGTTAAGCACTACTGCAAATAACGTGGCAAATGCCAATACAGACGGTTATACAAGACAGCGGGTCTCATTGGAAGCAACTGACTATTTTCCTGCTGTATCAAAAAACGCAGAAAAAACCGCGGGACAAATAGGAACGGGTGTTCAAGGCAAATCAGTTGAGAGAATTAGAGATATCTTTCTTGACTACCAATACCGCCTCCAAAACAACAGTGCCGGTTACTACGACACTAAGGCCAAGGCTTTGTCCCAAATGGAAGGCATCTTAAATGAGATGGATGAGAGCGGCTTAAACAGTGTGCTCAATTCATTTTGGAATTCCCTTCAGGAGTTATCAAACAATACAAATGAAGACAGCGCGCGTTCGGTTGTTGCTGAAAAAGGAAAAGCTTTAGCAGAAACGTTTAATTACCTGTCTGAATCACTTACAAATGTCCAAACAAACTTAAAAGCGGAGCTGGATACTACTGTATTAGATGTCAATTCTCTGCTTTCTCAATTAAACAGCTTAAATAAGCAAATTGCGCAAGTGGAGCCAGTCGGGCTTATTCCGAATGGTTTATATGACCAGCGGGATGTGCTGATCGATAAATTATCTTCAATGGTTGATATCAAACTCAGCTATAACAAATCAGGCGGGAATGCACTTGCTTCTGCTGAAGGAACTGTATCAATTGAAATCATTGATAAAAATAAACAGTCGCTGGGAACTGTTTTGGACGGTAAAAATTATGAGGTTTCTGAACTCGCAGCCAATTATGATAATGGAACGGGTTTAGTATCAAGTATTTCAATCGGAGGCGCTGCTGTACAGGCTGGGTCATTCAGCAGTAAAGGGTCTCTTTTAGGATTTATAGAATCTTACGGATATGTAACAGCAGGCGGCGAAGTAAAGGGCGCGTACCCGAATATGCTTTCTGACCTTGATAATATGGCGCTTGATTTCGCCAAAGCTTTCAATGAGGTTCACAAAAATGGTTTGACCAAAAGCGGAGAGCAAGGCGGTAACTTTTTTGATTTTACCGGAGGCGAATCTGAGCCGGCAAAAGGAGCAGCGGGCAAGATTAAAATTGCTGACAGCATATTAGATTCAAAAGGCGCGAACATTGCTTTCTCACTAACTGGCGCTGCCAATGACAATGCGAATGCAACAAAGCTAGCGAATGTTTTAACTGGTGATATTACCATTAATGGCACAAAAACAAGTGTGCTGGATTTCTATGCGGGACTGATTGGCGAGCTTGGAATTAAAGCGCAAGAAGCGAATCGGCTCGCGTCTAATACTGAAACACAGCTTAATGACGCCGACATCAACCGTCAGCAAATGAGCGCGGTTTCTTTAGATGAAGAAATGACGAATATGATTCAATTCCAACACGCATACAATGCTGCTGCGAGAATGGTGACTTTACAAGACGAAATCCTTGATAAAGTGATTAACGGCATGGGTGTCGGAGGAAGGTAGGTAGATCAAATGAGAGTCACACAAGGCATGATTCAGCAAAACTCATTGAGATATATCGGTTCAAGCTACTCGAAGCTGGATAATCTTCAATCACAGATTTCTTCAGGAAAAAAAATCTCAAAAGCATCCGACGATCCTGTCGTAGCTATGAAAAGCTTAAAATACCATACGCAATTATCTCAAGTTCAGCAATATCAAAGTAATGCTTCTCAAGCTTTTACCTGGCTTGAAAACTCAGAAACAAACATTACTGAAGGAATTGACATTTTAGCGAAAGTCAAAGATTTAGCTATTAAGGCTGAAAATGACACAAATGGTGAAGATGAGCGACAAGCGATTGGCGTAGAAGTAAAGCAGTTAAAGGATCAGCTTTTAAAAATTGCGAATACACAAGTGAACGGCAGATATATCTTTAATGGGACGAATTCAGACACGCCTCCGGTTACTGATAACGGAGATGGAACTTATACCATTTCCGATACTGCTGATGTTGTGGTCAATATATCAAATAATATGAACTTAAAAGTGAATTCAGATCCAAAGTCAGCCTTTGGGGGCACGTCTGAAAGCGGACAGAATGTATTTGAAATGCTTGACTCATTTGAGCAAGCACTTAGTTCCGACTCACTCGATGGCATGGACAATGTTTTAGAGGATATTGATCAATTTTCTAGCGGCATGAGCGCTGAACGCTCTGATCTCGGAGCAAGATATAATCGTCTTGAACTGATTAATACTAGACTCTCAGCTCAAGAAGAAACAGCTACAAAAGTGTTGTCTGACAATGAAGATGTAGAACTGGAAAAAGTAATAACAGAATTTATTGCGCAGCAAAGCGTGCATAGGGCTACCCTTGCTGTAAATGCGCAAATTGTTCAGCCTACATTGATTGACTTTTTAAAGTAAGCGGCTCTCAGGAGTTCGCTTTTTTTATAGTTTAGGAGGTAGAGTGATGCAAATTCCCAGATTGATTATGCACAGTGTTCAAGGGAAAATCGGTTTAACGACGACGCCCGCCACCTTAAAAATGGAGCAGCCGCAAGCCGATCTCGAAATTGAACAGCCAAGCGCGGAAATGGAAATAACGGTGACGCCTGGAAAACTCACGATTGACCAAACGCAAGCATGGGAAGAATTAGACAGAAAGCATGTTTTCAAAAGAATTGAAGAAGCCGCACAACAAGGGCAGGAGGATGTAATGGCGGGAATAGCCCGAACTGTAGAAGAAGGAGAGGAGCTTATGAGAATTGAAAACAAAGGGAATCCAATTGCTTCACAAGCAAAGAGGAACTCTGAAATGCAACAAATTCAATTAGGCGAACATTATGCTCCTTCTCTTTCAAGAGTGAAAATACAATATACCCCGTCACAGCTTGATATTCAGATTACGCCGCAAAAGCCTGTCATTCAGGCTGAACCGAATAAGCCAATTGTGGATTATACGCCGGGGAACGTTAAGGTTGACATGCTGCAATACCCTGATTTAAAAATAGATGTAGAATACCCGAAAGAATCATCCGAAAAGTAAACAGAAAAGGATCGTGAACAATGATCATTCAAACGAAGTACCATGGCCAAATGAACGTAAAAGAAGAACAAATTATTCTTTTTGAAAGCGGGATTCCAGGCTTTTTAGAAGAAAAACAGTTCGTTATTCTTCCGCTGTCAGAAGACTCTCCATTCGTGGCGCTGCAGTCCGTCACTTCAGAAAATCTTGCGTTCATTGTTGTCAGTCCGTTCATCTTTTTTAAGAACTATGAATTTGACCTTGATGCATCAACCGCCGAGCTTTTGGATATTGATAACATTGAAGACGTGGAAGTCATGACCATATTGACAATGGCTGAGCCGTTCGAAAAATCGACTGCCAATTT
Organism: Bacillus sp. MSP13; assembly: GCF_000815295.1. NCBI lineage: Bacteria > Bacillati > Bacillota > Bacilli > Caryophanales > Bacillaceae > Bacillus > Bacillus sp. MSP13. The sequence continues at coordinate 82,714 of NZ_JXAQ01000011.1, forward strand.
ACTGGCTCCCATTATTGTGAATCGCAAGAACATGAAGGCTAAGCAAGTCGTTTTACACGACTCCTCATATACGACAAAGCATCCGATTGGAGGAGAATCATGCTAGTTTTATCGCGGAAAATAAACGAAGCGATTCAAATAGGTGCTGATATTGAAGTGAAAGTCATTTCGGTTGAAGGTGATCAAGTGAAGCTGGGAATTGAAGCCCCAAAGCATATTGATATTCACCGGAAAGAAATATACTTAACTATTCAGGAAGAAAACAACCGCGCGGCAGCGTTATCCGGCGATGTCATCTCCGCATTATCCTCACAAAAAAAGTGAGGATTTTTTTATTTTTCTATTAACAAAATCAGTGATAATCCGATATTAATGATGTAGCCGGCAGGAGGCGCGAAAAACTCCGCCAGTTATAAAAAAATGAGGCACAAGGACGTGCCAAAAACATATTCAGGGAGGAACAAAACAATGAGAATTAACCACAATATCGCAGCGCTTAACACATTAAACCGTTTAGGTTCAAATAACGGTGCAGCACAAAAAAACATGGAGAAACTTTCTTCAGGTCTTCGTATCAACCGTGCGGGAGATGACGCAGCAGGTCTTGCGATCTCTGAAAAAATGAGAGGACAAATCAGAGGTCTTGAAATGGCTTCTAAAAACTCTCAAGACGGAATTTCTCTTATCCAAACAGCTGAGGGTGCATTGACTGAAACTCACGCGATTCTTCAACGTATGCGTGAACTTACTGTTCAAGCAGGAAACACTGGAACACAGCAAACAGAAGATTTAACTGCAATTAAAGATGAAATGGATGCTTTAGTTCAAGAGATTGATGGTATTTCTAATCGTACTGAATTTAACGGCAAAAAGTTATTAGATGGAACTGAAACTGCTGGATTCACTTTCCAAATCGGTGCAAATGCTGGACAAAACATTAATGTTACTATTGGCTCAATGGATGCAACAACATTAGGAGTAAACGCTATTGATGTGTCAGCAACTACTTTTGATTTTGACACTGAGATCGCTAAAATTGATACTGCTATTACAAGTGTTTCTAGCGAACGTTCTAAACTTGGTGCGGTACAAAACCGTCTAGAGCACACAATTAACAATTTGAGCGCTTCTGGTGAAAACTTAACAGCTGCTGAGTCTCGTATCCGTGACGTTGACATGGCGAAAGAGATGAGCGAGTTCACAAAGAACAACATTCTTTCTCAAGCTTCTCAAGCGATGCTTGCGCAAGCGAACCAACAGCCACAAAACGTACTTCAATTGTTACGTTAATTTTAAAAGGACCTTGGCGTTTGCCGGGGTCTTTTACTTTATATTCTTATCTCCGAATCATTCCTCTTGTTGTCACTAACTCATGATATAATAACCGGATTGCCCGCTAGCTTGATAAAAGTATATCTAAACAAGAAATCTAAAATGGATGAGTTTTTTTCCAAAAATATGTGTAATCTTCTCTCTACTCAGTCGATATAAACGGTAGATTGGGGCATAGGGGATGATCAATTGAATATTGAAAGGCTCACTACGTTACAACCTGTTTGGGATCGTTATGATACTCAAATACATAATCAAAAAGATCATGAGAATGAGGTTCCTGTTCAGCAAGTTTCATATGCCAATCTCGCTGAAACGGTAGGGGAAATGAACAAGCTTTTGGAACCTTCGCAAGTTCACCTGAAGTTTGAGCTCCACGAAAAGTTAAATGAATACTATGTAAAGGTAATAGAGGACTCTACAAATGAAGTCATCCGCGAAATTCCGCCGAAACAGTGGCTTGATTTTTATGCGGCTATGACTGAATTTCTTGGGTTGTTTGTAGATGAAAAAAAGTAGATGAGGAGTGTTTGAAATGGTCATGAGAATAACAGGTTTGGCGTCAGGAATGGATATAGATGATATCGTCTCAAAACTGATGCAGACAGAAAGAGCGCCGCTTGACAGGCTGACGCAAAAAAAGCAGACGCTTGAATGGCAGCGTGACAGCTATCGGGAAGTAAATACGAAAATAAAAGAATTGCAAGATTATATGTCTAAAAATACGCTGACATATCCGAGTACGTATCAGAGCAAAACTGTGACAAGCTCCAATGAGTCTGTGTTAACTGCTACAGGAACTGTAAGCGCGCCAAACTCTTCTTCTACGATTGAAGTAGCAAACTTGGCAACGGCGGCAACGTATAAGGCCGATAATTATGCGGGATACACTCAAGGCGACTATAATTTGGCATTTAATGTTGTTGCGCCTGGCGAGACAACGGCAAAAACCGTCAACATCAGTGTGACGAGCGCTGATACGATTGATAATGTGATTTCTAAAATTAACACCTCTGATCTCGGAGTATCAGCCTTTAAAGATAAAATTTGGAATGGTACCGAGTATGTAGAAACGATTGCGTTTTCTTCTAAAGCAACAGGCGCAGGAGGCAGCATACAGGCAGCAGACTCAGCTACAGCCGACTTTATGTCCGGCCAGCTTGGTTTTTCCTTAGACGCTGATAATAAGCTTATTGCACACAAAGAAGGAACAAATGCAAAAGTCACAATCGATGGCTTTGAAATGGAGAAGCTGACAAACAACTTTACGGTTAACGGTGTTACCTACTCGCTCAAAAATACAACAGCAACCACAGGCCCTGTTACTACATCTGTTTCTACTGATGTTGACGGGATTTTTAATCAAATTAAAGAATTTGTAAATAAATACAATGAATTGGTAGACAGCCTGAATGAAAAGCTGCACGAAGAAAAATACAGAGACTATACGCCGTTGACGAGTGAACAAAAAGAAGCAATGTCCGATAAAGAGGTAGAACTCTGGGAAGAGAAGGCAAAAAGCGGTTTGCTGAGAAATGATACCAGTATAAGTACGGGTACGAACCAAATGAGAACGGATTTTTATTCTCAAGTAACGGCTGATGGAAAAACACATCAATTGACTGAGTTTGGTATCACAACTTCAAGCACATACCAATTGCGGGGGCATTTAGAGATTGATGAAACAAAACTAAAGGCAAAAATACAAGAAGACCCGAAAAGTGTTGCCGCTTTATTTACAAGCGGAACGAACAGCAGCCCTTATAGTGAAAAAGGGATTATGAAACGCATCGGCGATACACTGAAAAGCACAGTGAAAAGTATAGAAGCAAAAGCCGGCAACTCGACAATGGGAACTGATAACTACTTAATCGGTAAAAATATAAACACGATTAACACTGATATCTCTAAAATGCAGGACCGATTGAATACGGTTGAAAACCGGTACTATAAAAAATTCAGTGCAATGGATTCTGCGATTCAAAAAATGAATGAACAAGCGTCCTATTTATCACAGCTTCTTGTACAATAAAAGTAATTTGGAGGATGACACATGGCGATCCAAAATCCTTATACAGCTTATCAGCAAAATTCAGTGAATACGGCTACACCCGGTGAACTGACGCTAATGCTGTATAATGGCTGTTTGAAATTTATAAGACTTGCATCCCAGGCTATCGAGAATGATGATATGGAACGTAAAAATGAGAATCTGATCAAGGCGCAAAATATCATACAGGAATTAAATTTTACACTGAACCGTAACATTGAGCTTTCCAATTCCCTGGGCGCGATGTACGACTATATGTATCGAAGATTGGTGCAGGCAAATATCAAAAGTGATACGAGCATGCTGGCTGAGGTTGAAGGCTATGTAACAGATTTTCGCGATGCATGGAAACAAGCCATTCAAAGTGAGCGGAAGGACCGGCACGGATCAGGCGGAATGGCATGAACAACATAGATCGACTATACACTGAGACGAAGAGTATGCTGTCACATATACAAGATACACCGGAAAGCGATGAACTTTTAACGGAAATCGAAGACTTTGTGGCTAAACGGGCAGAACTTATTCAGGAGATCTCTCCGCCGCTTTCAGAAGAAGAACGGAAGCAGATGAAACTGGTTCTGACATGGGATCAGCTTATTGTGAATGAAATGGGAAGACTTAAGCAGTCGATCGCAGACGAGCTCCAGCAAGTGAAAAGAAAACGGACGATGCATACGACGTATTTAAATCCTTATAACAACATCACGATAGACGGCAGATATTATGACAAGCGTAAATAGGTGAGTGCCGTGAAGAGCATTGAAGATTATACGCTTTTATCAGCTTATTATCATCTTCTTTTTACCATTGAAGAAGGGCTGTGTTATTTGATAGAGGCTGAACAGAATTTATCAAAAACTGAAGGGGATCGGATCTACCAAGATCTGATCCAAGCCTTTTTTTATTTGGATTCATCACATTCAACCCTTCTTTTTATTATGAATACGGGGTGTGCTGAATGTAGTATTAAAGCATTTGACGAAATTTTTGCGGAGTTTGACCAATTGGTTTCTTTCTCTTTTCCCTCTCATGAGTTTTTCGAGTATTTAAAAGAACATTTTCTGATTCATTATAGAAAATGGATGCTGTCCATTCATCAATGTATGGAGCCCTTTGTCATCAATTAATTTAGGCGAGGATGAGGTATTTGTTTCTTACAAACAGCATATACATATACCTCATAACCGCCCATAACTGCAGCATATAAAACATCATTCGACAAAGTTCACTGATTTTTCACAAAAAATTTACGTTTGGGCAGGGATTGTGAAGGGTAAAGGAGAAATAGATACATATCCTTAATAAAAGGGAGGCGTTCTTTGATGAACTATAACATCAGAGGAGAAAATATTGAAGTGACACCCGCGTTAAAGGATCATGTCGAGAAGAAAATCGGCAAGCTGGAGCGTTATTTTGACCATAGCGTGAATGCCGATGTGAACGTCAACTTGAAGTTTTACAATGACAAGGAGTCTAAAGTTGAGGTTACGATTCCGATGACAGATCTGGCGCTTCGGTCTGAGGTGCATAACGAGGATATGTACAACGCAATTGATCTCGCAACAAACAAACTGGAACGTCAAATCCGTAAGCATAAAACGAAAGTAAACCGCAAATTCCGTGAGCAGGGCTCTCCAAAATATCTATTAGCGAATGGTCTCGGCTCTGATACAGATATTGCGGTTCAAGATGAAATAGAAGACGTGGATAGCCTGGACATTGTCCGTCAGAAACGATTTAATTTAAAACCGATGGACAGTGAAGAAGCAATCTTGCAAATGAATATGCTTGGCCACAATTTCTTTGTTTTCACCAATGCGGAAACAAACCTTACAAATGTTGTATACCGCAGAAATGATGGGAAATATGGCTTGATTGAACCGACTGAATAATGAAGAGCAACCTTCCGTGATCGACACGGAAGGTTTTTGTTTTTTCTTATTTGCAAATTCTTTGGAAATAACCCAAGGTATGATATGATAATGAGAGGTATACATGGGCTAGTAAATTATTTATACATGCCTGCACATCAGGCATGTGAAGATAGAGGAGCGTTATAAATGCTTGGAATTTTAAATAAAATGTTTGATCCAACAAAACGTACGCTGAACAGATACGAAAAAGTAGCTAACGATATTGATGCGATTCGCGGAGACTATGAAAATCTCACTGACGATGCACTAAAACATAAAACGATTGAATTTAAAGAGCGCCTTGAAAAAGGGGAGACAACCGATGATCTTCTTGTTGAAGCATTCGCCGTTGTTCGGGAAGCTTCACGCCGCGTAACCGGCATGTTTCCGTTCAAAGTCCAGCTCATGGGGGGCGTAGCGCTTCATGACGGAAATATCGCGGAAATGAAAACAGGGGAAGGGAAAACGTTAACGTCTACTCTGCCTGTTTATTTAAACGCGTTAACAGGAAAAGGCGTTCACATCGTGACTGTCAACGAATACTTGGCGAGCCGTGATGCTGAGCAAATGGGGGAAATTTTCGAGTTTCTCGGTTTGACTGTCGGATTGAATTTAAACTCACTGTCAAAAGAAGAAAAGCGGGAAGCTTATGCCGCGGACATTACTTACTCCACAAACAACGAGCTTGGCTTCGACTATTTACGTGACAATATGGTTCTTTATAAAGAGCAGATGGTTCAGCGCCCGCTTCATTTTGCGGTAATAGATGAAGTTGACTCTATTTTAATTGATGAAGCGAGAACGCCGCTTATCATTTCTGGACAAGCTGCAAAATCCACTAAGCTGTACGTACAGGCAAATGCTTTTGTCCGCACATTAAAAGCAGAGAAGGATTATACGTTTGATATCAAAACAAAGGGTGTACAGCTGACTGAGGAAGGAATGACGAAAGCGGAAAAAGCGTTCGGCATTGATAACCTGTTTGATGTGAAGCATGTCGCGCTCAACCACCATATCAACCAGTCCCTAAAAGCACACGCTGCGATGCAAAAGGACGTTGACTACGTTGTAGAAGACGGACAGGTTGTGATTGTTGATTCGTTTACGGGACGCCTGATGAAAGGCCGCCGCTACAGCGAGGGCCTTCACCAAGCGATTGAAGCGAAGGAAGGGCTTGAGATTCAGAACGAAAGCATGACCTTGGCGACAATTACGTTCCAAAACTACTTCCGCATGTATGAAAAACTTGCCGGTATGACAGGTACGGCTAAGACAGAGGAAGAGGAATTCCGTAACATCTATAACATGCAGGTTGTTACGATCCCTACTAACAAGCCTATTGTTCGTGACGACCGTCCGGATTTAATTTACCGTTCGATGGAAGGGAAGTTTAAGGCCGTTGCGGAGGATGTCGCACAGCGTTACATGACGGGACAGCCTGTTCTTGTCGGTACGGTTGCGGTTGAAACATCTGAACTGATTTCTAAGCTGCTCAAAAACAAAGGGATTCCGCATCAAGTGTTAAACGCCAAAAACCATGAACGTGAAGCGCAGATTATTGAAGAAGCCGGCCAAAAAGGAGCAATTACGATTGCGACAAACATGGCGGGACGCGGAACGGATATTAAGCTTGGCGAAGGCGTAAAAGAGCTTGGCGGTCTTGCTGTTGTCGGAACGGAACGACATGAATCACGCCGGATCGACAATCAGCTGCGGGGTCGTTCTGGACGTCAGGGAGACCCGGGGATTACCCAATTTTATCTTTCTATGGAAGATGAATTGATGCGCAGATTCGGAGCTGAGCGGACAATGGCGATGCTTGACCGGTTCGGCATGGATGACTCTACTCCAATTCAAAGCAAAATGGTATCCCGCGCGGTTGAATCGTCTCAAAAACGCGTCGAAGGCAATAACTTCGATTCACGTAAACAGCTCCTGCAATATGATGACGTTCTCCGCCAGCAGCGTGAGGTCATTTATAAGCAGCGCTTTGAAGTTATTGATTCTGAAAACTTGCGTGAAATCGTTGAGAATATGATCAAGTCTTCTCTTGAACGTGCTATTGCAGCTTATACGCCAAGAGAAGAGCTTCCTGAGGAGTGGAAGCTTGACGGTCTTGTTGAGCTTGTCAACACGACTTATCTTGATGAAGGCAAGCTTGAGATAAGCGACATCTTCGGCAAAGAGCCGGATGAAATGCATGAGCTCATTATGGATCGCATCATGACCAAATATAATGAAAAAGAAGAGAACTTCGGCGAAGAGCAAATGCGTGAATTCGAAAAAGTCATCGTCCTTCGCGCAGTTGATTCAAAATGGATGGATCACATCGACGCAATGGATCAGCTTCGCCAAGGGATTCACCTTCGAGCTTACGCGCAGACAAATCCGCTTCGTGAGTATCAAATGGAAGGCTTTGCGATGTTTGAGAATATGATTGAATCGATCGAGGACGAGGTCGCAAAATTTGTGATGAAAGCTGAGATTGAAAACAATCTGGAGCGTGAAGAGGTTGTACAGGGCCAGACAACGGCCCATCAGCAGCAAGAAGGCGACGATAACAAAAAAGCAAAAAAAGCACCGGTTCGCAAAGTGGTTGATATCGGCCGAAATGCCCCATGCCACTGCGGAAGCGGAAAAAAATATAAAAATTGCTGCGGCCGGGCTGAATAGTTCGACCGGGCAAGGTTATTGACCGCGGCGCCTGCAGGCGCCCGCGGATCTTTTAATGAGGTGAATGGAATGGAATTATCAGAAATCAGAGCAGAGCTCGAAAATATGGCTTCTCGTTTAGCGGACTTTAGGGGGTCTCTTTGACCTCGAATCAAAGGAGGCCCGCATTGCTGAGCTAGATGAACAAATGTCTGATCCGGAATTCTGGAATGACCAGCAGAAAGCTCAAACGGTTATAAATGAAGCAAACGGTATAAAGGATTATGTCAATTCGTATAAAAAACTGAGTGAATCCCATGAAGAATTGCAAATGACCCACGATCTTTTAAAAGAAGAGCCTGACTCTGACCTCCAGCTGGAACTTGAAAAAGAACTAAAATCGCTAACAAAAGAGTTCAATGAGTTTGAGCTTCAGCTTCTTCTCAGTGAGCCGTATGATAAAAATAACGCGATTTTAGAACTGCACCCTGGTGCTGGCGGTACAGAGTCACAGGACTGGGGCTCAATGCTTCTTAGAATGTATACCAGATGGGGAGAACGCCGCGGCTTTAAGGTGGAAACACTCGATTATCTCCCAGGTGATGAGGCGGGAATTAAATCAGTGACTTTACTGATTAAAGGACACAACGCTTACGGTTATCTCAAAGCGGAAAAAGGTGTCCATCGTCTCGTGCGGATTTCGCCGTTTGATTCATCAGGCCGCCGGCACACGTCTTTCGTTTCGTGTGAAGTGATGCCTGAATTTAACGATGAGATTGATATTGATATCCGTACGGAGGATATTAAAGTTGATACGTATCGCGCAAGCGGAGCGGGCGGACAGCACGTCAATACGACGGATTCAGCCGTTCGGATTACGCACTTGCCGACGAATGTGGTTGTGACGTGCCAAACAGAGCGCTCACAAATTAAAAACCGTGAAAGAGCCATGAAAATGCTGAAAGCCAAATTGTATCAGCGCAGAATTGAAGAACAGCAGGCTGAGCTGGATGAAATTCGCGGTGAACAAAAAGAAATCGGCTGGGGCAGCCAAATCCGCTCTTACGTATTCCATCCGTATTCTATGGTGAAAGACCATCGCACCAATACAGAAATGGGGAACGTTCAAGCGGTAATGGACGGAGACATTGATACATTTATCGATGCCTACCTGCGTTCGAAGCTTTCATAAAGCAGAAAACACGCCTGATGTATGCAGGTGTGTTTTTTTTATTGCTTCATATCCTTGATTTGCTGCTTTAGCATATTACCACTGCGTTTGGGTGTTATTTACATCTGATCAGGGAAGGATTAAAATGCTATCGGAGAGCATTGGAAGAAACGGAGGATATGCAATGGATGTACGGAATCAAACACTTCGGATTTTGCGGGATTATGTATATATACTGATAGGGGCAGCGATTACAGCCGTGTCCTTTAATGTTTTTTTGCTTCCAAACAAAATTGCCGCCGGCGGTGTCAGCGGAATCAGCACGATTTTGCAGTCATATGGTTTTGAAGCAGCATATGTACAATGGGTGATTAATATCCCTTTATTTATCGCGGGTGTCATTTTGTTAGGCGGAAAATTTGGACTTAAAACGCTTGCGGGTTCTGTTTTTTTGCCGCTTGTTGTGTTTTTGACAAGAGATATTCAGCCCGCCACCCATCATGAGCTCCTAGCGGCGATCTTTGGCGGTGTCGGCATCGGTGTCGGAATTGGCATTGTATACTTAGGCAAAGGCTCAACGGGAGGAACGGCCTTGGCTGCACAGATCATTCATAAGTACTCCGGGCTGTCATTGGGGACGTGTCTCGCAATCATTGACGGACTGATTGTCGTTACGGCTATGATCGTATTTAATATTGAACAAGGCTTATATGCTATGCTTGGCGTCTTTGTGTCCAGCAAAACGATTGATGTCGTTCAAGTCGGCTTTAATCGTTCAAAAATGGCGCTCATTATTACAAAGCAGGAGCAGGCAGTCAAGGAAGCCGTTTTACAAAAGATTGACAGAGGCGTGACGAAAATTTCCGCGGTCGGGGGGTATACTGACGATGACCGCCCGATTTTAATGTGCGTGGTTGGGCAAGCGGAATTCACCAAATTGAAACAAATCGTCAAACAGATTGATGAGTCTGCTTTTGTGATCGTAGCAGACGCGAGCGAGGTGCTGGGCGAGGGTTTCAAACGCGCTTAAACGGGGTTATAATATGGGAGAGATCGTAAAGGAGTTGTGCTTCTCAATATGAAATCAAAGTTATCGATATTAATGCTTGGATTTGCGCTTTCTGTTCTGTTGGCTGCCTGCGGTTCAAACGATGCAAAAGAAGAGAAGACAGACACCGGCAGCAAGACTGAAGCCTCTGCATCTGAAGGGGAAGAATTATATCAGCAAAGCTGTGTAGGCTGCCATGGCAAGGATTTGGAAGGTATGTCAGGGCCTAATCTCCAAGAGGTCGGAGGCAAATACGACGAAGACAAAATTGAAAGCATCATTAAAAACGGGCGCGGCAATATGCCGAAGGGGCTTGTAGACGATAAGGAAGCCGCCGTTATCGCCAAATGGCTGTCAGAAAAAAAGTAAGATGAGAAAATCTTTGCCTCAGTACAGGCAAGGATTTTTTTATGCCATGATAAATGAATGAAAAGAAACTGTAATAGTATTATGTCTAAATTTGACGTATAATGAAGTGTATTGTGAAAAATGAAACTTTCAGATTTTTCGTCTTTTTGCAAATGAATAAGTCATAAATTGTCGAATGCATTCGAAGAGTATGACCGTGTGATAGATAAAATGATATAAAAGATTAGGTGATTTCATGATAGAGATGAAGGAAGTATACAAAGCCTATCCGAACGGCGTAAAAGCTCTCAATGGGATTTCAGTAGCCATTCATCCCGGCGAATTTGTTTATGTTGTCGGTCCGAGCGGAGCGGGTAAATCTACTTTTATTAAAATGATATACAGAGAAGAAAAACCGACAAAAGGACAAATTTTAATCAATCATAAAGACCTCGCTGCAATTAAAGAAAAAGAGATTCCTTTCGTGCGCCGTAAAATAGGCGTTGTCTTCCAGGATTTTAAGCTTCTGTCGAAACTTACTGTTTTTGAGAATGTGGCATTTGCCCTTGAAGTGATTGGAGAACAGCCGTCTGTTATTAAGAAACGTGTCCTCGAAGTGCTTGATCTTGTTCAGCTGAAGCATAAAGCAAGACAATTTCCTGACACGCTTTCAGGCGGAGAGCAGCAGCGTGTTTCTATTGCCAGATCAATTGTGAACAACCCTGATGTTGTCATTGCTGATGAACCTACAGGAAACCTTGATCCAGATACGTCCTGGGAAGTTATGAAGACACTGGAAGAAATCAATAACCGCGGGACAACAGTCGTGATGGCGACACATAATAAAGAAATCGTAAACACCATTAAGAAACGTGTCATCGCAATCGAAGATGGTATCATTGTGCGTGATGAGTCAAGAGGGGAGTATGGTTCATATGATTAAAATTCTCGGGCGCCACTTGCGTGAGAGTTTTAAATCTCTCGGGAGAAACACGTGGATGACGTTTGCATCCATTAGTGCTGTAACCGTTACGCTGATTTTAGTCGGCGTGTTTTTAGTGATTATGCTGAATTTGAATAACATGGCTTCAAATGCTGAAAAACAAGTCGAAATCAAAGTTCTGGTTGATTTGACTGCAGATCAAAAGGCACAGGACAAGCTGCAGAACGATATTAAGGATCTAAAGGGCATTCAAAGTGTCACTTTTTCATCAAAAGAAAAAGAGCTTGACCAGTTGGTTGACAGCTTTGGCGACAGCGGAGAATCCCTGACCATGCAGGATCAGGAAAACCCGCTTAATGATGCGTTTGTCGTCAAAACGACAGATCCGCATGATACGCCGAACGTAGCCAAAAAGATTGAAAAAATGAATCATGTCTATAAAGTCACTTACGGAAAAGAAGAGGTTAGCCGTTTATTTAAAGTGGTCGGCGTTTCCCGCAATATCGGAATCGCGTTAATTATCGGCTTGATATTTACGGCGATGTTCTTAATTTCCAACACCATTAAAATTACCATTTTTGCTAGAAGAAAAGAAATTGAAATTATGAAGCTTGTCGGCGCGACGAATTGGTTTATCCGCTGGCCGTTTTTCCTTGAAGGATTGCTGCTTGGCGTATTCGGCTCAGTGATTCCGATCGCACTGGTGCTGAGCACTTATCAATATGTCATCGGATGGGTTGCTCCGAAGGTTCAAGGATCATTTGTCTCTCTTCTTCCTTATAACCCATTTGTATTCCAAGTATCGCTAGTGCTGGTTGTAATCGGAGCAGTTATTGGCGTATGGGGAAGTCTCACTTCCATCCGCAAGTTTTTGCGAGTATAACAAAAAGCTGTCCCGCTTACTTCCGGGGCGGCTTTTCTTTTGCCTTCTTTTTCTTCTATGATTACATGAAATCTCCATCCTTTACATATACTATCTCTAGGTTTTGAAAGAAACAGTCTGGCATACAGGAGGAGTATAGGATGAATCAAAAAATAATGGCTGTGATAGCAGCAGGAAGCATGCTCTTCGGAGGCGCCGGTGTGTATGCGGGAATGAACCTGCTTGAGGTGGATAAGCCCCAGACTGCAGCTGTTCCTGCGACCGCACATGCTGACTCTGAGCGGGATAAGGCCATGGACAAAATCGAAAAAGCGTATGAGTTAATTTCGAATGAGTACGTAGAAAAAGTTGATAGAGAAAAGCTGCTCGAGGGAGCCATTCAAGGAATGCTGTCTACGCTAAATGATCCTTATTCTGTCTATATGGACAAGCAGACGGCTAAGCAATTTTCTGATTCTCTTGATTCCTCGTTTGAAGGCATCGGCGCTGAGGTTGGCATGGAAGACGGCAAAATTATTATTGTTTCTCCATTTAAGCAATCGCCGGCGGAGAAAGCCGGACTCAAGCCCAATGATGAAATTATCAGTATCAATGGTGAATCAATGGCGGGCAAGGATTTAAACCAAGCTGTGCTGAAAATAAGAGGAAAGAAAGGCTCCAGTGTCTCTATGAAGGTGCAACGTCCGGGGACGAAGAAGCAGCTGTCATTCCGGATCAAGAGAGCTGAAATCCCGCTCGAAACGGTTTTTGCTTCAGAGAAAAAAGTGCAAGGGCATTCTGTTGGATATATCGCCATTTCTACTTTTTCTGAGCATACCGCGGAAGACTTTGCAAAAGCGCTGGGGGACCTTGAGAAAAAAGGAATTGAAGGCCTTGTCATTGATGTGCGCGGAAACCCGGGCGGATACCTGCAAAGTGTGGAAGAAATTCTCAAACACTTCATCACAAAGGATCAGCCGTATATTCAGATTGCTGAACGGAATGGTGATAAAAAACGGTATTTTTCAACATTGACTCATAAAAAAGCGTATCCTGTCAATGTAATCACGGATAAAGGAAGTGCCTCCGCATCAGAAATTCTTGCCGGCGCATTAAAAGAAGCGGCGCATTATGATGTTGTAGGCGATACGTCTTTTGGTAAGGGAACGGTTCAGCAGGCTGTTCCGATGGGAGACGGCAGCAACATTAAATTAACTCTTTATAAGTGGCTGACGCCAAAGGGGAATTGGATTCATAAACAAGGCATTGAGCCGACCATTGCCATTAAGCAGCCGGATTATTTTTCCGCTGGCCCCTTGCAGCTGAAGGAGCCGCTTAAAATGGATATGAACAATGAGGATGTCAAGCATGCTCAGGTTTTATTAAAAGGTCTCAGCTTTGATCCGGGACGTGAGGATGGCTATTTCAGCAAGGATGTGAAAAAAGCGGTTATGGCTTTTCAGGAACAAAACAAGCTGGATAAAACGGGTGTCATCGACACTCGCACCGCGGAGTCATTAAATCAGCAGATAGAAAAGAAAAAATCAGATGAAAAAAATGATTTGCAGCTCCAAACAGCGCTGAAATCATTATTTGCCAATTAAAGGAGATGGTGTTCCATCTCCTGTTTCTTTATACTTAATGAGAGACTGAACAATAAGTCACATAAAAAATGAAGTTTTAACAAGAAATTAAAAAAATTTTCACAAATAAACATTTATAAAGGACTTGAATTACCCGATATCAATATATGAGAGAGACTTTCTAACGAGTTAATATGCATTTAAAATGAAACTTTTGCAAGTTGCCTAGTCTTTGTTTACTTCATACAATATAAGAAGGTTCTAAAAAGAACAGTAATCAGGTTTATGGCAGCTGAACGACAGGTATTTAAAAAATAACGTTAGCGAGAATGCTTGTTTAGCACTCCAGTACTGCTGCTTATACTGGCCCGTGCTTATCTGTATAAAGAAAATGGGGGTTCACAATTGAAGAGGGCAAGTATTGTGCGTGAAAAAAAATATTATGAATTAGTGGAACAATTAAAAGACAGAACACAAGATGTAACATTTTCGGCTACAAAAGCACTAAGTCTTCTTATGCTGTTCAGCAGATATTTGGTCAATTACACCAATGTTGAATCAGTAAATGAAATCGATGAAGAGTGTGCCAAACATTATTTTAATTATTTAATGAAAAATCATAAGCGATTAGGTATCAATCTGACGGATATCAAAAGGTCGATGCACCTGATCAGCGGCTTATTGGATGTGGATGTGAACCATTATTTAAAGGATTTTTCACTATCGAATGTCACGCTGTGGATGACGCAGGAAGGATAAGCCATCCTGAGGATTTCCAAGCCATTTAATATTTGATAGAATATGAGTAACATGTTTGGCTTGAGGCGGTGAAAAAGATAGTGTCTGTTCAATGGGGATTTGAACTGTTAAAAAGTGCGGGCCTGTTCTTCTTACACCCGCTTTTCTGGTTTTTTATCATGATAAGCCTTGCTTTCGGCTATGTGAGAATCAAACGGGAACGAAGAACCTTTCATACAAAAATAGCGGATATTTATGATGACCTGACATTCACTTATACAAAGGGATTGATTCCCGGACTCCTTTTGTCAGTTGTTTTAGGCGTACTCGGGATCTCGATTCCTCTCGGTGTACTTGCAATTATTGCCGTTATCACTGCGGCGGCAGCGCTCACTCTTCGCGCAAACTGGATGTCTGCTGCATATATCGTCAGTGTGAGTATGCTGATAGGTTTTGGACTGCAAATCAATCAAGCGGAACCTTTTCTAGAGAGATTTCCGCAAGGCTTTGCGGTCGTTTGGCCGGCTATGGCTGTGTTTTTGGGCTTGTTGGTTATCATTGAAGGAGTAGTAGCTTATCGCTCTGCACATGTGAGAACATCACCGGCACTTGTGGTGAGCAGCCGCGGTTTGCCGATCGGCCAGCAACTGGCAAACCGGATATGGCTTTTGCCGCTGTTCCTTCTCGTTCCGGGAAACGGATTAGAATCGCACCTTAGCTGGTGGCCAGTGTTTACTGTTCCCGGCGGGTCATTCCATTTTCTATGGATTCCTTACTTTGTCGGATTCGGGCAACGCGTGCAGGGGTCGCTGCCTGAAACGAGCATCAGGATCACAGCGAAACGCATTTGTATTCTCGGTCTTGCCGTCACCGCTCTCGGTGCAGCGAGCTTACTGTGGACGCCGCTTGCGGGTGCCGCCGTCATCACCGCTTTGTTAGGACGTGTTTTTCTGTCCATTAAACAAAGAGTGAACGATAATGCGGCTCCGTTTTATTTCTCAAAACGTGATCAAGGCTTAATGGTGCTTGGTATTATACCAAATACGCCGGCTGAGGATCTGGAATTGAAAATTGGGGAAATCATTACGAAAGTGAATGGCATACCCGTTAAGAACGTATCTGATTTCTATGAAGCGCTCCAGCATAACCGCGCGTATGTGAAGCTTGAAATTATCGGTTTGAATGGAGAAATTCGTTTTGATCAGCGAGCTTCTTACGAGGGAGAACATCATGAATTAGGTATCCTGTTCGTAAAGGATGAACGTGAAGGCGAAGCAGCCGCTTTGTCCGGATCATAAAAAACAGCCCGGCGCCGCAGTTTCTTGTGGTGCCGGGCTGTTTTGAGTTACGCTGAGTTTTTTTCCAGGCGTGCCATTTCATCAGGTTTGATGCCTAATGAAACAAAAACGCCAATGATTGAGACAGCAAAGAGAATGATAAATAGGTTGTGATACCCCGATATCAGGCCGATTAAGGCTGATGAAATGATGCTTCCGAAATAACGGAAGGTAGAGAAAATGCCTGACGCCACTCCTGACATGCCGGGGTCTACTGTGGCAAGGGATGACACCTGCATGCTGGTGAGTCCGACTCCGGACGCGAGCCCGCCCAGGATAAGAGAGGGCATGAGGAACGAGACGGAATGCGAGCTGCTTAACAGCATAAATAATAGATTCGCTCCAGCCATCATGGCAAATGAAAGGAAAATGATTTTCTTTGCCCCCCATTTGTGGTGGAGCTGTGCGCCCGCCCAGTTGCTCGCCGACATAAAGATCGAAAATACAGAAAGCGCCATCCCGCTGTTAGACGTATTAAGCCCAAATTGGCTCTGCATGAATAACGGCATGATCAGTAAGACGGCATACATCATCAGATTGCTCAATAGGACTGATAGATTGGCATTTGTAAACGTTGAGCTTTTAAACAGTGTAAAATCGATGATGGGGTGCTCTGTACGTTTTTCTCTTCTGAAAAAAAGCGGGACAAATAGAAGGATCAACACACTGTATACCACATAGCCCCATGAAGCCTCATTTTTCGTCAGCAGGATAATTGAAACGATGCTGCCCGCAAGCAAGAGAGAGCCGATAATATCCAGCGGCGCGTCAGATTTAATTTCTTGATATGGAGGGAACATGGTAAATGCCGTAAATAAGGCAATGGCGAGAAACGGAATGTTGACCCAAAAAATCGAGTGCCAGCTGAAGCTGTCAATCAGCATAGAGCCGATGAAAGGCCCGAGTGCTGCCCCAAGTCCCGCCCCGAGCCCGAAAAATCCAAATACTTTCGGAAGGCGTTTTTCAGAAACAACGTGACGGATAATGGCAATACTGTTTGGCGTAAGCAGCGCGCCGCCGACAGCCTGCAATGCGCGAAAGACAATCAGCAGCAGCAGGCTCGGTGAGAGGGCGCAGCCTAAGGACGCGATAAGAAAGAGACCGACACCCCATAAATACATTGTTTTGTTGCCGTACATGTCACCGAGTTTTCCAGCGATCGGCTGTGTGACTGCCATGACGATTAAATAAACGGTAACCACCCAAGTGATGCTTGAGATGGACTCGTTATACGTATGGGATATAGATGAGAGCGCGACCGCAATCATCGTTGAGTTAATGGGAACCAGGATAGCCCCCAATAATAGCGAGACGATCAGCGCCCATTCTTTTCTTGAACTCATGGAGATCCTCCTTTTTGTTATGCCAAGGAGTTCATCGAGAGATTCCTTTGACAAATAAAGCAGTGCTGTGCTCCAGCATTTTTTTCTGGGAGATTGAAATCACCCGGTCTCCTAAATGGAGGCGGTGAATAAAATAACCGAAAACGATCGACATGAACACGTCTGCATGCTCCGCTTCATCTCCCGTCTGAATAACCCCTTTTTCACTCATTCCTTTTAGATAATCAATCAATAGCAGTTTCATAGATTGGGGATATTCAGTTACGTGGTTGATGACATCTTGGAACATGGCCGGTTCACGAAAGCTGATTTTAATCAAATCTTTTCTGCGTTCGAGCTCTTCCAAGAGACAGGTTCCGATATGAAGCAGGTCTTTGTGCAAATCGCCTTCTGTTTGCTCCAAAATGCGGCTTCTGTTTGGAGAATGCTGAGAAAGCAAAGCCTCGACTAGTCCCTGTTTATTTTTAAAATTCCTGAAAATCGTTGCTTCACTTACTTTTGCTTTTTCTGCGATTTGTTTTGTAGTCGTTGCGCGATATCCTTTTTTGACGAGCAGCTGCATGGCAGCGTCAAGGATTCTCTTGTTTGTCGGTCTCAATACGTTTCACCTCACGAATATACTGGCAGGTCAAGTATAAACCTGCCCCGCTTGTATAAGAAAGAGGGGAGAACGCGTCAGGCCCGGCTGACAACCGTGATTTTGCCGTTGCTTCCGTCAACAGTAATGATGTCTCCGTCTCGGAGTCTTTCTGTTGCTGTACGAGTGCCGAGAACAGCGGGGATGCCGTATTCGCGGGCAATAATCGCAGCGTGGGATAAAATGCCGCCTGTATCTGTAATAATCGCTTTGGCATCTTGAAACAGGCTGGTCCATAGCGGTGTGGTCATTTTGCAAACGAGGATGTTCCCAGACGCGAATCGAGAAAATTCACTGGCGTCTCGAATCACTTTGACCGGGCCTGTTGCAATGCCGCTTGATGCCGCAATGCCGAAAATATGATTCTCTGTGTTTTTTTCATCCTCAATCACAGCGCCGACAATTTCTTCAGCAATTTTGAGCTGTTCTTTTGTCGGATTGCCGAGATAGGCAGGGGCTTTGGCAAGCTCATACTCGTGAAAGGCCTGTCTGCGTTTTTCAGCCTTATCTTGCAGGGATACAGGGTGAAGCAGCGCGTTTTCCACGTCATCATCATACAAGAACCAAAGGTCTTCCCGATCTTGAATGACCCCGTTTTCCGCCAGCAATTCACCTACCTTGAGCAGAAAGGCTCTCGCCTTGGCATCCAGCATGGCGTCAATATAAAAGTGGTGGTCATCCATTATATTTGCAGCGTTCAGCGTCCACTGATAATAACGGTCAAATTCTTTACGTAAATTGGGGTCTTCTATGTTTTCCAAGAATTCATTGTATAATGCCTCTCGTTTTTCTTTCGTTTTCTGAAATTCATTGTCAAAATGATGGCCATTGCGGACGTAATTTTGAATATTGGCCAGGGCATAATAAGGATTTTCAGCCCAGGTTTGTTCAATTAGATCATGACTCTTTACAGATCTCCACCCGTATTCCTGTAAAAATTCATGAATGTTCCTCAGAAATTGTTTGCCCTCATCAGTTTGTTTCAATTTTTCCTGCAGCTGTTCTGGCTGGGTGTTTTTAAAAATAGACAGCAGATGCGGGTTTTCCTGCACTTCAACGGAAAATAGCCATAGGAGGCGGTCTGTTTCCAATGATTTGTTCATTTTACCTGTCAGCATTTCGTAAAAATGAGCGTTTTCGGATTCGCCTTGAATGTGCTGATACATTGCTTGCAATTTGTTTGTCAGAAGCATTTGCGGGAAAATAATATTGAAATGCTCATCATAAGCCGTGAGATAAAAGGCTTTTAGTTTCCGAAAAGCATCAAGTGCGCTTTCAGCAGTATGGTCAGTTTGTGCGAGCTGATCCAGCGTCTCGTAAAATGGAAGGTACGTGTGTTTGATGATGTCATACATACGCTCCGATAATATCGGAAAAATCTCTTTGCCGCAGTTCTCATCAGGGTGATGCCCACCTTGGTTTTTGGAGTAAATGTGCCCGCGATAAAGCTTCACTTCTTCTGCGACTGCGCCGAGCGGAAACTTTTGCATGTTTTTCTTCAAGCCGTATTCCATGGCCGGTACAATGATCGAAGAAAATAAAGGACTTACCGGGCCTTCAATATTTGATTCCATGTTGATCCAGAAATCATTCATGTCAGCGTCTGTTATCATGAAGCTGCGTTCTTCTTCTGACGCTTTTTTGTCCTGTTCAATGGTTGTAATCGGGCGGGCCTGCAAAAGGTATACGTGATGGTCAGCGATTCCGAATTCGATATCGACTGGATATCCGTACAGCTCTTCGGTTTTTTTCGTGATTTCAGCCAGTTCACTCACTTGTTCATCTGTAAGGCAAAAACGGCTCCGCATGTCTTCGCTTGTTGCTCTTTCAGCAATTCCTTCTGCCGCGGACTCCATGTAGATTTCTTTTGCACCTATTTCTTTCTGAATCTCAAACGAAGATTTATTAACTAAAAATGTGTCTGGGGTGACACTCCCTGAAACGATAGCTTCTCCCAAACCATAGCTGGCGCTGATTAATAGCTCTCTATCATCATGGGTAACGGGATTGCGGCTAAAAATAACACCTGATACGTCTGAATCGATCAGGCCCTGAACGACAACGCCCATTAACGGCTCTGCGATTTGGTTGTTCATTTTTTTCTTATAGCTGCTGACTCGGCCTGAGAAAAATGAGGCCCAGCATTCTTTCACTTTAGCTAGAAACTCTTCTTCTGTTTTAATATTTAAGTAGGTTTCGTATTGACCCGCGAATGAAGCGCCTTCTAAATCTTCCGAGGCAGACGAAGAGCGCACGGCAACGGAGCGGTATGAGTCTCTTAACTTGTAAAAGGAATTTGTCAGCTCGTGTTTCAGTTCATCTGAAAATGTTCCGGCGATGATCTCCTTTTCGATGCTTTCGCTAGTTTGATGAAGGTGGTTATCCTCCATAAAACGGGTGAGCGCATTCGTCTGGATAACAAACCCGTCCGGAACAGGAAGCCCGTGTTTGGTCAGTTTAATTAAATTCATGCCTTTTGCGCCAGCCAGCTGGCTGGACGCTTCTGCCTGTCGAAATAAAACAGAATACATATTTGAAACCCCTCTTTCCTTCATTTTGTTTTTCTCTCTAGTCTTTTATGACGGAGCCTGTGTTCAAAAAAATGATAGTGAACACTATCGCTCAATTGTAGATTTTCAGGAAAATGATGTCAAAAGCAGAAAGTCCTAAATAAAATGAATCATTAAGTTAGTTGAATGATCATGAAAAATGCAGTCGAACTAGTGCTGTCCGCCTATTTATTATCGCGGGCGTTCTGCTATGGCGTCGGGCTTCGATATCAAGCTAAGGCTTAATGCCCTTCATGCAAAAGTGCCGCAAATGCTTCTTGTGACTGGAGCCAAAGTGCAAAGATGATGATTGATTTAAGCTGAAAAAGGGTATGGTGTAGAAAGGGGAACGATTGCAGATTGTCCGATTCTTCATTTTTTACTATAATCAAATCAGATGAAGAATCATTGAGGAGGGTTTTTGTTGATTACAAAAGCCGTTTTTGCATTATTTTTCCCTTTTATGCTAGTTGTCTTATTTACAAGAGTCACCTTTAATCATTATGTGGCGATCGCTCTGACAGCTGCATTGCTGTTTGCCTCTTATTTAAAAGGCTATACAGAAACGTATTTTATTGTAGGATTGGACGTTGTGTCTCTTGTGGCTGGCGGACTGTACATGGCCAAAAAAACTGCTGAGAAAAAAGAAGAGTAAGTCGGACATAATGAATATAACGAATGAATTCCTGCTTTTACGTTTTAAAAGCAGGTTTTTTATACACGAAAACAGCTGGAAATAAAAAACCACCGAACTTTAGTTCGTATTTTTGGTGATTTTCCATTCCATTGTGTTACTATATCTATAGGAAGATTTCGTTAAAGAAACGGAGGCTTATTTTGTGAAAGATCGCTTTGAGTTAGTCTCGAAATACCAGCCCCAGGGAGATCAGCCGAAAGCCATTGAAAAACTTGTAAAAGGAATTCAGGAGGGCAAGAAGCATCAGACTCTGCTGGGTGCGACAGGAACGGGCAAAACATTTACGGTGTCCAATTTGATTAAAGAAGTCAATAAGCCGACCCTCGTCATTGCCCATAACAAAACCCTTGCCGGACAGCTTTACAGCGA
The DNA here is from genome assembly GCF_000815295.1 of Bacillus sp. MSP13. Classification (NCBI taxonomy): domain Bacteria; kingdom Bacillati; phylum Bacillota; class Bacilli; order Caryophanales; family Bacillaceae; genus Bacillus; species Bacillus sp. MSP13. Next base: position 104,289 of record NZ_JXAQ01000011.1, read on the forward strand.
GTTCAAGGAGTTTTTTCCGAACAACGCTGTCGAGTATTTTGTCAGTTACTATGATTATTATCAGCCGGAGGCGTATGTGCCTCAAACGGATACGTTTATAGAAAAAGACGCCAGTATTAATGATGAAATTGATAAACTGAGACACTCCGCCACATCATCTCTGTTTGAGCGGAGAGATGTCATTATCATCGCGAGTGTATCTTGTATATATGGCCTCGGTTCGCCTGAAGAATACCGGGAAATGGTCGTGTCACTGCGGCCTGAAATGGAAATTGAGCGCAACGAGCTGCTCAGGAAACTTGTAGACATCCAATATGCCCGCAATGATATCGACTTCCAGCGCGGGACATTTCGTGTGCGCGGAGATGTAGTGGAAATCTTCCCTGCCTCTCGTGATGAACATTGTATACGGGTTGAATTTTTCGGTGATGAAATCGAACGGATCAGGGAAGTGGATGCCCTGACAGGAGAAATTCTCGGTGACCGTGATCATGTTGCGATTTTCCCGGCGTCCCACTTCGTAACGCGGGCCGAGAAAATGGAGAAAGCGATTCAAAATATCGAGAAGGAGCTTGAGGAGCAGCTGAAGGTCATGCACGAAAACGGCAAGCTGCTCGAAGCGCAGCGTTTAGAGCAGCGGACAAGGTACGATCTTGAGATGATGAGGGAAATGGGTTTCTGCTCTGGCATTGAGAACTATTCAAGACATTTGACGCTTCGGCCTCCAGGTTCAACGCCGTATACGCTTCTTGATTATTTCCCTGACGATTTTATGATCGTGGTAGATGAGTCGCATGTGACGATTCCTCAGGTGCGCGGCATGTTTAACGGAGACCAGGCGCGGAAACAGGTGCTTGTGGATCATGGGTTCCGTCTTCCGTCAGCGCTTGATAACCGTCCGCTCCGTTTTGAAGAGTTTGAAAAGCATATGCACAATATCGTGTATGTATCAGCAACGCCAGGGCCGTATGAGATTGAGCATACGGATGAAATGATTGAGCAGATCATCCGTCCGACGGGGCTTCTTGACCCGCTGATTGATGTACGTCCGATTGAAGGCCAGATTGATGACTTGATCGGCGAAATTCAAGCAAGAGTCGAACGGGATGAGCGGGTTCTCGTGACAACCTTGACGAAGAAAATGTCAGAGGACCTGACGGATTATCTGAAGGAAATTGGCATTAAAGTAAACTATCTGCATTCAGAGATTAAGACGCTTGAACGGATTGAAATTATCCGTGATCTGCGCCTTGGAAAGCATGATGTTCTCATCGGCATCAACCTGCTGAGGGAAGGCCTCGATATTCCCGAAGTATCTCTCGTTGCCATTTTGGATGCGGATAAGGAAGGCTTCCTCCGTTCGGAGCGGTCGCTGATCCAGACGATCGGACGGGCGGCGAGGAACGCGGAAGGCCGCGTCATTATGTATGCAGATAAAATAACGAAGTCGATGGACATTGCGATGAATGAAACAAAACGCCGCCGCGAGCAGCAGGAGCGTTTTAACGAAGAGCACGGCATTACGCCGAAAACGATAAATAAAGAAATTCGCGATGTCATTCGTGCCACAGCAGCAGCTGAGGATAAAGCCGAATACAAAACAAAAGCCGCGCCAAAGCTGTCGAAAATGACGAAGAAAGAACGCCAGAAAGTCGTTGAACAGATGGAGCACGAAATGAAAGAAGCCGCCAAGGCGCTTGACTTTGAAAGAGCCGCGGAGCTTCGCGATTTACTTTTAGAGCTAAAAGCGGAAGGATGATGAACATATGGCTATGGATCGGATAGAGGTGAAGGGAGCAAGGGCGCATAACCTGAAAAATATAGATGTAACGATTCCAAGAGATCAGCTGGTCGTTGTCACGGGTTTGTCCGGATCAGGAAAATCCTCCCTTGCCTTTGACACCATATATGCGGAAGGGCAGAGACGGTATGTCGAGTCGCTGTCTGCCTATGCCCGCCAATTTTTAGGGCAGATGGATAAGCCTGATGTTGATGCAATTGAGGGGCTGTCTCCGGCTATCAGCATCGATCAGAAAACAACGAGCCGCAACCCGAGGTCAACTGTCGGTACGGTAACTGAGATCTATGATTATCTGCGTCTTTTGTATGCGAGAGTAGGGAAGCCTCATTGTCCGGAGCACGGAATTGAGATTACATCGCAAACCATCGAGCAAATGGTCGACAGAATTCTGGAATACCCGGAACGTACGAAGCTTCAGGTACTGGCCCCGATTGTCTCTGGCCGAAAAGGCGCTCATGTGAAAGTGCTTGAACAGATCAGAAAACAAGGCTATGTCAGAGTTCGAATTGACGGCGAAATGGCTGAGCTTTCTGATGATATTGAATTAGAAAAGAATAAAAAGCATTCGATTGAGGTTGTCATTGACCGGATTGTGGTGAAAGAAGGCGTGGCGGTCCGCCTGTCAGATTCATTGGAAACGGCGCTCCGTTTAGGTGAAGGACGGGTTATGATTGATGTTATTGGTGAGGAAGAGCTGATGTTTAGTGAGCATCATGCCTGCCCGCACTGCGGATTTTCAATCGGCGAGCTTGAGCCGCGGCTTTTTTCATTCAACAGCCCGTTTGGCGCGTGTCCGACGTGTGACGGCCTCGGAATGAAGCTCGAAGTGGATGCGGATCTCGTCATCCCCAATCAAGATTTGTCATTGAAGGAGAATGCGGTCGCTCCTTGGACACCGATCAGCTCACAATATTATCCGCAGCTGCTTGAGGCGGTCTGCACCCACTACGGCATTGATATGGACGTGCCGGTAAAAGATTTGCCGAGGCACCAGCTCGATAAAGTGCTGTACGGCAGCGGAGACGACTTGATTTATTTCCGTTATGAAAATGATTTTGGGCAAATACGTGAAGGCGAAATACAATTTGAAGGCGTATTGCGCAATATTGAAAGACGCTATAAGGAGACAAGCTCCGATTACATCCGTGAACAAATGGAGCAGTATATGTCCCAGAAGTCTTGTCCGACATGCAAAGGCTATCGGTTAAAGAAAGAAGCGCTTGCCGTACTGATTGACGGACGCCACATCGGCAAAATTACCGAGCTGTCTGTCGGAGACGCGCTTGATTTCTTCAAAGGCCTTACCCTTTCTGAGAAAGATATGCAGATTGCCAATTTGATCTTGCGTGAAATTGTAGAGCGTTTAAGCTTTCTGGACAAAGTCGGCCTTGATTACCTGACACTGAGCAGGGCAGCGGGAACATTGTCCGGGGGAGAGGCGCAGCGTATCAGGCTGGCCACTCAAATTGGTTCGCGCTTATCAGGTGTGCTTTATATTTTAGACGAGCCGTCTATCGGCCTGCATCAGCGTGATAACGACCGCTTGATCAGCGCTTTGAAAAATATGAGAGACCTTGGGAACACGCTGATTGTTGTCGAACACGATGAGGACACGATGATAGCAGCCGATTATTTAATTGATATTGGGCCCGGCGCCGGCATTCACGGCGGACAGGTGATATCCGCGGGTAAGCCGGAAGAAGTGATGGAAGATGCCAACTCATTAACGGGCAGCTATTTATCAGGGAAAAAATTCATCCCATTGCCTCCTGAAAGAAGAAAGCCGGATGGCCGTTTTATTGAGATTAAAGGCGCTTCAGAAAATAACCTGAAAAAGGCGAATGCCAAGTTTCCGTTAGGAACGTTCACAGCGGTTACAGGAGTTTCCGGCTCAGGGAAGAGCACACTCGTCAATGAAATTTTGCATAAGGCGCTGGCGCAAAAGCTTCATAAAGCGAAAGCGAAGCCTGGCAGCCATAAAGAGATTAAAGGCTTGGATCACCTGGACAAAGTCATAGACATTGACCAAGCGCCAATCGGCAGAACGCCGAGATCCAATCCAGCGACATACACCGGTGTGTTTGACGACATTCGCGATGTATTCGCACAGACAAATGAAGCGAAAGTCCGCGGCTATAAAAAAGGGCGTTTTAGCTTTAACGTGAAGGGCGGGCGATGTGAAGCCTGTCGCGGAGACGGGATTATTAAAATTGAAATGCACTTCCTTCCTGACGTGTATGTTCCGTGCGAGGTGTGCCACGGCAAACGCTATAACCGGGAAACGCTTGAAGTGACATACAAAGGAAAGAGCATTTCTGATGTGCTTGATATGACGGTTGAAGATGCTCTTGATTTCTTTGAAAATATCCCGAAAATCAAGCGTAAGCTCCAAACCCTTTATGATGTTGGTTTAGGTTACATTACGCTCGGACAGCCGGCAACAACCTTGTCGGGTGGAGAAGCGCAGCGCGTAAAGCTTGCATCTGAGCTGCACAAACGGTCAACAGGGCGAACACTTTACATTTTAGATGAACCGACGACAGGTCTGCACGTCGATGATATCGCCAGACTCCTTGTCGTGCTTCAGCGTTTGGTTGACAATGGAGATACAGTACTCGTCATTGAGCACAATCTTGATATCATTAAGACGGCGGATTACATTGTCGATCTGGGCCCAGAAGGCGGAGCCGGAGGCGGAACCATTGTCGCATCGGGAACGCCTGAAGACATTACTGAAGTCGAAGAGTCGTATACAGGACGTTATTTGAAGCCTGTTATGGAGCGGGACAAAAAACGAATGAAATCGCTCTTGGACGCAAAAGAAGCGGCTACTTCTTAATAATATGCTTTTCAGAGGGAGCTTGTCAGCGAGTCCATGATTGGGCTTGGCAGGCAAGCTTCCTTTATAGTTTAACGAGAAAAGAAAAATCATTTGCGATATTTAGAGGTATTTTTTCAAATGGGTAAAATTTCTTTGGAAAAACGCCTAAACATTTACAAAATACTGCCGATATATGGATTGAAGGGCGGGCAATGTGTTCCATATTAAGCAAAAAAGCCCTTTATATGAAGGGATTTGAAGGTATCCTTTATGAAGGATCTACATAACAGCCAGAAGCTTTACTGGAATCACAGTGCGCCAGAAATCGAAGAAAAGGAAGTCTTTGATTTCAAAAACATATACACATGGAGGTATTTTACATGAGAATTAACCACAATATCGCAGCACTTAACACACTGAACCGTTTGTCTTCAAACAACAATGCAAGTTCTAAAAACATGGAGAAGCTTTCTTCAGGCCTACGGATCAACCGTGCGGGTGATGACGCAGCAGGTCTCGCGATCTCTGAAAAAATGAGAGGACAAATCAGAGGTCTTGAAATGGCTTCTAAAAACTCTCAAGACGGGATCTCCCTTATCCAAACAGCTGAGGGTGCATTGACTGAAACTCACGCGATCCTTCAACGTATGCGTGAACTTACTGTTCAAGCAGGAAACACTGGAACACAGCAAAAAGAAGATTTAACTGCAATTAAAGATGAAATGGATGCTTTGACTGAAGAGATTGATGGTATTTCTCAACGTACTGAATTCAACGGCAAAAAGTTATTAGATGGAACTGAAACTGATGGCTTCACTTTCCAAATCGGTGCAAATGCTGGGCAAAACATTAACGTTACAATCGGCAACATGGATGCAACAACATTAGGAGTAAAAGGTATCGATGTTTCAGCGGATGATTTTAGTTTTGACACTGAAATTGTTAAAATCGATAGTGCTATTACAAGTGTCTCAAATCAACGTGCTAAACTAGGTGCGGTACAAAACCGTCTAGAGCACACAATCAACAACTTAGGCGCTTCTGGTGAAAACCTGACAGCTGCTGAGTCTCGTATCCGTGACGTTGACATGGCGAAAGAAATGAGCGAGTTCACAAAGAACAACATTCTTTCTCAAGCTTCTCAAGCAATGCTTGCTCAAGCGAACCAACAGCCGCAAAACGTACTTCAATTATTACGTTAATTTCTAAAACGGCTCGTTCTTTCTGGCCGTCACAGCTTGCCGACAGTCCATTCGTTGGATATGCCGGCAGGCTTTTTTTGTTACAATGATGGTGTGGCGCCCAGAGAATCACTTGTTATCTTCAAAACAAAAAAGGCAAGATATTGTCTCTAACCTTTAGCATTGTTTCGGTTATAATGATTTGCAGCTTTTTCTGCCATTACAATGTCTCCGTCTTCTTATTATACAGCTGCCTGCTTACATTTATTAAATCTTGGACAATGTGTGTATTGCTGCTGTCGAGCAGCACTTTTATATATTGAATATCGTGAGAGATCGGAAGAGGTCCGTGAATCTGTTCAAGCTCAGCGATCATTTCACGATTCATTCGTTTTTGTTCATGAATCAGCTTTAACAACGATTCTTGTGTTACTGTATAGTCACCGGGATCTTTCTCCATTGCTTGTCCAGCCTCCTTGATTGCCGTAAGCTTTTTACATATTGTAATCGGTACAGCCGGAAGATTCTACTTCTAAAACTTTTTAAAATCCAAATTCCGTAAATCGAAGCATGTCTTTAGCATGAGTATGAAACCTTAAGAGGTTTTAAACGTATGAATAAGTAAAACGTCCCTGACCTTTTGTCATGGACAATTCACTGTTATGGGAGTGTGAAATGAATTGAACCGTAATCAAGCCATTATTGCCTCACTTTGTTATTTTAGTGTGTTTATCGCGCCGATCATTGTGCCGATTGTCGCTTATTTTGTTGTAGATGAGAGAGAAACAAAACGCCACGCGATACGTTCTCTTATTTCTCATATTGTTCCTTTTGCCGGATGGCTGGTCCTATTTATCGCTTTTCTGGGCGGAGCCATTGCAATTGATGGAGACAGCCTGCTGCCTGTATTTGTGATGATTGGGGGAGCGGCTATTTACTTCTTAGTTGTCATTGGCATTATGGTTTGGAATGTGATTCAGGGTATTAAGGTGCTGCGCGCAGCATAAGTAGACAATGGGGAGGAGATCGTAATGAAGCAAGAAAAGGAACGCATCCTTAAGCTTGTGGAAGAAGGAAAACTTACAGCACAAGAGGCATTGACATTGATTGAAAAGCTTGAAAGTGACTACAAGGAAAAAGAAGAAAAAATCACAGCGCTATCAGTTCATGTACATGACGAGGAAGAGCCCTTTACAGCAACAAAAAAAGAAAGCGGCAAACCGTCTTTAGGAGCTAAGCTGTTTGATTGGATTGATTCTGCGGTGAAAAAGGTCAAGGAAGTTGACCTTGATTTGAACTTTGGCCATGCGTATGATGTTCAACACATTTTTCAATTTAAAGATACTGACCTTTCCAGCATTGACCTGCAAATCGCCAACGGCAGTGTAAATATCGTCCCTTGGGAAGATGAGGATATCAGGGCGGAATGCCAGGCGAAGGTATATCGCACTGACAGCCAGGATGCGGCGAGACATGCATTTCTTCAGCATATTGAATGTGAAATGAAAGGAAATAAGTTTTTTATCCGCACTGAGAAGAAAACGATGAAAACGAATGTGGCTTTATATATTCCGCAGAAGGAGTATGATAAGATTCGGGTGAAGCTGTTTAATGGTCCAGTCAGAGGGGAACATTTACATGTAAAAGAGTTCTCGGCGAAAACGACAAACGGCGTGCTGTCGTTCACGCATTTAACAGCAGAAAAAGCCACAGCAGAAACGGCCAACGGGCAAATTAAGCTTGCCAGCCACAACTGCGGCTCGATAGAAGCGGAAACCATTAACGGATTGATTGATCTCCGCGGGCGAAGCGAATCCATTGACGTTCAGAGCTTTAACGGAAATATTGCGATGAACGTAACTGAATCAGACTGCCGCTCCATTTATGCAAAAACAACGACTGGACATGTGGAACTTGCGATTCCGGAAGACCTTGCCGTAAAGGCAGAGCTGAAAAGCAACCTTGGTTCGCTGTCCCATGAATTAATGGATGTCGAGATGCTGAAAGAAAAAAATGATACCATTCAAAAAGAATTGATGTTCACTTCAAATCAGGCACATGATCAAAACATCACCGTCTTTTCAGAATCATTAACAGGCGCTATCAAACTAAAGTACTCACAGAGGTGATCGAATGAATAGGCTTTACCGTTCAGAAAAAACAAAAAAATGGCCGGTGTCATCGGCGGTCTCGCGGAATATTTCAATTGGGACGCATCACTCCTCAGGGTCATAACTGTCATCTTAGCTGTTATGACAAGTGTTTTCCCTGTTTTGCTGATTTATATCATTTGGATTTTTATCGTCCCGTCAGAAAGGGATATGAAATGACATGGTAAAATGGGCAGTCAGCATTTTAGTCAATGCTTTGTTATTAATCGTCATTGATGGATACATTGACTCCATCCATATCAGCAGCTTCGGGGCGGCGATTATCGCCAGCCTCATTTTATCGATCTTAAACGTGCTGGTCAAACCGCTGTTGATTATCTTCACACTGCCAGTCACCATGGTGACGTTCGGTCTCTTCTTGTTTGTGATTAACGCCATTACGCTTATGATGACCGCGTCAATTATGGGTGACAGTTTTCAAATTGGCGGCTTCGGCACAGCGATTTGGGCATCTGTTATTCTATCGGTGTTCCATTTGCTGATTCAAAAAGGAATTTTAGAACCTCTGCAAAAGAGATGAAAAGCTGCCATCAAAGGGCAGCTTTTTTACATGTGGTGCTTTTTTTGTTTCATGCGCTTTTGCGGCGGATACAATTGCGGCAGAAGGCAAAAGCTCAATGCGGCAAATATAAGGCCTAAGAGGCCAAATGACATGACAGACGGCATCATGGTGAGCAGATAGGTAGATATCATCGGTCCTGCCGCCATGCCTGTGTATCTGATAAAGTTAAACATTCCGATTGCACTCCCCCTGTTGTGTTCAAATTCGTTGGTGATCATTGTGGAGTACAAAGGAGGAATGACCCCCATTGAGATACCAAACAATGCCAGTGCGAGAGCCATGAGAATAAGAGAAACGGAATGTGTAACGGCGAATAAAATGATGCTGCAGGCCGCCATCACATTGCTGCCGATAAACAAAGTGTTCAGCGCGACTTTTGCCTGTATTCGTTTAAACAGAAACGTACCTGCGATTGTACTAAGGGCCAGCGGCAAATACAACAGCCCTGCTATGCTCACATCAATATGATAATGCTCCGTCAGCAATATCGGGAGGTAGACGATTACCGCAAAATAAATGAAAAAAAGGACAAAGCTTAAGGTTAAAATGACGTTTCCTGTTCGATTTGTAAATATTGATTTGTAATGGGCAAAAACATTGCCCTTAGCTTTCTGCTTAGATTCAGCGGGAGCGTCCTTGGGAAAGATCATGGCGTTTGCCGCCAGCATAATGACAGAGATGGCCGTAAGCATCCAAAAGATCCCTTCGTATCCGGCTGCTCCGCCTATCAATCCCCCGAGGACAGGTGCGATAGCCGGGGCGGCGGAAAGGAGCATTTGATACGTTCCCATGGCACTTCCGCGTTCACTGCCTGTAAACAGCTGTCCGATCGTTGTGGCAGCAATAAGAGGCAGTGCTGCGGACCCGGCCGCCTGTATCATTCTGAATATCAGAAACAAAGTAAAATCGGTGGTCACCGCGCAGCCGACGCTGGCAGCTGCCGTTGCCAGAATTCCAGCGATCAAAACAAACCGTGCGCCTTTAAAATCGATGATGGTCCCTAAAATAATTTGCATAATCGCTGTCACAATCATAAAGACTGAGACTGACAGATTGACCATTGCTGCGGAAACATGGAACGATTCTTTAATAATCGGGATGATAGGTGAATAAATGTTTTGGCTTAAAGACGCAAAAAAAGCGCTGAAGCAAACAATATATAAGATCAATACCGCCTTTGATTTCGTTTGAGCCATTGTGTACACCGCCTTTTGTGTTATTTGTCCGGAGTCTCGTTGGTTTCTTCTGTTTCAAGTGAAGACGTCAACTGTTCTAAAAATTTCAGTACAGCATTTTGCTCATCTTGTGAGAATGAGTCGAGGAATTGGTAAAACGCCAGCTCCTTTTTTTTATGCAATTTCTCATGCAAGTCGAAAATCCGTCTGCCTTTGCGGGTTAATTTGAAATACACTTCTTTCTTGTTATCTGTCAGCTGATAGCTGTTAATCAACTCTTCCTTAATCAGTTTTGTGCTGATTTTCGTGACATTCGCCTTCGATAAGTTCATTTTTCTGGCGATTCCCGCATTGTTAATGGGTTCATGCTGGCCGATACAGTCAATAACATGAATGCTTGTCATGTTTTTAGGAACATCCATCACATCCTTTTCTGCGGCCACCTTGAAAAACTGCTGAAGCGAAGTGTTGGCTTTTTGTTCATTAAGGTGCAGAAGTCTCACGTATATGTCGTATATCATCTGCTTTGTCAAATCAGACATAGGCTACCCTCTTTCTGAGAAATAATCGTTTACAATAAAACAATAAAAATATTGTTTACTGGTGAACGATTTAATTTTATCTTTTCTTGTTTTCGTTGTCAATTGCTGGTTTTTAAACTTTATTTGCTGTTAGTCATGCGGAGCATCAGTGTAAAAAGTGTGTGAAAAATGTGACATTAACATTTATTTTCAAGTATTTGGGTACTGATCGTATTGACGAAAGGAAGAATAAGGGATAAAATGACTAATGTTTACTAGTAAACATTAATTATGATGTGCATTTAATAATAAAAATGAAGTTGGAATCTTACTATAATTCACTTGGAAACTTTAAGTGCTGCCTGCCATTCGTCTTGTTCAGTTGAGCCAGTTGTTCTATCTCATCTTTGAGGGTGATGACTTAAAGCGGGATAAGTTTTTAGGGGTGAATGAGATGACAGAAATGGTGACGGAAAAAAAGCCTGTGCATTTTACTGCTGAGTCTCTGACACAAAATTGCAGAGAAATATTTGAACGGCGCCGGCATGTTTTGTTGGGGATCAGCCCGTTTAACAGCAGGTTTTCTGAGGACTATATTTACAGATTGATTGGATGGGCAACCGCTGAATTTAAGAGTGTTTCTGTTTTGCTTGCAGGGCATGAGGCGGCTAATCTTCTTGAAGCCCTCGGAACTCCCAGAGGCAAGGCGGAACGAAAAGTCAGAAAAGAGGTATCGCGAAACCGAAGATTTGCTGAAAGGGCTCTTGCGGCTCATGGCGGAGACCCGGAGGCGATCCATACATTTTCTGATTTTACGGAAAACAAAGCCTATCAGCTGATGAGACAAGAAGCTGAACATGCGTTTTTTGAACAGCCTCATTTTCGGCAGGCTTGTTTGGATATGTCTCGTGAAGCGATGGTTGGGCGCGCGCGCGGCATTAGTTTGATGATGGAAGAAGTCAGTGAGGATATGCTGAATTTGGCTGTTGAATATGTCATAGCTGAGCTGCCGTTTTTTATCGGGGCTCCGGATATTTTGGAGGTGGAAGAGACGCTCCTTGCTTATCATCGTCCGTGGAAATTGGGTGAGAAAATCAGTAATCATGCATTTTCTATTCGTATGCGGCCGAATCAAGGATATCTCATTGTGCAGGAAATGGAGCAGATGCTTTCTGAATCACCGATCACATCTGAAGGATGATAGGGGGAGTAAAGATGAGTCAATCGATTAAATTGTTTAGTGTGCTTTCTGACCAATTTCAAGAAAATCCATATGCCTATTTTTCGCAGCTGCGGGAGGAAGATCCTGTTCATTATGAAGAGTCGATAGACAGCTATTTTATCAGCCGCTATCACGATGTCCGCTATATCCTTCAGCATCCGGATATCTTTACGACAAAATCTCTTGTTAAGCGTGCTGAACCGGTTATGCGCGGCCCTGTGCTCGCCCAAATGCACGGGAAAGAACACTCCGCCAAAAGAAGAATTGTAGTGAGAAGCTTTATCGGGGACGCTTTGGACCATCTATCTCCATTGATTAAACAAAATGCAGAAAACTTGTTAGCTCCGTATCTTGAAAAAGGCAGAATCGATCTCGTCAATGATTTTGGAAAGACGTTTGCGGTGTGTGTCACGATGGACATGCTCGGGCTGGATAAAAGAGATCATGAAAAAATCGCTGAGTGGCACAGCGGAGTTGCCGATTTTATTACGAGTATCTCTCAGGATCCTGAAGCGCGGGCGCATTCTTTATGGTGCAGCGAACAACTTTCACAATACTTGATGCCTGTCATCGAGGACCGCCGCGTCAATCCGGGATCAGATTTAATTTCGATCCTCTGTACCTCTGAATATGAAGGCATGGCGATGTCGGACAGGGATATACTGGCGCTGATTCTCAATGTGCTGTTAGCCGCAACGGAACCGGCGGATAAGACGCTGGCGCTGATGATCTATCATTTGCTCAACAATCCTGAGCAGATGAATGATGTTTTGGCTGACCGTACGTTAGTGCCAAGAGCTATTGCCGAGACGCTGCGTTATAAACCGCCGGTTCAGCTGATTCCGCGGCAGCTGTCCCAAGATACGGTGGTCGGCGGTATGGAAATCAAAAAAGATACGATTGTGTTTTGTATGATCGGAGCGGCTAACCGAGACCCTGAAGCGTTTGAATGTCCCGACGTGTTTAACATTCATCGGGAAGATCTCGGCATCAAGAGCGCTTTTAGCGGCGCCGCCCGGCATCTCGCTTTCGGATCCGGCATCCATAACTGTGTAGGAGCAGCTTTTGCCAAAACCGAAATCGAGATTGTAGCCAATATTGTGCTGGATAAGATGCGGAATATTAGGTTAGAAGAAGGTTTTCAATATGCTGAATCCGGTCTGTATACACGCGGACCCGTTTCACTTCATATTACGTTTGACAGGTGTTAATAAAAATCAAAGGTCTCTCCCATGCGGGCGAGGCTTTTTTTACATATGTTTTACCCATAAGTTAAAAAACGCAGTCACTGTTTTTAAATCATCAATTGAAAATTCATTGAAGAGCTGCTCGTATTTCTCCATAGCTTTTTCGTGCAGCTGTTCATGTAATGCTGCCAGCTCTCTGCCGCTTTCAGTTAATGTATAAAAAATTTCTTTTTTATTGCCGGGTTTTTTTGCCACTGTGATGATCTTGTGTTTCAACAAAGCTTGCACCGCTTTTGAAACCGCTGCTTTTGAGATGTGTAAGTGTGATGCCAGAAAGCTGTTATTCACATTTTGGCTGGTATGTATGCAGGAAACAATGTGCAGTTGGGTCAATGTCCAGTCTTTTTTGAGGTGTTCGAGATGCTCTGAGGACATATCCCGGGACGGAATCTGCACCTTTTGCAAGACGCGTTTATCCCTTTTTAATGCGAATTGTTGTATCGCTTGAAATAATTCCTCATGAATGCTGTTGGTCATTATTGTGCCTCTCCGATTTAATTGTTAACTGGTTAACTATTCTTATTTTACTGGGGAATAGTGGGATTTTCAAGAGGCAGACGGTTTTTTCTTCTTTTTGTACAAAAATGAACTCATAAGCTGCCCTGTTCAGACGCAAAATACGTGAAAAGGGAGGTGCTTCGATGAGGAAATACACTGTTATCGCTTCTTTATTCTTGTCTTTTCTTTCAGTTTTGTACGGCGGCCACTATGAACCGAAAGCTGTCCCTATTACAAAACAGGAACCATTCCAAACGCCTCATTACATCCCCTTGCTTGAAAATCCTCCTCACATTGATGTAAAAGCTGAAATGAAAAGCAATCTGATGATTGAGGCTCAAGTACGTGACAATGAGTATCAAGCATTTTCTGCCTTTCTGTTTTATAAACAAAGTAATGAGCTGGGCTACAAAATGGTGCCGATGGACCCGACACCCGGAGCGATCCGAAAGTTTATGGCACAAATTCCGAAACGATTGATTTGGAACAGCGAGCTTGAGTATTACATTGTGGTTTCAAATGGGAAGCAGCGGGCCGAGTCGGAGACGAAAAAACTGAAGCTGGAAGGATATCAAGCGGCTCTTTCCCATATTCCGGAGCTTCTGATCACAGAGCTTGCTGTTGATACGAAGAATGTAGGACGCGCAGACGGTTATGAATTTATTGAGTTGTATAATACGACTGACAGAACGATTGATTTTAAAGACTATCATATTCGTTACCGCTATCCGAAAGAAGGGCCAGAATCCGATCTGATTTGGAGGCCGGAAGAAAGGATCACGATTCCACCCGGCGACACGTTTGTGGTTTGGCTGAAGCCTGCCGGGCATCCGGAATTGACGGCGGAAGATTTCAATCGATATTACGAGACACAATTGACGGAAGGGAAAAATTTGGCGGTGATAGAGGAGACAGAGGGCATGGCCAATACGAGGCCGCGGGCAGTTGTAATATCAACGAATACAGGAAAAGATATTTCGGTTGCGCACTATCGAAAACATGCGTTTCGCCGGCTCTCGTCTGTGCTTTACAAATATCCGCTGGACGGAACCGCAGAACTTCTCAATATTTCAATCGGGGAAAAGAATCCGTCTCCGGGAACCGTATTACAGGCGCAGGTGCCTGAGCAGAAACGAAAAATCAAGCTTGATAAAGAAAAGCCGGTGATAGAGGATTTGACTGACCGCAAGCCTGTCCGTCCTGCTGAAAGCATTGAGCTGCGGGCAGACATTCGGGACCGCAGTCTTGTGAAAACCGCGGCCTTTTACTATCGGACAGACGAAAACAAACCGTTTAAGCGCATTTTTGCTGAAAAAGACCGCAACGACAATCTTTACCATTATATTGTGTATTCGCCTGAACTGATCGGGAAAGATCAGCTCGAGTATTACGTTGCGGCAGGGGACGGGGTCAATGAAGCGAAAACGCCGGTCAAAATGATTGATATTAAACAAACAAGCAAATCACACGGTTTGCGGATGAACATTGAAAACAGAGACACGCTGTCGGGAACCCAGTTTCTTAAAGCGACGACAGACGGGGGCACTGACAGCATCAAGCTGTGGATTGACGGAAAAAAACAAGTGACAGAGCCCGCTATGGAAAAAGAAGTGTATTTTGCGTTTGATACAAGAAAAACGAATCTTTATTTTAAAAATGCGGTAACGATGGAAGGCAAAGTGTTAAAGGTGTTTGATGATACGACAAATAAATACCGCACCTATTCTGTTCCGTTGCCAGAAACGCTGCTTCGTAAGGGGAAGCAGCTTCAGCATATTACGATTCGATCAGGTTCTAAGGTGTCACCGTTTGATACGGCTGAAAACCGTGATGATTTCTTAGTCAAAAATGCCAGATTGGTGTTATCGGATGGTACGGTGATCAGGGATCAGAGGGTTTCTCCCGAGAAGGAACTCTTTATTGGAGATAATCAGCGCTCGAATAAAAGCTGGCAATTTCAATTCAATCTGCCTGACGGACTGTTTACGTCACAGCTGCTGGAGTGGGATACAACAAAGCTTTCTGAAGGCGTTCACCATATTCAAGCAAGCGACGGGAAGGAAAATGTCAGCTTGGTTGTGCGGGTGGACAATTCAGGGCCGCACATTGAGCCGAATATGACAGAAGGACAAACGTACAAAGGAAATCTCATTCTGCAGGCTGATATGTATGATAAATGGAGCAAAATCGAGGAGGCGGAGGCATTTTTAGATGGTGAAAGCATTACACTCCCATACCATACGTCATCTTCTGAACTATCGCCGGGAAAACATTCGCTAAAAGTGACAGCGATGGACCTCGCGGGCAATCAAACGGTCATTGAGCGGACGTTTAAAACAGAACGGGAGCATCCGGACCAGCCGGAGGTCATAGACAGCGAAGCCGGCACGCATGGGGCAAAGCTTTCTGTGCGGGTGAAGGACCCGACGAATGACGACATGAATGTCGCTTTTTATAGAGGATTTCAATATACAGCACGAAACAATGTGAACATATTCAAGCACGCGTCAGTGACTGAACCGCCGAAACGTTTTGTGCCGAAAAGTGAGACCCCGTTTACGAATCAAGAATTGGAGCGGGTATCTGCTGCTGACGGAAAAACAGTTTCGACAGAAAAGAAGGAGCTGTTCCCTTATCATCGCTTTGAAGTGACGGTTGATTCCTCAGTTGATGAGAATGACTTGGCGGAAGCGGTTTGGAAGGGGAGTTCTTTGTCGGGAAGAAAGGTGACGATGTATGCTTGGAATTATCGGACAAACGAGTGGCAGCCGATTGACAGCTTCGTTGCCAAGGATGACAAACCGTTTACGCTGAAGGCGTCTGTGATCGCCTCCGATTTTGTACGGCAGTCGAAGATGAATGTGATTGTCCAGGATGAAATTCCTCCAGCGAAGGATATGTACACATTTGTCTGGATGTCCGATACACAGTATTACGCCGAAAGCTATCCGCATATTTTTGATAAACAAACCGCATGGATCAACAATAATCAAAAGCGGCTCAATGTCAAATATGTGTTTCACACGGGCGACATTGTAGATGATTCCGCCGATATCAGACAGTGGAAAAACGCTGATCGGTCAATGTCTGTTCTCGATAAGAACGGGATTCCATACGGCGTGCTGGCAGGAAACCACGATGTCGGGCATAAGGACGGCTCCTACAGGGCGTTTGGCCAATACTTTGGCAGTGATCGTTTTGATAAAAAATGGCATTATGGAGGTTCTTATAAAAATAACCGCGGCCATTACGACCTGGTTTCAAGCAACGGCAATGATTATATCATGCTGTATATGGGGTGGGGCATTACCGATGAAGACATCGCATGGATGAATCAGGTGTTGAGGAAGCACCCTGACCGGATGGCTGTTTTAGCTTTTCATGAGTATTTGCTGGTCAGCGGAAACAGAAGCCCGATTGGAGAGAAAATATTCAAAAAAGTGGTTAAACCGAACCCGAATGTGGTGATGGTGTTAAGCGGACATTATCATAGTGCGATGAGAAAAACTGATGAGTTGGATGATGATGGTGATGGAAAACCGGATCGCCTCGTGCATCAAATGCTCGCTGATTACCAGGGCGGGCCTGAAGGCGGACAAGGATATTTGCGTTTGCTGCAATTTGACCAGGCGAATGATATGGTGCATGTATCGACGTACTCTCCGTATTTACATGATAAAAACTACTATGATACGGATACCTATGGCAGCAAGGACGAGTTTTCCCTTTCGCTTGATTTGAAGCCGAGGATCAAAAAGGTGGAAACCGATTATTTTGAATGCAATGTGTATACCAATGAAGAGCTTGGAAAACGGGAGCAGGTGAAAAGCGGGGATACCGCTGAGTTCCGCTGGGATCACCTTGAGCCGGACTCTGTTTATTATTGGTACACCATTGTGGAAGACAGTTTTAACGGCAAAACGAAATCACCGATCTGGAAGTTCAAGACGAAAAAAGAGACGTACCATCCCGCGCCAGACCAGTTTGATTTTCGCCATGTCTCCAATCCTTAAAAAGGGTTGGAGATTTTTTCATGAAAGCCGATCCATGTAGTGGACAAAAGTATAACGGTCGCCTCTGTACACAGATTTGGCATGTTCAAAAGCAATCCCGTTCTGTAAATACGTTGTTCGTTTGATTAACAGGACAGGCGCCCCCGTTTGAATGCCGAGAATGCTTGCTTCTTCCGACGTTGCGGCACTTGGCTCAAGCTCCTGTTTTGCGCGGGAAATCGCTGCGCTGTTGTACATTTCAATATGCTCGTAAATCGACGAATGAAAATGCGATTCATTTAATTCGCCCGCAAGCTTAAACGGTATATGCGAGGCTTCGATCGCCATCGGAATATCATTTGCCAGCCGCACCCGAGTGATTTTATGGATGGATGAGGGGTGCCCGCAGCCTAATACAGCGGCGAGCTCCTCCGTTGATTCAATAAGCCGATAGTCAATGAGCCTGCTGCCAGGTTTCATCCCGCGGCTTTTCATATCCTCTGTAAAGCTTGTCAGCCCTTGGAGTGTTTGTTCCATTTTTGGCTTGCTGACAAAGGTGCCTCGGCCTTTTAGGCGGTAGAGAAAGCCTTCGTTGACTAAATTAGAAAGCGCTTGGCGAACCGTCATCCGGCTGATTCCGAATTGTTCGGCATATTCACGCTCGGAGGGAAGAGACATATCCGGCTGAAGCTCTCCACTCTTAATTTGGGCTTTTAATTGCTCCATAATCTGATAATAAATCGGAATAGGGGATTGTTTATCGATATTCATAAATCAGCATGTTCCTTTCAAGGTCTTAATGCTGCTGCTTCACGATCAATCAAAACCGTTACATCGGAATGCAGGTGCAAAGCAGATGCGGGGAAATCTTCACTTATGTCTCCTTCTAACAGCTTTTTCGCGGCTTCTGCCTTGCTTTTGCCGGAAATAAGCAGCAGGATGCGTTTGCTTGAGAGAATCGTCTGGATGCCCATTGTGAGCGCTTTTGTCGGCACACTGTCTATTGAAGAAAAATATCTGGCATTCGCCTGCCTGGTTTGTTCATTTAATGTCACGATGTGTGTGCGTGACTCGAAAGGCGTTCCCGGTTCGTTAAAGCCGATATGTCCGTTTCGGCCGATGCCGAGAAGCTGAATGTCAGTGCCGCCGAGGGATTTCACTAATTGTTCATATCGTCTGCATTCGGATTCCAGATCGACTGCATGTCCATCGGGAATAAAATGCCGGCTTGGCTGGCTGTCGATATGCTGAAAAAAACGATGATTCATATAGTAGTGATAGCTGTTCGGATCATCGCTTGAAAGTCCGGCGTATTCATCCAAATTAACCGTGGTGACGTTTTGAAATGAGAGGTTCTCAGTTTGGTGCAGGCGGATCAGCTCGCGATACGTGCCTTCAGGTGTGCCGCCTGTTGCTAAGCCGAGAACGGCGCCAGAATTTTTCTTGATCGTGTCACCGACTATTCTTGCTGCGGTTTGGCTTAGCTCTTCATATGTTTGACATTCCATTACTTTCATATCTGGTCAGCCTCCTTGGATATAAATGCAATGTTTCCGCGGCAAATGGTGAGAATCACCTCGCAATCGCTGTTGACAATGACAAGATCCGCATCTTTTCCCTCTGTCACACTGCCTTTCCGGTCAAAGATGCCCAGCTGTTTGGCCGCGTTTGCAGAAGTTATATTAGCTATATCCGTCCAAGAACAATTTGTAAACTCACGCATATGCCGTGCGCCTTCGTTCATTTTGAGGATTGAACCGGCAAGTGTTCCGTCTGAAAGAAGAGCTGTTTTTCCTTTCACCGTCACACTTTGGCCGCCGAACTCGTACACACCATCTTTCAGGCCTTTTGCCCTCATAGAATCAGTAATTAAAATGAGCTTGCTGCTGCCTTTTGCCAAAAAAGCAAGCTTTGCCGCTAAAGGATGGGAATGGATGCCGTCGGCAATAAGCTCTGTCACAAACCCATCATGGGCTAGCGCCGTTCCGATTACGCCGGGCTCTCGGTGATGAAACGGGCTCATCGCGTTGTAGAGGTGGGTCATATGGCTCGCGCCTGCTTTCGCGGCCTCCGACAATAATGCGGAGTCGGCATCTGTGTGCCCCATCGACGCGATAATCGATACGTCTTTCAAATAGCGAATCAGTTCATAATGCCGATCTTCCTCAGGTGCAAGTGTGACAATGTGAATCAGCCCGCCTGCCTCCTGCTGCCACTTTTTGAAAAGTGCAACATCTGAAGGCCTGATCCATTCCTTTGGCTGCGCTCCGGCTCTTTTAGGTGAAACAAAAGGGCCCTCCAAATGAATGCCGAGCAGTTCCGCACCTAATAAAGAGGCTTCTTCAGCCGCTTTCCACTCTCTTGCATTCACCAAAGCTTGAGAAATATGCCCATGTTCCTGGGTAATGGTTGTTGCTAAAAAGCTCGTCGTGCCTTCTTCGGGCAGCCTTGACGACATGGTGTCGAGGGCAGAAAAGCTTGCATCCATTGTATCTGCGCCATAGCCGCCGTGAATATGAATGTCAATCATCCCGGGAAGCAAAACGGAATCTGCCGGTGCATGAATCTCTTTTGCATAGGTCTCTTTAGGCCGTTCTCTAGTGACTGTGCTGATCTTTCCGTCAGTGATTCCGACATAGCCTTTTTTGATTCCTTCGTTTTCTGTCACGATCGCGATGTCTTTGATAAGAAGACTTTTTGCCATAGGTGATCCGCCTTTCTGGTATATGTATACATTTATTTTACTCTTTTTCAGACTAGTGATCTAGACCAGCTGAGGTGTTTTCCCGTCTTTTATAAAATCTGTTTTAGGTTCAAGCCCGAAAGTGATAAAATGAAAGTATTGTGAGCAAGCTCGGGGCAGCCCGGAACAGGAGGAACATATCGTGGCAAAAGTTCGCACAAAAGACGTAATGGAACAGTTCAATTTGGAATTAATCAGCGGAGAAGAAGGGGTTAACCGCCCGATTACCATGAGTGACTTATCAAGACCAGGCATTGAAATTGCCGGATATTTTACATATTACCCGAGAGAACGCGTGCAGCTTCTCGGAAAAACAGAGCTTTCTTTCTTTGAGCAGCTGCCGGAAGAGGATAAAAAGCAGCGAATGGAATCTCTGTGCACGGATGTAACACCAGCTATTATTCTTTCTAGAGATATGCCTATTCCGCAGGAGCTGATTGACGCTTCTGAGAAAAACGGTGTGCCTGTCCTTAGATCGCCGCTGAAAACAACAAGGCTGTCAAGCCGGTTAACCAACTTTCTTGAGAGCCGTCTGGCACCTACCACGGCGATTCATGGCGTTCTTGTTGACATATACGGCGTCGGCGTGCTGATCACAGGGAAAAGCGGTGTCGGGAAAAGTGAGACCGCGCTGGAGCTTGTGAAAAGAGGACACCGCCTCGTTGCGGATGATTGCGTTGAAATCCGGCAGGAGGACCAGGATACCCTTGTCGGAAACGCCCCGGAATTAATTGAACATCTTCTGGAAATCAGGGGGCTCGGCATTATCAACGTGATGACGCTGTTCGGTGCCGGCGCAGTCAGAAGCAATAAACGAATCACGATTGTCATGAATCTTGAACTCTGGGAGCAGGGCAAGCAATACGACCGTCTCGGACTTGAGGAAGAAACGATGAAAATCATTGATACGGAAGTGACAAAACTGACGATTCCCGTCCGACCGGGCCGAAATCTCGCAGTCATTATCGAAGTGGCAGCGATGAACTTCAGATTGAAGCGGATGGGCCTGAATGCCGCCGAGCAGTTTACGACTAAGCTGGCGGACGTCATTGAAGACGGTGAACAAGACGAATAGGAGTTGGCGTTAAATGAATGAAGCGATAGAACCGCTCAATCCGATAGCTTTTCAGCTGGGGCCGTTAGCCGTCCATTGGTACGGAATTATTATCGGTCTCGGTGCTTTGCTTGGACTTTGGATCGCGATGAGAGAAAGTGAGAAACTGGGGCTGCAAAAAGATACATTTATTGATCTTGTCCTGTTTGCCATTCCGATTGCGATTATTTGCGCCCGAATTTATTACGTTGCATTTGAATGGGATTATTATGCGGCACATCCGGGAGAAATCATTAAGATTTGGAAGGGCGGCATTGCCATTCATGGCGGATTAATCGGGGCCATTTTAACAGGTTATGTGTTTTCAAGGGTGAAAAACCTTTCGTTCTGGAAGCTTGCGGACATTGCCGCACCGAGCATTTTACTCGGCCAGGCGATCGGCCGCTGGGGAAACTTCATGAATCAGGAGGCACATGGCGAGGCAGTCAGCCGAGCCTTTTTAGAAAGCCTGCATCTGCCTGACTTTATCATCAATCAGATGTATATTAACGGACAATATTATCACCCTACTTTCTTATATGAATCACTATGGAGCTTTGTCGGCGTTGTTGTTTTGCTGCTCCTTCGCAAAGCAAATTTGCGCAGAGGCGAGATGTTCTTGATCTATATCATCTGGTATTCAATCGGAAGATACTTTATTGAAGGAATGCGGACTGACAGCTTAATGCTGACTGAGGCACTCCGCATCGCGCAGGTGATTTCAATTGTATTGATTGTTTTGGCTGTGGCGGCCATCATCTTCAGACGTGTCAAGGGTTACTCGAAGGAGCGGTACACGGAGTAGACGCCAACAAAGGGGGATGAGGGATGAAGAAGATCTTTCTGGCCGGTCTGGCGGCAGGTCTTCAAACAACATGGACACTCGGCAAAGTCATTTTCCCGGTAACTCTATTGGTTACATTGCTTCAGCATACGCCTGTCATGGATTGGCTGATACGGCTGATCACACCGGTTATGGGCCTGTTCGGGCTTTCTGGAGAAGCAGCCATTCCGCTTGTGCTGGGGAATATGCTGAATCTGTATGCCGGCATTGCCGGGATTTTGACATTGGATTTATCTGTGAAGGAAGTTTTTATTTTGGCTGTGATGCTGTCATTCTGCCATAACTTGATTATCGAATCGACAGTGGCCGCAAAGGTTGGCATCAGAATTGGCGTCATATTGGCGGTGCGCATCGGTTTGGCCGCTGTCTCAGCGATCGTCATTAACCTGATTTGGCATGGCGGACAGGAAACCGCGCAGTACGGTTTTATCGCCGCGAAGAGCGCGGTTCCTGACGGCTGGCTGGCAGTGCTTACCGAGGCTTTAATGAAAGCTGGGCTCGGTGTTTTGCAGCTGGCGGCCATTGTGATCCCGCTGATGATCATCATTCAGTTTTTAAGAGATTTAGGCTGGCTGCACCGTTTTTCCAGATGGCTGTCTCCGTTTACGCAGCTGCTTGGCATGAATAAAAATACGTCCATGACGATGGTGGCTGGACTGACGATCGGTTTGGCCTACGGAGCGGGTGTCATGATCAAAGCTGTTGAGGATGACGGCGTGAGCAGGCGGGATATGACATTGGCATTTATTTTTCTCGTTGCCTGTCACGCGGTCGTGGAAGATACACTCGTCTTTATTCCGCTCGGCATACCGGTCTGGCCTCTTCTTCTGATACGTGTCACCACCGCGGTGCTCTTGACAATGGCTATTGCGCACACATGGAAAAAGTGGAAACCCTCAGCGGTTGGAAAGGAAGCAATATGAGTGACAAACAAGTAACGACGATTCTGTTTGATTTAGACGGAACCCTTATTAATACGAACGAATTAATTATCGCGTCCTTTTTGCATACACTGGAGCATTATTATCCGAGCAAGTATAAACGAGAAGACGTACTCGCGTTTATCGGGCCGTCTCTTTATGACACATTCTCCTCGATGGACGCTGATCAATGCGATGATATGATCGCCATGTACAGAGCATACAATCATGATATGCATGATTCACTTGTGTCTGAATACGAAACCGTGTATGAAACCTTGGATGCATTGAAAAAAGCCGGGTTTAACTTAGGGATTGTAACAACGAAATTAAGAGATACTGTCAATATGGGCCTCAAGCTGACGGGCATCGGTGAGTTCTTTGAAACGGTCGTCACCCTCGATGATGTGACACATGCAAAGCCTGATCCCGAGCCGGTTCTGTTAGCGTTGAAACAGCTTGGAAGCGAGCCGGCGGAAGCCATGATGGTCGGTGATAATTACCATGATGTGCTGGCAGGAAAAAACGCCGGAACAAAAACGGCTGGAGTGGCATGGACGATTAAAGGGCCGGAAATGCTTGCGAAGCATGAGCCTGATTATATGCTTGACAAAATGAGTGATCTATTACAAATCGTTGGAGTGAAGTAATCTGTGAGAAAAACAGATCGTCATCCGGTCTCAGGAGCTAACTCACTATGGCATGTCTATCAAACGGTCCCTTTTTTAAAGGTTGTCAAAAATTTCATTGTCATTCAAATGGCGAGATATACACCGTTTATAGGGATGAAAAACTGGCTGTACCGTACGTTTCTGCGGATGGAGATTGGGAAGCAGACATCGTTTGCCTTGATGGTGATGCCGGATATTATGTTTCCGGAAAAGATCACAGTTGGAACAAATTCAATCATCGGGTACAATACGACCATTTTGGCCCATGAGTATTTGATTCAAGAATACCGGATCGGTAAAGTCCTGATCGGAGACGAAGTGATGATCGGTGCCAACACGACCATTTTGCCCGGAGTGGAAATAGGCGATGGCGCAGTGGTTTCCGCGGGAACGCTTGTCCATAAAGATGTGCCTGCCGGCGCGTTTGTCGGAGGAAATCCGATGCGGATCATCTATACGAAGGAAGAAATGAAAGAAAGAATGAAAAGGCCCGCTGAATAAACATTAGCGGGCCTTTGTGCTGGCTTTATTGATTTGGAACATCTTATCCGACGCTTTTTGGGCGGAGCCTCCATCGATGGTCACTTTTCCTTCCTTCTTCACCGTTAACGCATCCTCGCCCACAACTTCCCACTTTACATTCTGAATGTTAACGTTTCCATAAGTGTGCACGCCATCAGCAGCAGGTGCGCCGAGCACCACATTTTTCAGAGTTGCTCCATCCTCCACACGAAAAACAGGTTTTTGTTTTTCGGACTGGCTTCCGTCACCTAATTCTTTCCCTGCTACAAACCGCTGTCCCTTCCCGTTATATGTTGTATTTTTTGGCACAATAATTGTTTCATGAACCACTTTGTCAGCTGCAAAAGCAGTTGATGACTGAAACTGGCTGAAACCGATAACCAAACTGAACATAAATAGGATAGACGCGATTTTTTTCAATGATAAAATCCTCCCCGGATATCGATACATTTTGTAAGAGAAGCCTCAGCGTCTTGCTCCGGCTTCTCTCACATAGATCGGGGCAAGGCTGAATCTGCTTTAATCATAAAAACAGACAGCCTGAAAGTAAAGATATTTTTGGATAATAAATGGAAAATGAATCGATCTTACCGATTGAAACAAAAAGCATGAATATTGTCGTGTTTGCTCAGGGTAGAGCATAGTGGGGTGTTCAGCTGTTTACTTTTGGATAACGATGGCCTGGCTGCCCATTTGTTCCCACGCGTTTTCAAAACTGGCTCTGTCCGTTTTTCTGTTTTTATAGCCATACGGATCATTGAGATATACATATTTTTCATCATAGCCCGTAACGGCGACACTGTGGACACTGAACGTGATATCAATTGTTCCATTTGGTGTTTTCCATGTCTCCATATTGTCAACTGGCGCCAAGCTGGCGGTCGTAATGACCCAAACAGGATTGCCCTTCTCAAGTTGTTGATAGACTGAAGAAATGCTTTTTCCAGTCAGGTCAGACACTTTGTCTCCGGCATATGTTTTTGCTAATTGATAGATCGGTCCGTGGTAGACACCGAGACCGGGGCCATTCGCCATATCCCCGACAAATCCGTCATTCGGATCCCCTTTTAATCCGTTGCTATATGTCAAAGGCACTGTGGCAATCTGGTTTGCCAATGTGTTTTTTGTCACGTCATATCCCGCGTAATTCAGCACCATCGCAAGGCTTGTTACTTCACAGCCATTATAGAGCCGAGGGGCGTCCATTTGATTGTAAAGCACGACATTCAGCGGTTCCGCGCTTCCTTGCAGCTCGTTTTCGCTGTTTGCAGCTGTTTCCGAGCCTTCTTCAGCTTCTCTTTTAATGCTATTGAAAAAAGGGATATCTATATCTTTTGCATATATTTTCAGTCCGAAAAAAATAACGCCTGATAGAATGATCAGGACACATAGAGTTCGCAGTGTTTTCATCTGTATCTCCTTGTTCTCTATTTGATTTGTATTATAGCATGCCAAACATAAAGAATTTAAGATATGACACACCTTTAATGATTTGTTCATGTTTTTTTCATAATGAGGAGGGGGACACCTGAGCAAAAAAAGTTAAGCATTGATTTTCATTCTTTCATCTGCTAACATATTATCATATTAGCGAACTAAAGGATTCGGAATTTTCCTTCAAACGATGACAACGGAGGTGCTTGGGTTGATGTTTATGTTTGAAAAACCGCATGGTATGAGAGATACACTGCCGGGTTTATACGAAACGAAAAAAAAGGTGAGACAATCGTTAACCGATTTGATTGATAAATGGGGATACCGGTTTATGGAAACACCGACATTGGAATTTTACGATACCGTTGGCGTGCAGTCAGCGATTGAAGAACAGCAGCTGTTTAAGCTTCTTGACCAGGACGGCAAGACATTGGTGCTTCGCCCGGATATGACAGGGCCGATTGCTAGGGTGGCGGCATCTAAGCTTCTAAAACACGATCATCCGCTCAGAGTCGGGTATGCGGCAAATGTATTCAGGGCTCAGGAACGTGAAGGCGGACGTCCCGCCGAGTTCGAGCAGGTTGGGGTGGAATTAATCGGTGACGGGACGACAAGCGCGGATGCGGAGGTCATTGCCTTAGCCGTCGGTGCATTAAAAAGCGCCGGGCTGTCTTCCTTTAAAATTGCTATCGGCCACGCCGGTATAGCGGATGCCTTGTTTGTTGAGGTGCTCGGAAACGTTGAACGCGCTGATGTGCTGCGGAGGTTTTTATATGAGAAGAACTACGTTGGCTACAGAGAACATGTCAAATCTCTCCCGCTTTCCTCCATTGATAAAAGCAGGCTGCTTGAGCTGCTTGAATTGCGGGGCGGCATAGAAGTATGCGGACGTGCTGAGAACCTCGTTGATTCTGCGCAAGGAACAAGCGTGATTGATGAACTCAAAGCGCTGTGGGGCATACTTGAGGATTATGGATGTACGGAAAATGTCCGTCTGGATCTGAATATGGTCAGCCACATGAGCTATTACACGGGAATTCTATTTGAAGTGTACGCGGAAAATGTCGGCTTTGTCATTGGAAGCGGCGGCCGTTATAACAAGCTCTTAGGCTATTTTGATTCACCCGCGCCGGCGACAGGCTTCGGACTTCGGATCGACCGGCTGATTGAAGCGCTTCATATGAAAGAAGAAGCTTGTGAAATCAACGCTGTTATTTTCAGCAAAGAGCAGCGGGTGCAAGCCATCGCTTATGCGAATGAAGAACGCATGAAAGGGAATAAAGTGGTGCTTCAGGATTTATCGGGAATCGAAAATATCGATCAGATGACAAAATCTTTTGCGAACGTCACCTATTTTATCGGTGCCAGAAAGGAAGAGCAAAATGGGTAAGTTACTCACAATGGCGATGCCAAAGGGCCGGATATTTGAAGAAGCGGCAGTGCTGCTTCGGCAGGCGGGCTATAAGCTCCCAAAGGAGTTTGAAGATTCGAGAAAACTGATCATCGATGTGCCGGAGGAAAATCTCCGTTTTATATTGGCTAAGCCGATGGACGTGACCACATATGTGGAGCATGGCGTGGCTGACGTCGGAATTGCCGGCAAGGATGTCATGCTGGAGGAGGAGCGCGATGTGTATGAGGTGCTCGATTTGAAGATCAGCAAATGCCACTTGGCAGTCGCCGGACTTCCGAATACAGACTGGAGCGGCGTAGCCCCAAGAATCGCGACAAAGTATCCGAATGTAGCTTCCGGTTATTTTAGAGAGCAGGGAGAACAAGTCGAAATCATCAAGCTCAACGGTTCAATTGAGCTGGCCCCGCTCATCGGGCTTGCAGACCGCATTGTGGACATCGTTTCCACCGGACAGACGCTAAAGGAAAACGGGCTTATTGAAACGGAGCACATTTGTGATATTACGTCCCGCTTTATCGTCAACCCGGTAAGCTATCGGATGAAAGACGATGTGATTGACGAAATGGCCTCCCGTTTATCTCTCGTCGTGGAAGGAGAAACGGCAAAATGAAGATCAAAACCATCAGCGGCGCAGACCGGCTTTCTCTCAAACGGTCCATAGATGCCGGAACGGAAGAGCAAAGAAAAGCGGTCCGAACCATTATTGAAGCTGTCAAAGCAAACGGTGATCAGGCGGTCCGCACATATACGGCGAGATTTGACGGCATCGAACTAGACAGCCCGCTGGTCACGAAAGAAGAAATCGAAGAAGCGTATACCTTGCTGGATTCACAGCTGCTTCAGGTGATGAGGCAGGCAATTGAAAATATAAGGGACTATCACGAAAGACAGCTGCAATCCTCATGGTTTTATCACAGAAAAGACGGCTCAATGCTGGGGCAGAAAGTAACGGCCCTTGATTCCGCCGGCGTATATGTGCCGGGGGGGACGGCGGCATATCCATCATCTGTTTTGATGAATGTCATCCCGGCGCTGACAGCAGGTGTGGAAAGAATCGTCCTTGTAACGCCTCCGGGAAAAGACGGGAAGCTGTCTCCCGGGGTTTTAGTTGCCGCTTCCGAGCTAGGCATAAAAGACATTTACAAAATGGGCGGCGCTCAGGCGATTGCGGCGCTGGCGTACGGAACCGAAACCATTGCGCCGGTGGATAAAATCACAGGTCCGGGGAATATTTATGTCGCGCTTGCCAAACGAGAGGTGTTCGGTGATGTCGATATTGATATGATTGCCGGACCGAGTGAAATCGTCGTGCTGGCTGATGATACTGCGATTCCGGGCGAAATCGCGGCCGATCTACTGTCACAGGCGGAACACGATAAGCTTAGCTCATGTGTGTGTGTCACAGATTCCCTAGCGTTGGCCGAGGCGGTTTCAGCCGAGGTAAGCGAGCAGCTGAAAACGTTGCCGCGAAGAGAAATCGCGGAAGCCTCAGTAAGTGATTACGGTTGTATCTATGTAGCGGAAACAATGGGTGAAGCGATTGACACGGTCAATACGCTCGCACCGGAGCATTTAGAAATCCTCACCCAGTCTCCCGAAGCGTTGCTCGGCAGAATCAAACATGCGGGAGCGATCTTCTTAGGCAGATACAGCCCTGAGCCTGTCGGCGATTATTTTGCCGGACCGAATCATGTGCTTCCGACAAACGGAACAGCCAGATTTTCAAGTCCATTAAGCGTAACGGATTTTCAAAAGAAATCGAGCATCATTTCTTACAGCCAAACGGCTTTTGAAGAACATGCCGAAAGCATTGCGGCTTTTGCCAGACTTGAAGGGTTAGAAGCCCATGCCAGATCAATTGAAGCGAGAGAACGGAGGAATTCAAAATGAGAAAAGCGGAACGCGCCAGAAAAACAAACGAAACTGATATTGAGCTGGCATTTGCACTAGACGGCGAGGGGCAAGCGGATATCAAAACAGACGTGCCGTTTATGACGCATATGCTGGATTTATTCACGAAACACGGACAATTCGATCTCTCCATGCACGCAAAAGGCGATGTTGATATAGATGATCACCACACGACTGAAGATATCGGCATCTGTTTAGGGCAGGCGCTGCTCGAAGCCTTGGGTGATAAAAAAGGAATCAAGCGCTACGGATCAGCGTTTGTGCCAATGGATGAGGCGCTTGCCCAAGTCGTCATAGATCTAAGCAATCGACCGCACTTGGAAATGCGCGCAAACTTCCCTGCGGCTAAAGTCGGGACCTTTGATACGGAGCTTGTACATGAATTTTTGTGGAAGCTGGCGCTTGAAGCGCGGATGAACCTGCACGTCATCGTTCATTACGGCACAAACACCCACCACATGATTGAAGCTGTTTTTAAAGCGCTGGGGCGTGCGCTTGATGAAGCGACTACGATCGATCCGCGTGTTAAAGGGATACCATCAACGAAAGGGATGCTGTAAATGATCGGCGTGATAGATTACGGAATGGGCAATTTATACAGCGTCTCAAAGGCGCTTGAGCGTGTCGGCGTGCCGTACTTTGTTTCTGAAAAGCCGAAGGAGCTGAAAGAAGCCGATGCCTTCATTTTGCCCGGAGTCGGTTCATTCGGAGACGCGATGGTCAATTTGCGCAACGCGAAGCTCGATCAATTGATTCACGATATGGTTTCAGAGGGAAGACTGCTTCTCGGGATCTGCCTCGGCATGCAGCTTTTATTTGACCAAAGCGAAGAAAACGGGAGCGCGTCAGGCCTTGGGCTGTTAAAAGGAAAAGCAGTCAGGCTGAAAACAGAAGATAAGGAAAGAAACAAACTGAAGGTTCCGCATATGGGCTGGAATCGCCTTTCTTTTCATAACGAATCTCCGCTGTTGGCAGAAACAGAAGAAGGCTATGCTTATTTCGTGCATTCGTATTACATCGAGGGGATGGAGGGGGACGCGCTTCTGGCAAGCGCTGATTATGGTGTGCGAGTGCCCGCTGTCGTCGGAAAAGGAAATGTCTTCGGCGCCCAATTTCATCCGGAAAAAAGCAGCACAGTCGGAATGTCCATCCTAACCCAATTCACGAAAATGGCCGCAGAAATGAAGGTGAAAAAATGAGTGCTTTTACATTATATCCGGCAATTGATATGAGAAACGGCAAATGTGTCCGTCTCGTCCAAGGAGATTATAATAAGGAAACCATTTACGGCGATTCACCGTACGATATGGCCGCGTTATTTGCGAGTGAGGGTGCCGAATGGATCCACCTCGTTGATCTCGACGGAGCCAAAGAAGGGAAAAGAGTGAATGACCGCCATGTGATTGAGATTGCGCAAAAGCTGAACCTGAAAGTCGAAATCGGCGGCGGAATTCGATCTGAAAATGACGTCTATGAATATTTATCGGCAGGAGTCGATCGAGTGATCCTGGGAAGCTCAGCTGTTTCTAACCCTCCGTTTGTCAAAAAAATGCTGAAACAATATGGCGGAAACATCGCAATCGGCCTGGATGCGAGAAACGGTTTTGTTTCAACAGAGGGATGGCTGGAAACATCAACCCTTAAAGCAGCTGAACTCGGCAAAGAGCTTGCCAATGAAGGAGCGGAGGTCTTTATTTTTACTGACATCGCGACAGACGGGATGCTGTCAGGCCCCAATATTGAAAGCACGGTCGAGCTTGCAAAGGAAACGGGGAAATCGGTGATTGCTTCCGGCGGCGTCAGCTCCGTCGAGGATCTCGAAGCCCTCGCCCGCTACCAGGAGGACGGCGTCTCTGGAGCGATCATCGGAAAAGCGCTGTATACCAATCAGTTTACACTCAGCGAGGCGTTTGAAAGGATGAAGCGCAAATGATCACAAAACGGATTATTCCATGTCTTGATGTCAAAGAAGGACGCGTTGTCAAAGGAATTCAATTTCTCGAATTAAAGGATGCCGGTGACCCAGTTGAGCTGGCGGAAGTGTACGGCCAGGAAGGGGCGGATGAACTCGTTTTTCTTGATATCTCCGCCTCGCATGAAGGGCGCAAAACGATGGTTGACGTTGTGGAGCAGGTTGCCGCGAAGCTTGCGATCCCGTTTACAGTCGGCGGCGGCATCAACCAGCTCAGCGATATGAAAACGATTCTGCGTGCCGGCGCGGATAAAGTTTCTGTGAACACAGCAGCTGTTCTCCGGCCTGAGCTGATTACAGAAGGAGCCGAGTTTTTCGGTTCACAATGCATCGTTCTTGCCATCGATGCCAAGTATGACCAAGAATCCGGCACATATAAGGTCTACACGCACGGCGGCAGAAAGAAAACAGACTGGGAAGTCACCGCATGGGCAACAGAAGGCGTCAAACGCGGAGCAGGAGAAATATTGCTGACAAGCATGGACTCCGACGGTGAAAAAAAAGGCTTTGACCACAGGCTGACAAGGCTTGTTTCTGAAGCTGTCCCCGTACCTGTTATCGCCTCGGGCGGAGCGGGGAACGCACAGCATATGCTTGAGGCTTTTACAAAAGGAGAAGCCGACGCAGCGCTGGCCGCTTCTATTTTTCATTATAAAGAAACATCGATTAAAGAAGTGAAATCATACTTAAAAGAGCACGGGGTGAATGTGAGATGAAACAGGCAGATGAACTGCGTTTTAACGAGGATGGATTACTTCCCGCCATCGTGCAGGATGCGGCAAGTAAAGAAGTGCTGACCCTTGCCTATATGAACAAGGAATCGTACGAAAAAACGCTGGAAACGAAAGAAACATGGTTTTACAGCCGTTCGCGCCAAGAGTTATGGCATAAAGGAGAAACCTCAGGCAACACGCAAGCCGTTAAGGGCATCCGATATGACTGCGATCAAGACGCGTTGATCGTACTCGTAGAGCCATCCGGCCCGGCATGCCACACAGGCAGCTACAGCTGTTTTACAAAGGAACAATCAGAAGAACAGGCTGCGGGACGATTTGACATCATGAATGAACTGGAACGCGTGATCGCGGAGCGGCAAGCGGAAATGCCTGAGGGAGCATACACCACTTATCTTTTCCGTGAAGGTGTCGATAAAATTCTGAAAAAAGTCGGTGAAGAAGCATCCGAGGTGATCATTGCCGCGAAAAACCGAGACCGCGAGGAACTCAAATGGGAAGCGGCAGACCTGCTGTATCACCTGCTTGTCTTGCTCAGAGAACAAGCTCTGCCGCTGGATGATGTGCTTGATGTGTTGAAGAAACGCCATACTGAAAAGTAAGAGGAGTGGAGCTGTTCATTAGCAGCTCCTTTTTTATGCATCTTTACACCTAATCCATTTGTCGTGTTTCGGTAAATAAAATGTAAAAAAACACTGCTCACAAAAAATACACATTAAAAAACCAATCGAATTCCCTATTCATCGAAAATTTTCCATGATGTAACATAACTAAGGGTGAAAATTCCTGTTGGACAGCAGGTCTTTAGCATGATTTTGTGGAAACCGGTAAGGAGAGCAAAAAAAAGGCATATCATGAAAAAGGAAGTACATTCGAAAATGGGGAGAGAATGGTGAACGAAAAAATTGATGAACTGAACAAAAGAGTTGGACGTTTGGAACAAGAACTGGCCAATGTCAAAAAAGAGATCACATATCTCACGGCAGGCAAGCAAGAACAAGCTATAGCCAAAACGGTAGAACATCCAAAAATCAGCAAAGAAACCGAAGTGCCAAAACAGACAACGGCTCCGTCAAAAGAGAGCCGCACTTTAGAAAACATAGCAGGAAATTGGCTTCCGAAAATCTTTATTTTTGTTTTTCTTCTTGGCATGATTTGGGCGTTTGCGGCGGCTGCTGAAAAAGGCTGGGTCAACACATATATGAGGGTGGCGGCAGGGCTCATGGTCTCCATTGTGCTTTATGTTCTCGGCAGCAGGCAATATAAGAAAAATGCCAGTGTGCTGGGCGTCTCATTATTGGCGGGCAGTAACATTGTCTACATCGTTTCTTTATTTGC
The DNA here is from genome assembly GCF_000815295.1 of Bacillus sp. MSP13. Taxonomy (NCBI): domain Bacteria; kingdom Bacillati; phylum Bacillota; class Bacilli; order Caryophanales; family Bacillaceae; genus Bacillus; species Bacillus sp. MSP13. Next base: position 137,076 of record NZ_JXAQ01000011.1, read on the forward strand.
TGGGAACATGCTGTACCAGATGATCCCGACCCCGCTTACAGTGATCCTTCTTGCCGCAGGCGTTGCGGGCGGTGTGTACATATCAAGAAAATATCGGTCACAAACACTCATTGCGATTATCGGCGCAGGTGTTTACTTGTATCCGTTTTTATTTGGCGGGGAACAAGGAAACGAATACATTTTTTATGTATATGAGTTATTGGTTTTCGCAGGGTTAATGTATGAGACAGTCAAACAAAAGTACAGCGTGGCGTGGAATATAGCAAATTATGCATTTATATTAGCGATTTATGCTTTCTTATCATTTACCGATGCACAGGTATCGGTTTGGACACTTGCTGTCTTTACGATGCAGCAGGCGATCATGATCTTCTCGGCCTTACGATCGCCCAGCTCATTTCAAAAAGCTGTCTACCTCACAGCCATTTCAATCGGAGCTTTTGTCGTTTTCATTACAGGGTTTGTCCTGTATCTAAAAAACGATACAGCGTTATACGCCTTTTATACTGTTGCTTTTGTCATTTACCTATTGTTAAGTTTATGGCAAAGAAAAGAATTAGTCGAAATCAAACATACGTTTTTTCTCATTTCTATGATTTATTTTAATGTATTAGCAGCGGATGCATTAGATGAAAATGAGATTTTGCTGTACATCATGTTTACGTTGCAAGGAATCATGATGTGTTACGTGTCATACCGCAAAAAAAGCTGGCTGATCGGCATTGCGGGAGTGATTGTCGTTTTACAGGCATCGTGCGGCCTCATGCAATACCCGGCACGCTCATTACACTTTCTCAGCGTGGTCTCTTGGCTGCTGCTGATCAGCTCACTATTTGCTGCCTATCTGTATTCGAAAAACATACAAAATAAACAAATCACGATTGTTGTTTCGTACGCTGTTTCCTTCCTGATGCTTGTATTCTTCAGCAAATTATCCATATGGATGACGGATAAGATTGACGGCGTCTCCAATCATATAGGAGTATCCCTGTCTTGGTTTATATTTGTCATCGTGATGTACGCTGTTTATTACGCAACCAAAGACAAGACATGGAACCGAATCGGGCTTGTATTTTTATTTATTACACTGGCCAAAATGATTTTAATAGATTCTGCTTCGATAGATATTGTTTGGAGAGCGGTCTTATTCATCTTGTTAGGGGTCATCGGGCTGTTTATATCCAGAATATTTTATTCGAAAAAAGAGAAGCCATAATGCCTGGCCACGACTGCCGAGAGAACTCGGCGGTCTTTTGTTCGTTTGATTCTATCAGTTCACGATATGGAGGTTCGTCATGAAAAAAACCATTTTGATCATCTTCAGCTTATCACTAGCCCTGACAGGCGGATGCAGTATAAACGACAATGATAAAAACACCACTAATGACATTAAGACGGAAGCCGTAAAACCAAAAGAAATGGACCCAAAAGACCTGCCGCAAGTTCCGGCATTTCAGGACGAAAAAATGAGAGAGTATATGGTGTCAACGAAGGAAGATGAGCCAGGGTATTATGTGCTGGAGTCTAAGCTAAAAGGATTTAGGATGTTGTTCCCGGCGGACGGGGAATATTCAAGCTATTTGTCTAGTCGTGATGAAAATGAAGAAATCATAGCATTTGATAGTTATGATAAAACAAAAAATAAAATGTTAAATGCACAAATAGAGTATTACCAAAGAACATCCTTTATAAATAGTGCTGAGACAATGTTAGAGCAAATTAGCAAAGAAAATGGTTATAATGGCAGTTTTGAAAAGCTAGAGGACGAAGATAAAGATATTTATATTGCTCATAAGAAAAATCATTTTCAAAACGAGAAACACAAATACAACTTTTCATACAGATATTTCGGTTATATAAAATCACCCGAGAAAAAACAAGCCGGTATCGTATTTTCATTTATGTTTAGATGTCCAAATGATGAGAAGCTTTGTACTTTAGATCAAGATCATTTAGGAGATCAGGTGAAAAAGCAGATGAGATCCATCACCTTTTTAGATCATAAACAGGAGAAATAAACTGAATGCAAAGATTAAAGTTTTGGCTAAAAATCACTTTTTGGTTTTAGCCAAAAACCCGTGGAGGTTCGTAATGAAAAAGATCATCTTGATTTGCTTCAGCTTAATACTAGCTCTGACAGGAGGATGCAGTATGAACGACAATGATAAAATCACCACCAATGACAATAAAACAGAAGTTGTAAAACCAAAAGACCTGCCGCAAGTTCCGGCATTTCAAGACGAAAAAACGAGAGAATACATGGTGTCAACGAAAGAAGAGGAGCCGGGGTATTATTTGTTTGAGTCTAAGCTGAAAGGGTTTAGGATGCTGTTTCCGGAGGATGCTAAGTATCTAGAAAGAAGATCATCGTTAACTGGGAGCAATAAAGAAAGTATTGGATTTAATAGTTATGATAAAGACACCAATGTAATGTTTGATGGACATGTAACATATTACAAAGAAGTAAGCTTTGTGAATGAACCTGAAACTATGCTAGATATTGTAAGTGGGAAAAATAGCTATAAAGGAGAATACAAAAAAAGCAGTAAAAAGAACAATGATATTTACTTTGCTAAGAAAAAAAACATCTTTGAGGATATTGAAAGAAAATATAATGATTCATACAGTTACTTTGGTTATGTGAAGTCTACAGAAGAAGATAACCTAGGAGTTGAATATGCCTTTACTTTCGGATGCAAAAATGAAAATCAACCATGCTCTTTAGATGAAGAAAAGGCTAAAAATAAAGTTGAGAAATTAATACATTCCATCAGCTTTTTAATAGATAAAAAGGACAAATAAAGTTAAGGCTAATTGATTAGAATATGGCTATTAACAACAGTTGGCCTTAATGAATGCAAGTGAAATGATAGAAAACCATTATTCGTGTAAACAACGAAAACCTGCGGAGGTTCTTCATGAAAAAGATCATATTTATTTGTTTCAGCTTATTACTTGCCCTGACAGGCGGATGCAGTATGAACGACAATGATAAAAACACCACAAATAACAATAAAACAGAAGCCGTAAAACCAAAAGACATGGATCCAAAAGACCTGCCGCAAGTTCCAGCGTTTCAGGACGAGAAAACGAGAGAGTACATGGTGTCAACGCAAGAAGAAAAGCCGGGGTATTATTTGCTTGAGTCTAAGCTGAAAGGGTTTAGAATGTTGTTTCCGGCAGATGGCGAGTATCTTCCAGACTATTCTACGTCAAATGGAAAGAATAGCGAATCGATAGGGTTTCAAAGCTATAATGAAAAATCAAATATACTCTTAGATGCGCAAATTAGCTACTATAACAAATCTTCTTTTATTAATAATCCAGAAACAATGCTGCACCAAATTAGTAATGAGAATGGTTACGAAGGTGATTTTAAGAAAGAAAAAACTGATGGAAAAACAGTTTATACTGCATCAAAAAAAAAGCACTTTTAAAAACAGTGATCGTAAACACAATTATTCCTTTGGTTATTTTGGATATATAGCATCCAGTGATGAAGAGTGTCTAGGGATAGTATATTCCTTTATCGTCCGGTGTAAAAAAGATGATAAACCTTGTACTTTGGATGAAGACCAAGCAAAAGAAAAAACGGATACTCTAATTCAATCTATAACCTTCTTTAAAAATAAAAAGAAGAGTAGAGATGGCGAATAAAAATGTTTTCGCATCTTCTCAGCTGTAACATGAATAAGAACAAAATAAGCAATTTGCATCCGGGTTATTAATATCAATTAGTTAACCCCATTGGAGGTTCACTTTGAATAAGAACACTTATATTTACATCATTTTATTACTTTGCCTGACAGGCGGATGCAGTATGAACGACAATGAAAAAAACAGCACCAATGACAATAAAACAGAAGCCATAAAACCAAAAGACATGGACCCAAAAGAACTGCCGCAAGTTCCGTCGTTTCAGGACGAAAAAACGAGAGAGTACATGGTGTCAACGATAGAAGAGGAGTCGGGGTATTATTTGCTGGAGTCTAAGACGAAAGGATTTAGGATGTTGTTTCCGGAGGATGGGGAGTACTCAGACTCTGAAACTTCAAAGAAAAACGAATCACTATTTTTTGACAGTGTGAATAAAAAAACGAATATAGTAATGAACGCTTCAGTAAAGTTGTATCAAAATGAATCATTTATAAACGATCCCGAGACTATGTTGGATATCGTTAGCGGTAAAAATGAATACAAAGGTCATTTTGAAAAATTTGAAGCAAAAGATAAGGATATTTATTTTGCTTCAAAACAAGAAAACTTTGACAACGAAGAAAACCCATCTTACATTTTTCTTGGATATATAAAGTCAAAAAAACAAGATGATTTAGGGATGGAATATTCTTTTATGTTTAGCTGCTTAGCCAATGCAAAGACATGCAAACCAGATCCAAAAGTAAATGAAGAACAGGTTAAAAGAATAATAAACTCTGTTACCTTTGGCGTGGTGTAAGAGAAAAATACAAACATTGATGTCGAAGGTTTTTTTATCTCGAAGAGGTTTTATTCGAAACAGAAGTAGTAATCGCTCAAAGACTGCCAAGGGAAACAGCGTTTTTTCGAGTATAAGAAATTTAACCCGTATCTTAAGTCCTCTTTTCTGTTTAGTGTAAACCGTACATAATTCCCTATTTAACAAATTTATTCCATTTCATAACATGAATAAGGATAAAATAATCACTTTTTAACAGGGTCATTAGTATGAATTTTGATAAATCAGCTCAAAAAACCACGGAGGTTCTTCATGAAAAAGATCATCTTTATTTGTTTCAGCTTATTACTTGCCCTGACAGGCGGATGCAGTATGAACGACAATGAAAAAAACGATACCAATGACAATAAGACAGAAGCCGTAAAACCAAAAGACCTGCCGCAAGTTCCGGCGTTTCAGGACGAGAAAACGAGAGAGTACATGGTGTCAACGAAGGAAGAGGAGCCGGGGTATTATGTACTGGAGTCTAAGCTGAAAGGATTTAGGATGTTGTTTCCGGAAGAAGCGAAGTACGTATCTAAATTTTCGAGTTTTGGCGAAAACGAAGAAACAATAATATTTGCTAGTTACAATAAAAAAACTAGCATTCAATATGATGGGCAATTGGATTATCATCGAGAAAAAAGTTTTGCGAATGACAAGGATACAATGCTGGACATTGTAAGCGGTAGAAATAGTTATAAAGGCAAATTCGAAGAAAGAGAGCTATCTGATAAAATTGTATATTCTGCTCAAAAGAAAAGTGTTTTTGATGATGTAGAGGGAAAGAATAATTTTTCTTATAGATTTTTTGGTTATGTCAAATCTACAAAAGAGTATGATCTGGGAATAGAGTATTCGTTTCGATTTGCCTGCTATAGTGATGAAGAGGCTTGTCCATTAAAGAAAGATGAAGCAAGAGAAAAAGTTCAAAAAATAATAGACTCTATTACTTTTTAAAAGTTAAAAAGGAGACATAGAGGAAATGGAAAATAAGAATATATTTGAAAATGAAAATGTAAAACTGCGTTTAATCTTTGAAGCCGAGATGCGCCGAATATAAATGAGAAAAACATAGAATCATCCGGAAAATGTGGAACGATACACATCTTGTTAAAGGTGCATCGTTTACTCTTTTCCTATTCAAATCACGAGTGGGAGATTTTTATTTTCATCATGGCAAAAATATACTGAAAAAGTCTCTCTCCATTGATATGATTGAGAAAGAGTAAAAATCATCCTTTTGATACGACATTTCACCTTTCTGAACGCTGAAACAGGAGGAAAAAGTATATGCCAACCCAGCAACAAAAATCGAAAAGTAAATTGAAACCCTTTTTTGCATTAGTGAAGCAGACCAACCCTTCTTATGGAAAGCTTGCTTTTGCGCTGGTTCTCAGTATTGTGACCACACTGGTCAGCCTGCTCATTCCATTATTAACGAAACAATTAGTCGACGGTTTTTCCATGTCAACCCTTTCAGGGACACAAATCGGGCTGATCGCGCTTGTTTTTTTCGTTCAGGCTGGTTTAAGCGCCTATGCCACCTACGCGCTTAACTATAATGGACAAAAAATCATTTCGGGGCTGCGGGATTTATTATGGAAGAAATTAATTAAGCTCCCTGTCCCTTATTTCGATACAAACGCTTCCGGAGAAACCGTCAGCCGTGTGACGAATGATACGATGGTGGTCAAAGAATTGATCACAACCCATATCAGCGGGTTTATTACAGGCATCATTTCAGTCATTGGATCTCTGACAATCTTGTTTATTATGAATTGGAAGCTGACCCTGCTTGTATTAGTTGTCGTTCCGCTTGCCGCTCTAATCCTAATCCCGATTGGCCGGAAGATGTTCACCATTTCTCGGGAAACGCAAGATGAAACAGCCCGTTTTACCGGCCTGCTGAATCAAATCCTTCCGGAAATCAGACTGGTCAAGGCTTCAAATGCGGAGGTTGTTGAATATGGGCGCGGGAAACTGGGGATTTCCTCATTATTTAAACTGGGAGTTCGTGAAGCCAAGGTTCAGTCGCTTGTCAGTCCGCTTATCTCACTTGTATTAATGGCAGCGCTTGTGGCAGTCATCGGATACGGGGGCATGCAGGTCTCCTCAGGCGAGCTCACTGCCGGAGCGCTCGTGGCCTTTATTTTATATTTGTTTCAAATTATTATGCCGATGGGCCAGATCACAACGTTTTTTACACAGCTGCAAAAGTCAATCGGCGCAACCGAACGGATGATTGAGATTTTGTCAGAAGAAGAGGAAGATACTGTAACAGGAAAACAAATCGAAAACGCGCATTTGCCTATCCAGCTTGATCGTGTGTCTTTTGGATATAAGCCTGATCAGCTGATTTTGAAAGAGATCAGCGCGGTCATTGAAGCAGGGAAAGTAACAGCGATTGTCGGTCCGAGCGGCGGAGGGAAAACAACATTGTTTAAGCTGCTTGAACGTTTTTATTCACCGACTGCAGGGATCATTCGGCTGGGGGAAGAGCCGGTTGACACTTACTCGCTTGAATCGTGGCGGGAGCATATCGGGTATGTATCACAGGAAAGCCCGTTAATGTCAGGAACGATTAGAGAAAATATTTGTTACGGGTTAGAACGTGATGTAACGGACGCTGAGATCGAAAAGGCCGCGGAGATGGCATACGCGCTCAATTTCATAAAGGAGCTTCCGAATCAGCTTGATACGGAGGTAGGCGAACGGGGCATTATGCTGTCAGGCGGACAAAGGCAAAGAATCGCGATTGCCAGAGCGCTTCTCCGAGATCCGAGCATTCTCATGCTTGATGAAGCGACCTCAAGCCTTGACAGCCAATCTGAAAAATCAGTCCAGCAGGCGCTCGAGGTGCTGATGGAGGGCCGCACCACGATTGTCATCGCTCACCGCCTCTCTACTGTTGTAGACGCGGACCAGTTACTGTTTGTTGAAAAAGGAGAAATTACCGGACGGGGAACCCATCATGAATTAATGGCTTCGCATGATCTATATAAAGATTTTGCTGAACAGCAGCTCAAAATGAACGCGGATTTAGAAAACAAAGCCGGGTAAATTTTGGTCGAATCAGCCAGAAAAAAAACGGGGGGATTTTCCCAATCCTTCCTTTTGAACTATTGAGGGGCTGACGATTTATGGTATACTACTGACGGTAATATTGTATAAAAACGGAGGGTAGTTGTGGGAAAACACACTTCTGAACATAAAAATCACTCACAAATTGTCCAGCTGCTTCAAGATGGACAATATTTTTTTCATAAAGGCTTGAAAGCGTATAAAGAGCGCAATCTGAAACGGGCAAGCAAACTGATTCAACGCGCGGTTCATTTAGAGCCGGAGGATTCAGAGATGCTTTCGCAGCTTGCGGTCATTTATTCAGAAATGGGCCAATATCAAGAGTCGAACGATCTTCTTGATTATATTATGGCAAATCTGGAGACCGAAATGCCGGAGTGCCATTACTTTAAAGCGAATAATTTTGCCCACCTGGGACTCTTTCAAGAAGCTTATAAAGAAGCGGCCGCTTATTCAGATGAGGATCCGGACGGTGAATTCGCTGAAGAAAACGATAGTCTGCTTGAATTGCTAGATTTAGGAGATGGCGGGCCTGAGGATTCTCTGTATGATCAGGATGAATTGCTGGTGAAGCAGGATCAGGCAAAGTCCCTCTTGGAAAGCGGCCAGCTTGCTGAAGCGGTGGTGGCGCTTGAGGAAATCACAGCTGAATATCCGGAGCTTTGGTCAGCATACAACAATTTGGCGCTTGCCTATTTTTATTCAGGCAACATCGTGAAAGCAAAGGAAACGGCTTATCAAGTGCTCAGTCATAATGAAGGAAATCTTCATGCCTTATGCAATCTACTCGTTTTCTACTATTATGAAAGAGAAGACGAAAAAGTGGCGGAATTGAGTGACCGGCTTTCTAATGTGTATCCGATGCTATTGGAACAGCGATACAAACTTGGAGCTACTTTGGCGCTGGTCGGCCGCTATGAGCTCGGATATAAATGGCTCAAGTCATTATATAAAAGCGGCTTTGAAGGCGACGACACATTCTTTTACTGGCTATCGTGCTCCGCTTATTTTACCGGGCATACTGAATTCGCCGAGACGATCTGGAGAAAAGTCGAGTCGCAATATCCCGGTGAAGACCGCCCGGCTCCCTGGGTTGAACGGAGGGAAGCACTCCCTTCATCGGTAGAGCAGCGTCTCGCAGCCTATTATATCAGCAGTACAAAGGGAGAAACGGAGCATCTCGAAGCAGTGATACACTCGAAGAGAATCACCGCTCCTTTCGAAAATCATTTTGTAAGGCTGCTCTTGAATGGAGAGTCGGCTGCTGCTGATGTATCAGAGGATGCGCTTTTCGCTTATCAAACCGTCAAATTATTGGAGCAAGCTGAGAAAGAAGAAATGAAAACAGAGGTCATGAGCTGCTGGGTGTTCCATGTCATTCAGCAAATCCGGGCTGCCGTTCCATTGAAAAATGAGAAGGGCTGGGCGGCTGCGATTTGTTATATTTGGAAAGAAGCTCACGGAAAACATGATACGAAAAAAGACACAGCGGCCCGATTTGGCATCTCTCCGGCAACGTTGACGAAATATATGAAATATATTGATGATATTCTAGAATAGAATATTTTGAAGAGTCGATTTGTATAATCGACTCTTTTTTTATTTGATAGATTATATGAATAGAATAATATCGACAGTTTTTTTACGTATTTAAGATAAATGACAAACGATGAATGGCTTGACATCTGTTTGAAACACAAATGTAATAAAATTTATCGCTAATTTGTCGAAACTTGATGGTATAATGATTCTCGTACATAAGGAATTAGTGTTTTTTACATATGATGTGAAATAAACGCTATACAGCCAGAATAAGAGATGCACAGAAACATTAACCATAAACAACCATCATTCCTCGTAGAGTATGAGGAACGAAACTTGATGTTTAAAATACGATTCCAAATGAGAACAGGTTCACAGTAAAGGGAGGATATTAAAAGTGAGAAAGAGTTTATTGACACTTGGTTTGGCTTCCGTCATCGGGACAAGCAGTTTTTTGATCCCATTTACAAGTAAAACTGCATCGGCGGAAACATTAGACGAAAAGAAACAAAATATCGAAAGCAAGCAATCTGAGGTTGCTTCCAGCATAGAAGCGAAGGAAAAAGAATTAACTGCGCTTCAGGAAAATCAATCAAAGATTGAAAAAGAACTAAAAGACATTAACGATAAGGCGCTTAATACAAGCAACGAGATCGAAGATAAAAAAGAAGAAAACGCTAAAACAAAAGAAGAAATCAAAAAGCTGAAAAAAGAGATTAAAGAGACAGAAGCCCGTATTGAAAAGCGCAACGAAATCCTGAAAAAACGCGTTCGTTCTTTACAGGAAAGCGGTGGATCTCAAGGATACATAGATGTCCTTTTAGGGTCAACAAGCTTTGGTGACTTTATCTCTCGCGCGACTGCGGTTTCATCAATTGTTGATGCAGACAAAGACTTAATCAAGCAGCAAGAGCAGGATAAAGCGAAACTTGAAGATTCTGAAGCGGATTTGAATAATAAGCTGAAAGAAGTTCAAACTGCATTGGCTAAATTAGAAACCATGCAAAAAGAGCTTGATAAACAGCTTGATGAAAAAGACAAGCTGTTTGAAGAAGCAAAAACAAGCCAGAAGAAAACGGCTGACGCGATTTCTGAATTAAAATCAGAAGCGTCTGAGCTTGCGAACCAAAAAGCAGATACCGAAGCAGAACAAGCACGCATCAAAAAAGAACAAGAAGCTGCGGCTGCTTTGATCAAAAAGCAGGAAGAAGCGCAAAAAGCATCTGATGAGACACAGACAGCTACAACTGAAACAGCAAGCTCATCTCATGATGATTCTTCAAATAACAATTCTTCTAAGAGTTCATCAAACAGTTCGTCTAACAGCTCATCTTCTAAGAAGAGAAGCAGTTCAAACAGCAATTCAGGCGGCACTGTCATCAGTAACTCAGGCGGAATTGAAGGCGCGATCAGCGTTGGTTCAAGCATTGTCGGAAGATCTCCGTACAAATTTGGCGGCGGACGCTCTCAGTCTGATATCAATAACCGTATTTTTGACTGCTCATCATTCGTACGCTGGGCATTCGCTTCTGCAGGTGTCAACCTTGGATCTGTCGGCGGAACAACAACTGATACGTTAGTTGCTAGAGGACAAGCTGTCAGCGCGTCTGAAATGAAGCGCGGAGACTTAGTTTTCTTTGACACATACAAAACAAACGGTCACGTTGGAATTTACTTAGGAAACGGTACTTTCCTAAACGATAATTCATCTCACGGTGTATCTATTGACTCAATGAGCAACGTTTACTGGAAAAAGACATTTAAAGGCGTTGTAAGACGTGTTGTTCAATAATAAATAAGACAAGGGCCTTCTTGAACAGAAGGCTCTTTCTTTATTAATACATATACCCTTTAAAAAAACATTTAATCACGATCTGAAAAAAATGAGCAAAAAAATAGCGTATCACCCTGAGATTTTATAGGATATGGGTAAGGTATACGTTAGATGGGGACTCTTATTATATAAAGAAGCGCCCCCAACTTGAAAAAGACGTGTTAAGGAGTGGATAGTGTGTCAGAAGAAAAAGTATATGACGTGATTATTATCGGCGCGGGTCCTGCTGGGATGACGGCCGCTGTATACACATCAAGAGCAAATTTGTCGACATTAATGATTGAAAGAGGAATTCCAGGCGGGCAAATGGCCAATACGGAAGATGTGGAAAACTATCCTGGTTTCGAAAGCATTCTCGGACCTGAGCTTTCTAACAAAATGTTCGAACACGCGAAAAAATTCGGCGCTGAATACGCTTATGGCGATATTAAAGAAGTGGTTGACGGCAAAGAGTACAAAGTGGTAAAAGCCGGTTCTAAAGAATATAAAGCACGTGCAGTGATCATTGCCGCAGGTGCGGAGTATAAGAAAATCGGCGTGCCTGGCGAAAAAGAATTGGGCGGACGCGGTGTATCTTATTGCGCGGTATGTGACGGCGCTTTCTTTAAAGGCAAAGAGCTTGTCGTTGTCGGCGGCGGAGATTCCGCTGTGGAAGAAGGCGTGTATCTGACACGTTTCGCTTCAAAAGTAACGATTGTTCACAGACGTGACAAACTCCGTGCGCAAAGCATTCTTCAAGCGAGAGCATTTGATAATGAAAAAGTTGACTTCCTATGGAATAAAACCGTGAAGGAAATTCATGAGGAAAACGGCAAAGTCGGCAGCGTAACGCTTGTTGATACAGTAACCGGTGAAGAAAGTGAATTCAAAACAGACGGCGTATTCATTTACATCGGCATGCTTCCTCTGTCTAAACCGTTTGAAAATCTGGGCATTACGAATGAAGAGGGCTACATTGAAACAAACGCCCGCATGGAAACAAAGGTTGAAGGGATTTTCGCTGCCGGAGACATTCGCGAAAAATCACTGCGCCAAATCGTAACGGCTACAGGAGACGGAAGTATTGCGGCACAAAGCGTACAGCATTATGTCGAAGAGCTCCAAGAGACGCTGAAAACTTTAAAATAAAAAGGCTCTGTCATACGAGTTTCACATTACGTTACTGGGTTTTAATTCCGCTGTAACAGTTGTGTAATGCTTTTCAGTTATGATTAATAACGTAATTGACCCCCTTTTTATAATGAATACACTTTTTTGGCACGGATTCTCCAGTTATCCGTGTCCTTTTTTTGTCCAAAAATAAAAGGCGGTTGCCTATTCCATTAAAAATCACCTGAATTCATGAATGAATATGCTGTAAAATAGAAGAAAAGATTGTCAATGTCTCTTCATTGTGAGAGGCATCTTGAAGCGGTATAATAAAGAGACGATGACAGGACGAGAAGGTTAGGTGAACGCACTTGCAAAGAGTGACAAATTGTGTGCTTCAGACGGATGACAAGGTCCTTCTGCTGCAAAAGCCGAGACGCGGCTGGTGGGTCGCGCCGGGAGGCAAGATGGAGAGCGGGGAGTCAGTCAGAGATTCCGTCATCAGAGAGTACAGAGAAGAGACAGGTATCTATATCATAAACCCTCAGTTAAAAGGCGTTTTTACCTTTATCATTAAAGAAGGTGACCAGATTGTCTCTGAGTGGATGATGTTTACGTTTGTCGCTGATTCATATACCGGACAAAATGTATCCGAATCAGAGGAAGGCAAATTGCAGTGGCACAATATCGAGGAGATTCAACATTTGCCTATGGCCCCGGGAGACGGCCATATTCTTGATTTCATGATGAAGGGCCAAGGGCTGCTGCACGGCACCTTTACGTATACACCGGACTTTAAGCTGCTCAGTTATCGTTTAGATCCGCAGCATATCAAGTAAAAAGTACAGTCAGGGGGGAGAAAGATGAGCGTTAGTGAATCACATGATATTCAGCTAGTCATTATAACCGGAATGTCGGGAGCGGGAAAAACGGTCGCCATTCAAAGCTTTGAAGACCTCGGCTATTTCTGCGTCGATAATCTTCCGCCTTCATTGCTTCCGAAATTTTTAGAGCTGATGAAGGAATCAAATTCGAAAATGAGCAAGGTTGCGCTCGTGATGGATTTGCGCGGCCGTGAATTTTTTGACCGGCTGATTGAGGCGCTGGATGAGATGGCGGAAAATCCGTGGATTACTCCTCGTATTTTATTTTTAGATGCAAAGGATTCGATTCTCGTCACGAGATATAAAGAAACGAGACGTTCGCATCCGCTGGCATCGACTGGCCTGCCGCTTGAGGGCATTGGGGTGGAACGGGAGCTGCTTGAGGAATTAAAAGGCCGCTCTCAAATCATTTATGATACGTCAGACATGAAGCCGCGTGATTTACGTGAAAAAATCGTACAGCACTTTGCGTCAAACCAAGGAGAAACATTTACCGTGAATGTCATGTCATTTGGTTTTAAATACGGTATCCCGATTGACGCAGACCTCGTTTTTGATGTCAGATTTTTGCCGAATCCTTACTATATTGAAAGCATGCGTCCGCTGACTGGCAAGGATAAAGAGGTTTCCTCTTACGTTATGAAGTGGAATGAAACGCAGAAGTTCAATGAAAAATTGATCGATCTGCTGAGCTTTATGCTGCCTTCATATAAAAGAGAAGGAAAAAGCCAGGTTGTCATTGCGATCGGCTGCACAGGGGGCCAGCACCGCTCTGTGACACTTGCCGAACATTTAGCTGATTATTTCAAGAAGGACTACTATTCTCATGTTACTCACCGGGACATTGAAAAGAGAAGCCGGAAATAAGATGGAACAAAAACCGAAAATCGCAATCTTTGGCGGCGGTACGGGTCTTTCTGTATTGCTCCGGGGCTTGAAGCATAAACCAGTTGACATTACGGCCATTGTGACAGTTGCCGATGATGGAGGAAGCTCCGGGCGTCTGCGCAATGAACTGAAAATTCCGCCACCCGGAGACATCAGAAACGTGCTTGCCGCTTTATCCGATGTGGAGCCGCTTGTTGAAGATCTCTTTCAGCACCGCTTCAATAAGGGGAATGACTTAACAGGCCATTCTCTCGGGAATTTGATTTTGGCAGCGATGACGAATATAACCGGTGATTTTTTTCACGCTGTCACAGAAATGAGCAAGGTGCTGAATGTAAGAGGAAAGGTTTTGCCAGCTGCTAATGCCAGTGTCGTTCTGCATGCAGAGATGGAAGACGGCCGCGTGGTCTCAGGCGAGTCCACGATCCCAGCGTACGGACAGCGCATTAAGCGTGTGTTTCTGACGCCTGAACATATTGATCCGCTGCCGGAAACGATAGAGGTAATCAGGGAAGCGGATTTGATTATTATCGGCCCGGGAAGCCTTTATACAAGTATTCTTCCCAATTTGCTCGTTCCAAAAATCGGGGAAGAAGTCATAAAGGCGCCGGCGAAAAAAGTATACATTTGCAACGTGATGACTCAGCCCGGCGAAACGCTCCATTACACCGCTGCTGATCATGTAAAAGCGCTCAATCAGCATATGGGCTGCGATTTCATTGATACGATATTAGTGAACAGTGAAGACATTCCTGACGAAATCAAACGTAAGTACGAAATGGAATCGGCGCGTCCTGTTGATTTTGATATCGAAGAGCTAAAAGCGCTGGGGCTGGAAGTTATCAGAGATCAAATCGTAACGCATAAAAATGACGTAATTCGTCACGATACACATAAAGTGGCCTCTCTTCTTGTCGATTTACTAAAAGAATGAAGCCTTGAAATGAGGTGGCTATATGTCATTTGCATCAGAAACAAAAAAAGAATTAACGAATTTGGAAGTGAAAGACTGCTGCATTAACGCAGAGCTGTCTGCGCTTATCCGGATGAACGGAGCATTATCCTTTACAAACCGCCATCTCGTACTTGATGTTCAAACTGAAAATGCGGCAATTGCCCGCCGCATCTATACATTGCTGAAAAAACAATATGATGTGTCGGTCGAGCTGCTGGTCAGAAAGAAAATGCGGCTGAAGAAGAATAACGTCTATATTGTGCGTTTTTCGGAAAAGGCCAAAACAATCTTAGAGGATTTAAAAATACTCGGGGAGAATTTTGTGTTTGAACGAAGTATTTCGGAAGAGCTGGTCAAAAAGAGATGCTGCAAACGTTCTTATATGAGAGGGGCATTTTTGGCGGGAGGTTCGGTCAATAATCCGGAAACCTCCTCGTATCATTTAGAAATCTTCTCTCTTTATAAAGAGCATAACGATTCATTATGCGACCTGTTAAATGAGTTTCAGTTAAACAGCAAAACGCTCGAACGGAAAAAAGGCTATATCACTTATTTAAAAGAGGCTGAAAAGATTACCGAGTTTCTGAACGTCATCGGCGCCCACAATTCGCTTCTGCGATTTGAGGATGTCAGGATCGTCAGGGATATGAGAAATTCGGTCAATCGCCTCGTGAATTGTGAAACAGCCAACTTAAACAAAACGATCGGTGCTTCGCTCAGGCAGGTGGAAAATATCAAATACATCGATGAAAGAATCGGCTTGGATGCGCTTCCTGAAAAGCTTCGGGAAATCGCGCAGCTGCGGATTGATTATCAAGAAGTGACGCTGAAAGAACTAGGGGAAATGGTAACAAGCGGGAAAATCAGCAAATCAGGGATCAATCACAGACTGAGAAAACTTGACGAAATCGCAGAACAGCTGCGGACAGGGCAAACCATCACTTTAAAATAACCGTAAAGAAAAGGGGAGATCTTATGGTTCAACAGAAAGTGGAAGTTCGATTAAAGACAGGACTGCAGGCGCGTCCTGCTGCTTTGTTTGTACAAGAGGCAAACCGGTTTACGTCAGATGTGTTTCTTGAGAAGGATGGGAAAAAAGTAAATGCAAAAAGCATCATGGGGCTGATGAGTCTTGCGGTAAGCACAGGCACTGAGGTTACCTTGATTGCCCAGGGAGAAGACGAACAAGAGGCGCTGGAAAAGCTGGCTGCTTATGTTCAAGAAGAAGTTTAGGTGATAAAAATGAGTGACTTTTTAAAAGACTGTTTTCAGAAAATCGGCTGGGAGAAAGACCATGTCAGCTTCGGCGATCTCCCCCTTTTTATCAGAGCAATGGCATACCGTTTTCCATTTGAAAACCGTGCCGTACTCGCAAAAGAGAATTATAAGGTAACAAAAGAAGAGTTGTGGCGCCGTCTGGTCAAAGAACAACGCGGCGGCCTGTGCTACGATTTAAATGGTTTGCTTTATTTTGTCCTGCGTGAGGCCGGATTTCATGTGAAGCTCATTCGGGGAACGGTTTATGCAGGAAAACAAGAAGAGTGGGCATTAGACGGAACGCATGCTGCTGTATGGCTGTCTGCGGAAAAAGGCGAGTACATCGTTGATATCGGCTTCGGCGTCAACCTGGCGCTCCAGCCGCTACCACTTTCTGGAGAAATGGTGCAATCATCTGTCGGGTCATTCCGAATCAAAGAAGAAGAAACAGAAAAGGGCAGCCATGTTCTATTGATGGACAAGGGAGATGGCTGGCAAATCGGTTACGCTTTTACCCTTGATGAGAGCGATATCGGTGATTTAGATGACATGAAGGACATGATTCACTCTCATGAAAAATCTCCTTTTAACAAATCACTGCTCGCTTCAAAGCTGACACCGAACGGACGGATGGTCATGACAGACCGCCATTTCACGATTCATGAAAACGGCGGTGAAGGCCAAAAACGTGACATCGGCCCTTCAGCGTTTGAAGAGAAATTAAATACTTATTTTTTGTAACGTGAAAAGCTTGCAGCATGTCTGCAAGCTTTTTCTTATGAACATATAGTGATTACTACATCAAATGCATCATCTGGAATATACAGTTTTCCCTTTTCATATTGATAAGGAATTTGATGCTCTTTAAAGCACTCTTTTTCGTATTCAGTTAGTGTATCCCCAATTTCTATGTATTTCCCGGTATAGTTGGGCTGACACGCTCAAAGAATTGACGTTATTGTCAGAAGCAGCATGATTTTCTTCATGACGACACCTGCTTAACAGCAAATTTTTTCCTTTTTATTCTATCATAACGTATGGAAAAAGACCATTTGCGATTCCGCCACATGCTATAATGAATTTTGGAATCTTCTAGAAAAGTCACCGCGACATACATGTAAGGGGGATAAACGTGTATCGGATTTTGCTTGTGGAAGATGATGACCGGATTGCTTCTTTGCTGGGCGGCCATCTTCAAAAGTACGGATATGATGTGAAAATAGCTGAACAGCTGAATGATATAAAATATGAATTTATAGATATGAAACCGGATCTTGTCCTGCTTGATATCAATCTTCCTTTTTTTGACGGGTTTTATTGGTGCAGGCAAATCCGTACCATTTCCAATGCGCCGATTATCTTTATATCGGCACGAACCGATGAGCTGAATCAAGTCATGGCGATTGAAAATGGGGGTGATGATTATATCACGAAACCATTTCATCTAGAGGTAGTGATGGCCAAGATCAAAAGCGTCATTCGCCGCACATATGGTGAATACTCGCCTTCTTTGTCACAGGAATCAAGAATAGTGGAGGTTGGCGGGCTCACGATTTATCCTGATCAGAATGAGGCGGAGTGGAACAGCACCCGCATTTATTTTTCACAAAAAGAATTCCAGCTCTTATCCATTTTCGTGAAAAAACATAAAAAAATCGTCTCCCGTGATGAATTATTGGAGGCGTTATGGGATGATGTTGATTTTGTTGATGATAATACGTTAACGGTCAATGTCAATCGGCTGCGGAGAAAACTGGAAAATGCCGGTCTGAAAAATTGTATTACAACGATCAGGGGACAAGGCTATCAATTTCAAGTCAATCGGAAGGATGAACCGGAGTGTTAAAGACTTATCTCATCGACCGCTTAGCCATTATTTTATTTGCATTATTAGGGATAGGGGCCGCCATGCTGATTGCGTATTTAAGCATCATAGAGAGCGGCACAGAGCCTCCCGCAGAAAATATGATGTACATATGGATTTTGCCCGGTGTCCTTTTAGCCGCCGGTTTTGCCGCTGATTATGTTCGGCAATTTTCCTTTCTCACTTATGTCAAAAAGCTTTCGGAACAAGCGCCTTCTTCGAATGACATCGGCCAGTCATTGAAAGCCCGAAAGCCAAGAACTCGAGAGCAGGCGCTTTGGACGAACATGATCAACGCACTTGGTCGGCAATACGAAGGCAGGCTCTCACATTATATGAATCAGCAAAAACAGCATTATACCTTCACCAATCAATGGGTTCACCATATGAAAACACCGGTTTCTGTCATTTCCTTAATGATTCAAGAAGGAAAAAACGGGACCGCTTCTTCTTTTCCAACATTTTTAGAGGAGCTGGAGGATGAAAATGAGAGATTTCGCCATGGGCTTGATATGATGCTGCAGACGGCCCGGCTGGAGGAATTTGCGTTTGATGTAAGGCCGCAAACTTTCGATTTAAATGAGCTTCTCCGTTCACTTATTAACCAGGAAAAACGGCAGTTTATCAAACGGCGCCTTTTCCCAACATTACATGTGCCGCCAAACCCCGTTCAGATTTCCAGTGACCAAAAATGGCTTTCTTTTGTTGTCGGGCAGATCCTTTATAATGCCTTGAAATATTCAAGGCAAGGGGTGGGAGACCATATTACAATCCGGATAGAAACAGAGGGCCATGAAACGCGCCTGTCAGTTAGTGATGAAGGCATTGGCATACCGCAACAGGACCTGCCGCGGATTTTTGACGCGTTTTTTACAGGGGAAAACGGAAGAAGCATGAAAGAGGCAACGGGAATGGGTCTTTATTTAGCAAAACAAGTGTGCAGCCGGCTTGGCCATCAGCTGTATGCAGAATCAGAAGAAGGGACGGGCACTGTGATGACCATCGTGTTTTCAAGTGACACCCTAGTGAATGTGACATCATTGTAAGGTTGGAGAGCGGAATTGCAAGAAAGTTCGATGGGAGGCTGCCGACTTCCTTTTTATAATAAAGAAAAAGGAGGAGCAGAACATGAATGTGCTACAAACTACAAACCTGTCGAAAACCTACTTTTCAAATAAAGGAACGATATCATATCAAGCCCTCAGCGACTTTGATCTTAGTGTGGCGAAAGGAGAATTTGTCGGAATTATGGGGCCGTCGGGAAGCGGAAAAACCACGCTTCTGAATGTGCTGGCTACCATTGATAAGCCGACCCAGGGTGAGATGATGATTAACGGCATTCAGCCGAAAACGTTAAAGGATCAGGAGCTGGCTCTGTTTCGCAGAAGAGAACTCGGCTTTGTCTTTCAGGATTTTAATCTGCTTGATACGCTGACCGTTCGGGAAAATATCCTGCTGCCGCTCGCACTGGATAAGGTAAAGCTGAGAGAAATGGAAGCCCGTCTCGATGAATTGGCTGATGCATTGCAAATCAAGCATATTCTCGACCATCGGACTTATGAGGTGTCGGGCGGGCAGCAGCAGCGCGCAGCATGTGCCAGAGCCATTATACACAATCCGGCGCTCATTCTAGCCGATGAGCCGACTGGCAACCTTGATTCAAAATCGGCAAAGCAAGTGATGAACACGCTGGCTCAGCTGAATGAAGAAAAGGAAGCGACGATTCTACTGGTCACACATGATGCAACAGCGGCGAGCTTCTGTAAACGGATTGTCTTTATTAAGGATGGCCGTTTCTTTTCAGAGATTCACAGAGGAACAAATCAGCAGGTGTTTTATCAAAGTATATTGGATACCTTGAGCGTGTTGGGAGGCGATTTTCGTGAATTTGAGAACCATCGCCCGTAAAAACATACTTGGGAACCTGCAGCGATATGTCGCCTATTTTTTAAGCTGTGTGTTTGCCGTTTCGGTGTTTTTTATCTTCACATCTTTCATTTTTCATCCGGATGTCAATGAAGACAATATATATGGCGGTAGCCTTGTCAAAACGTGCCTGAGCGCGGCTCTTGTCGTCATCATTGTGTTTTGTATATTTTTTATCTCCTATTCGAATTCGGCGTTTTTGCAGGCGAGAAAGAAAGAGTTTGGGCTGCTGACACTGTTCGGAACATCAAAACAGCAGCTCCGCAAGATGATTTATTATGAGCAGTCTCTGATCTCTCTTGCGGCGATTGCTGCTGGCATTGGAGCGGGGATGTTATGTTCAAAGCTGTTTTTCATGATCATGACATGGATGCTCAGCGTGAAGGTTCCCATATCGTTTGTCATTGTGCCGAAAGCGTTTGTGATGACGGCTGCGGGCTTTCTCATCCTGTTTCAGGCATTGCTCATTTTATCGCTGGCACGGATTCGAAAGCTTGAAATCATTGAGTTGATGAAATCGGCCCAAAAGCCGAAAAGCTTACCGGCCTATTCGAAATGGCTCACTGTGCTGTCCTTGTTATGTCTCGCTGGCGGTTATTATCTGTCTGCCACTGCTAATGCGATTGATATGGTATTTCGTGTTTTTCCGATTTTGATTCTCGTGTTAATCGGGACGTATTTCTTTTTTACACAAAGCGGTGTTGCATTTTTCCGCATGCTGTACAGAAAAAAACACAGTTTCTATAAAGGCACGAATATCATTGTCCGTTCCAATATGATCTTTCGGCTGAAGGATCACGCCCGCATGCTGTTTTTAACGTCTGTCATAACAGCGGTCATACTTACAGCTACAGGTGTCATCTATATGTTTTATGCCGATTTGCAAAGGCAGGAGGAGCAAAGCATTCCTCAGTCTGTTGCATGGGTGGAAAAAGACGCTTCCCATTTTCAGGTGATGGAGCCTGCAAGAGCGGAGAGCACACTGAGAAAAGCCGGTGCTGAAATCAAGTATAAAGTAAATGCGACAGGGATTCCTGTCACTTTTCAATCAGACCTGCCGTATAAAAACAAGAAAACGGAAGCGAAAGCCTTGCTGATTTCAGAGAAAATCTATAATCAAGTCGCAAAGGAAAAAGGTTTCCCTGTTATTCATTTGCAAGAAAATGAAGCGTTTATCAATGTTCCGTTTCAGATGATGGTGAAAGATACATTTGGAGAAGGGGAAACAGCAGCATTTCAGATGAAGTCAGGAAAAACACTTTCCTATGTCATGAAAAAGCAGCAAAACAAAGGGATATTGATGTCAGTCGGTGGAGTCAGCCGTTTATTGGTCGTCAGCGAAAAGAGCTTTGCCAGCCTGTCACAGGATGTGCCGCTGAAGCAGCAGATGCGAGTAGTCGGTTACGAGCTTGAGCATTGGCAGGAGACGGTGGATGTCTCTAAAAAACTTGAAAACATGGTGCCGAAAGAACATATATCTGATTTTCAAACACGTGCCCCTAGTTATCAGATTGTAAAGCAGGCCGTGGCATTAACGCTGTTTATAGGAATGTTTGTCAGTGTGCTGTTTTTTGTCGTGCAAGGAAGCATGCTGTATTTGCGGATGTTTACGGAAATAGAGGATACGAGGGTACAGGTGTTGGCATTAAAGAGGATAGGAATTACGGACAAAGAGATTCATGCCATTCTAGGAAAACAAATGGGGTTTTTGTTCTTCATCCCATTTATTGCGGGTACCATTCATGCAGGATTTGCGTATGCGGCGTTAAGCAATATGCTGTCGTCAAACTTATTTATGGAGGCCGTACTGGTCATCTTCGTTTATTTTGTGTTTCAGGCGGTATATTATCTTGTCACCCGCCACATCTATAAGCG
Source organism: Bacillus sp. MSP13 (assembly GCF_000815295.1). Classification (NCBI taxonomy): domain Bacteria; kingdom Bacillati; phylum Bacillota; class Bacilli; order Caryophanales; family Bacillaceae; genus Bacillus; species Bacillus sp. MSP13. The sequence goes on from NZ_JXAQ01000011.1 coordinate 158,748, forward strand.
TGCCGTTCTGCAGCATATTCCATTTTAACACCCGGTCTGTATCAGACCGGATGTTTTTTTATTATTGAAATTCTCTAGTGAGATGTTTCGGTGTTTGCCCTTGGATGGCTGCGATCATGTTTTTGGCAGCCTGTTTGCACATGTTGAAGCGCACTTTTGCTGTTGCGGAACCGATATGAGGAAGCAGCGTGACGTTATCCAGCTGTAAGAGCGGATTATCTTGTGTGACAGGCTCTTTTTCGTATACATCTAAGCCGGCTCCCCTAATCCAGCCTTCCTGAAGGGCGCGAATCAATGCTTTTTCATCAACTGTCTTTCCCCGGGAAATATTGACGAAAATTGCTGAATCCTTCATCATCTTAAATTCGCGTTCTCCTATCATGTGATACGTTTCATCAGTCAGCGGCGTAATGAGCAAAATAAAATCAGACTGTTCGAGCAATGTATCAAGCTCAGCATACTTGACGCCGATGCTGTCTTCCGTGTCTTGTTTGCGGTGGCGGTTATGATAAAGCACTTCCATATCGAAGCCGAATTTGGCGCGTTTTGCGGCTTGTTCACCGATTCTGCCCATCCCGATAATGCCTAATGTCTGATGATGAACGTCAATGCCGAAAAGCGCTTCCTCATCAACTGTTCCCCATTTTCCGGATCTGACGAATCGGTCCAGTTCAGCAACACGTCTGGCGGAAGATAGAATCAGAGAAAAGGCCAAGTCCGCAACTGTGTCATCCAGTGTATAAGGTGTATGAGTGCCGGCGACACCACTTTCTTTCATGGCTTCTATATCGAAGTTATCATAGCCTACGGATTGGTTGCTGACCACCTTGAGCTTTGGCGCATGCTTCAGCAATTCACGATTGATTGACGGTCCGGACGTTCCTGACGTTAAAAGCCCTTCTGCTTCTTTTAATTTCTCAAATAGCACGTCATTTGGAAGCGTATCCTCCCTCCATATTTCATAACGGCAATGTTCACCGATGAATGATTCAATCTCTTCAGGAATCGGTTTAGTGATAAATACAAATGGTTTCAAAAAGGCTCCCCCTTTATGGCTGTTGTCTATTTTATTATATCGGAAATAAATATTTGTTAAAATGATAGCTGTGTTCAATTTAATTTCTGGTTCTTTTGAACTTAAAATGAATCTGAAAACTGGGTAAACAGTTAAAATTGCTTTAAAAAGTTTTTTAATTATCTGAATTCACCTATATTTTTTGTCAGACAAACCACGATTATGCGAGCTGAATCCAGACTATAGGATTCAATAAATATAAATTTTATTATCTTTGAAAGATATAAATGTGTATGTTTTGTTTCTACCGTCCATTTATAGTGTCTTTTTTTGAAAGCCGTTTCACTTCGTGTTCCTATGCTATAATTCCTTACTGTAAGCTGGGTAAGAAGGCTTGCAATATCATATGGATGGGAGATGAATCAAAATGGTTTCTTTAACATCAATTTTGGAACACAATCAGCGGTTTGTCAGAGAGAGGAAGTATGAACCGTACAAAACGACAAAATTTCCTTCAAAAAAGCTCGTCATTGTCACCTGTATGGATACACGGCTCACCGAACTTCTTCCGCAAGCAATGGGACTGAAAAACGGCGATGCTAAAATTGTAAAAAACGCGGGAGCCATCGTTTCTCACCCATTTGGAAGCGTGATGCGCAGCATACTGGTCGCGATTTATGAACTGCAGGCTGAAGAGGTGTGCATTGTCGGCCACCATGAATGCGGGATGTCTGGACTGAATGCGTCCTCGATTCTCGAGAAAGCAAAGGAACGCGGAGTGGAAGAGAGCTGCCTGAATTTGCTGGCGAGCGCCGGACTTGATTTGAGAACATGGCTGACCGGTTTTCACAGCGTAGAAGAAAGCGTTTCCCACAGTGTGAATTTGATCAAGAATCATCCGCTGCTGCCGAAACAGGTGCCGGTTCACGGTCTTGTCATTCACCCTGAAACAGGAAAACTTGATGTGGTCATTAACGGTTATGAAACTGAGCTCATAAACATTCAATCATAAGGGGGGTTATAGCAAAATATGCGATTCTCAGGGAGATTCAAGGACTATAATTTACAGAAATTTCAGAAAGACTTGATTGCAGGTATCGTAGTAGGTGTCGTGGCAATTCCTTTAGGGATGGCGTTTGCCATTGCCTCGGGAGTTCAGCCTGAATACGGGCTGTACACTGTTGTTGTGGCGGGGATTTGCATTTCTTTGTTTGGGGGCTCCAAATATCAAATCGGCGGTCCGACAGGCGCCTTTGTCCCGATTCTATTTGGCATTGTGATGCAGTACGGCTTTGAGAACCTGCTGATCGCAGGGTTTATGGCGGGAGTGATGCTGGTGCTGTTCGGGCTGTTTAAGCTCGGAAAAATAATGAAATTCGTGCCGAAACCTGTTATCGTCGGTTTTACAGCCGGGATTGCCGTGCTGATCTTTACAGAGCAAATCGCTAATTTTCTTGGTTTGAGTCATGTTGAGAAACATGAGAATTTTCATCACAATATGTTTGAAATTGCACAGAACCTTGGCACCTTTAACGTGTATGCCATTTTGACAGCGGTGATTGGGCTCGTCATTTTGCTTGTATCCGCGAAAGTGATGCCGAAAGTGCCTGGCGCTTTATTGGCGCTTCTTATTTCGACATTGGTCGCCGTTGTCTTTTTCCCTGACCGCATGGCAACGATCGGGTCAACGTATGGAGAAATTCCCCGTCATTTGCCGGAATTTCAGTTTCCTGAGCTGACATTGGATAAAATGGTGATGCTGTTTCCGGCGGCGCTTGTCATCGCGCTTCTTGGCGGCCTTGAGTCGATTTTGTCCGCGATGGTCGCTGATAACATGAAGGGCTCAAAGCATGACAGCAATAAGGAGCTTGTCGGCCAGGGAATTGCGAATATGGCTGCGCCGCTGTTCGGCGGAATCCCGGCTACGGGAGCGATCGCCAGAACGGCGACCAATATTAAAAACGGAGCGGTTTCGCCTGTTTCCGGCGTCGTTCACGGTGTAGTCGTTCTTCTTGTCCTGCTCGTATTCGCGCCTTTTGCATCCCATGTGCCACTTGCCAGTATGGCGCCGATCCTCATGGTCGTCGCATGGAATATGAGTGAGCGCAAGGAGGTCGCGAATATGCTGAGGCTGAAGACCGCTGATTCCTTTATTTTGGCGGCCACCTTTGCGCTAACGGTTCTGTTTGATTTAATCGTCGGTGTGGCAACCGGCTTGCTCCTCGCATTTGTGTTCTTCATTAGAAGAATGAGCGAAGCGACCCGCATTCACAATCAGGAATCGCATCCTGTTTTGGCGAATGCGGCAAAGAGAGAAGACCCGTCTGTCAGCATGTATACTATAGAAGGGCCGCTGTTTTTCGGGTCCATTGATTCGCTTGAATCTTCACTGCTGGAGCATGTGCAGAAAAAGCCGAAGACCCTTATTCTGCACATGAATAAGGTGCACTACATGGATACGTCGGCTGAAGCAGTGCTTGGGAACATTATGAACCGAATTAAACGCCACAACGGAAAGCTGATGATTGTAGGATTGCAGTCGCAGCCGAAGGAGCTGCTGCATAAAACAGGCCTGTTTCACAAAATAGGAAAACAACATTTCTTTGATCATCATGATGAAATCACAGGTTAAAAAAAGCGGCCATTGCGGCCGCTTTTTCATACATGCTCAAAACGTTTGGTCAGTTTTTCTTGGTGGGTTTTGATGACCTCTTCTAAGGAGACATCGTACATATCAGCAAGGATGGCGATATTACCAATGACATCTCCCATTTCCTCAATCAATTCTTGTTTTTGCTCAGCGCGTGTCGATTCTTTCTCATCAGGCCGGTCTCTCCCGATTTCATATGCTCTGACAGCACGGGCCAATTCTCCGGCTTCCTCCATTAAAAAGCCGACTCGAATAAACGGTCCGTACTCTGTCCAGCCTCTTTTTTCGTAAAATTCCTTCATCCATTTCTCCGCATCAGTCAGCTGCACCATCATCACTCCGCATTCTTTATGTATTTCATATTGATATTATCACATGAAGATGGGACAATATATAGTGTGTTTTTGAATGTCTGGTACGATATATAGATGTGGAGATGAAAAAATGAAAACCATTTGTGTATTTGCGGGGTCAAACCCGGGGGGAAATGAAGCGTATAAACGAAAAGCGGAAGAGCTTGGCGCCTACATGGCTGAGCAGGGAATCGGCCTTGTCTATGGGGGCTCCCGGGTAGGCTTGATGGGCGCGATTGCTGACGCAATAATGGAAAACGGCGGGACTGCGATCGGGGTCATGCCGAGCGGTTTGTTCAGCGGGGAGGTTGTCCATCAAAACCTGACTGAGCTGATTGAAGTAAACGGGATGCATGAACGGAAAGCCAAAATGAGCGAGCTGGCTGACGGTTTTATCGCCATGCCGGGCGGTTTCGGTACATATGAAGAATTGTTTGAAGTGCTTTGCTGGGCACAGATCGGCATCCACAAAAAGCCGATCGGACTGTACAATGTCAACGGATATTTTGAACCGATGATGAAAATGATCAAATACAGCATTCAAGAAGGGTTTTCTAACGACTCGCACCTTAAGCTGATCCACAGCTCTTCACGGCCGGATGAGTTAATTGAGCAAATGCAGAACTACTCGTATCCGATTTTAGAGAAAAAGTGGACGGAAATCTAAAAAGTAATGAAAAAACCTGCAAGAGACATAGCTCTTGCAGGTTACAGTATTACTTTTGCTCTTCTGTGTTGCGAGTCAGAATTTTATCAATCAAGCCGTATTCGAGCGCTTCTTCAGCAGACTTGAAGTTATCGCGGTCTGTGTCGCGTTCGATCACTTCAAGCGGCTGGCCAGTACGCTCAGCAAGAACTTTGTTTAATTTGTCGCGAAGCAAGAGAATGCGTTTCGCGGCAATTTCAATTTCTGTCGCCTGACCTTGCGCACCGCCAAGCGGCTGGTGAATCATGACTTCACTGTTTGGTAGCGCATAGCGTTTGCCTTTTTCTCCGGCAGCAAGCAGGAACGCGCCCATTGATGCAGCCATACCGATACAAATGGTAGATACCTTCGGCTTAATAAACTGCATGGTATCATAGATCGCCATACCGGCTGTAATTGAGCCGCCCGGGCTGTTGATGTAAATAGAAATATCTTTTTCAGGGTCTTCCGCTTCTAAGAATAAAAGCTGTGACACGATGGAGTTCGCAACGTTGTCATCAATCGCAGATCCAAGCATGATGATACGATCCTTCAATAGACGAGAATAAATGTCATACGCTCTTTCCCCGCGGTTCGTTTGTTCAATGACTGTAGGTATTAAATTCATAATGCTCCTCCTTCACCTTTTAGGTAAGTATGTAGTTACATGATACATTTTTGGTCAATAAAGGTCAAACAAAAAGCTGGCTTGACACGCAAAGTCTTCTCTTTTTCCCATTTTCCCCAAAAACACAAGGGTTCAAACCATCGTATGCCAGATTGTCAAATAAGATGATGTGATAGATGAAAAAACGGTCTGCTGAAATAGAGGGTTGTTATTTGGATGAACTTATCGTATAATGGGTTGTGCTGACGTTCTCATTACGCAGTCAATATGCGCTCGTAGCTCAGTTGGATAGAGCGGTGGTTTCCGGTACCACGTCTGTCGGGGGTTCGAATCCCTCCGAGCGCGTCCAATAGAACAGCAGAAAGACAAGGGTTTGGCATTTTGCCTCTCTTGTCTTTTTTGTTTGATGTTAAAAATTTTTCTCATCGGTACATACATTTTCCTCCTGCTGGGCACGTTAGAGATGTGCGATATTGAGATTTGCAAGGAGGATGAAATATGGGTATTTTAAGCGGAAATCCGCAAGAGGAACCGATGCATTACGGTGAAGTTTTCAGCTTGTGGAGTTATGTGATGGCAGGCAACAAAATGGTCAGCAATTACCAGATGTTATTGCATCATGTCGGTGATGACGATTTGAAAAAACTGCTTCGTGAGTCCATTGAGAAGTGCCAAGATGAAGTGAAACAAGTCAGCAGCATCCTGAAGGAAAACGGGGTGGCGCTCCCGCCGGCTTCTCCTGAACCGCCGGCTGCGGATCTTAATGATATTCCGCCGGGTGCGCGGTTTCTCGATCCGGATGTGGCAGTCTCCTCAGCAGCGCAAAATGCCGCAGGGCTAGTGGCATGCAGCAAAATCATGGGAGAGTCAATTCGCGAGGATATTGCCATGATGTTTGGGCAGTTCCATATCTCTAAAGCGGCAACCGGCGCAAAATACTTAAGGCTGCTAAAAAACAAAGGCTGGCTTATCCCGCCGCCGCTTCATCTTCACAATCATCAAGACGAGGCTTAATGGCAAGGGCATATACAGTTGTATATGCCTCAGCGTGTCGACAAACCCTCGCATTCGTTGTCAGGCCTGCGCGTCGGTGCTCACGAATGACGAAAGGAACGGCGGGTAAATGCTTAAGCGTCCTGCCTAAACGCCGCCGTCATCACATCCTGTGAAAGTCTGCTCCAATGCTCGTCCTTCCTAGACTTCAAGGGTTTTCAATCACGCTGAAAAGATGACAAAATCCTAAAACGAGAACCGTTTTAGGATTTTGTCAACAATCTGGGGCATATACAGTTGTATATGCCTTTATTTTATGATGAAGATGTAAGACGCAGGCCGATGACACCGGCAAGGATAAGGCCAAGACAAATCAGCTGTGAAAGCTGAAACCGTTCCTTAAACCAGATAAAGCCGACTGCAGATACGCCAATGCTGCCAATGCCGGTCCAGACGGCATAAGCGACTCCTGCAGGCAGGATCTGCATCGCTTGTGAAAGGCAGTAAAAGGATAAGCCAAATCCAACAGTCATTACAATGATCGGCCACTTTTTTCTTGTTCCATCTATATATTTCATGGCGACGGCAGCTATAATTTCTTCTATGCCGGCAACGACTAATAAAAACCATGCCATTACGAGTCACCTCCCGACTGTGTTTTGTTTTCTTTCGTGAAGAGCTTCATTCCTAAAATACCAGCCAGCAATAAAGCTAAAAAGAACATTTGCGCTGCTGAGAAGGATTCGCCCAAAACAACGCCGGTGATATATGTTCCGACGGTTCCAATTCCGACAAATACAGTGTACGCCGCGGCCATGGGGATTTTTCGATAAGAGCGGATCAACAGCATAAAGCTGATCGCGATCAAAATCAAAATCATGAGCCAATCCAAAAGCGAATCGGCATGTTTGAGGGAAGAGGCCCAAACCACTTCTAAAAGTCCTGCAATCAAAACAAGCACCCAGTTCAAAATAAACACCTCTCATTTTATGAATGAACGTCAGTCATTTTTATGCCGGTAAAAAATGAGCGGTATGACCAGTCATAATTTACACTGTAGCTAAGCTCCGTTTTAAGAAAGTAAAGATTTCTTTTTTAGTCACTTCAATATTTTCATCTTGTTCAAATCCGATATAGAATCGTTCAGCTGTGTTCTCGACCAAGTTGATAATCGTTCTGGCCGTCCATTTTGCATTGATTCCTTCCGTTAGCTCGCGGCTTTCCATCGCCTGATGGATGACTTTTTCGAGCCAGGAATAATAAGGCTGATAGATTGTCTCCCATTTTTCCATGGAGTGGTCGATCGCAAGCCCGGAGTAACAGAGAACGATAATATCCTTATGGCGTTCGGTAATGAGAAATGTCTCATCAATTAATATATCTAAAACGGTCCAAAAATCCTCGTTTCCATGCAGCCTTCCTTTGATTTGGTCCAGCGTATGGGTGAGAAGATTTTCTGCGATTGCCGGGATGAGGGCATTTTTAGATGAGAAATACAAATAGAACGTTCCTTGGGCAGTGCCGGCCTTTTTGACAATATCTGATATAGACGCCTTGTCGAGACCTTTTTCAGAAATCAAGTCAATGGCAGCCTGCAGAATTTTTTCATATTTGCCTGATATATGTTTTGGCATAAGGAACCCCTCCATTACTGAATGACTTTCATTCATTTTATCGCGGGTTTATTTGTTTGTAAAGAATAAAGAAGCAAGAAAACCTCTTGCTTCTTTATTGATCATAATCAATGGCGGCTTTCGGGAGCCCGGTATACTTTGCCCAGTAGTAAATCGCAATTGAGCCGATGGCGACCAAAATAAGGTCGACGGGATTGCTGATAATGCCTAAACCGTGTCCGAAAGAACCGATGTAGGAAAAGGCCAGCATCATGATATAAAACCCGATCAGCCACCAGGCAGATTTCAGCTGCTGGGCAAGACTGACATCTTCTTGAGGCGCATATTTGCTGAAAAAGAGATAAACCAAAAACATGATGAGCTGTGAACCGATCAGCCAAGAAACGGTCGTCCATCCTGACCAGTACACGATAAAGGCCGTGAAGATAAAGGAAAGCGGCCCGATAATGCCCATTCCTCTTAAATAAAACGGCCTGTTCAAGTTCTTCGCATTCACCCTGAGCGCTGCTGAGCAAATGGGTGCGATCGCATAGGAAAGGATGAGTGCCACAGAACAGACATTGACGAGCGCGTTCCACGAAGGGAAGGGGAGCGTCCAGAAAATCGACATGGCAAACGAAAGCCAGAGTGAAGCGCGTGGTGTTCCCGTTTCTTTATTGACCTTTGAAAATATGCGAAATAATGTGCCGTTCCGCGCCCAGGCGTAAACAAGGCGAGACGTCGTATTCATAAAAATATTCCCGTTTCCACCCGGTGACAAAATAGCGTCTAAAATGACAAGCGTTGCAAGCCAGCCCAAACCGAGCATGACCGCAATATCTTTAAAAGGCAATGAGAACTCCCGTCCGATAGCAGGCCAGCCGTTTTTAAGCGTTTCTGTCGGGATTGCGCCAATAAAAGTGACTTGCAAAACAGTATAAATGATGGTGGAAACGATGATGCAAACGATTAAAGCGATCGGAATGTTGCGTTTTGGATTTCGCACTTCGCCGGCAACAGCCACAATCGGGTGCAGGCCCAGGTACGCAAACATCACGCCCCCTGTGGATATCGCCGCCTGAATACCTGTAAAACCAAACGGCGCAAATCCTTCAACAGATAAATTCTGAGGTTTAAAATGAAAGATCAGCACGATAATGATCGTAATCGGTACAATATATTTAAAAATCGATATGATGAAATTTGCCTTAGCGAAAGTTTTGACACTCCAATAATTCAGGAGAAAAAACAAGCATAGCAAGGCAAACTGCAAGAGCCAGCCTGTAATGGTCGGTGAATCAGAGCCTTCTTTGGTGAGGCCGGGAAACCAATAGGCCACGTATTGCCGGACTGCCGTGACTTCAATCGAAATCAGGCTTGTATAAGCGACAATTGTGACAAATGAAATTAAATAACCGACAAGGTGGCCATGTGAATAAACGGGGTATCGAATGATGCCTCCAGTTCGGGGCAGAGCGGCTCCGAGTTCAGCATACACGAGCCCGATTAACAGAATGATGGCTCCGCCGATGATCCAGGAAAAAGCGCCGGAGGGCCCCGCTTTTGAGGCGACATTGCTGACAGCGAACAGCCACGCTGACCCAAAGATGGCCCCCATCCCAATCAAAATCAGATCAAACAGTGACATTGATTTCTGAAAATTTCCTTGTTTAGACATCCGCTTCCTCCTTTGCAAGCCTTATATTCCTTACAATGCCCAATATGCAGGAGCGAATACCGCTCTCATCAAAAAAACAGATGCAGCACGGGCTGCATCTGTTTTTTATTTATGAATCGTATCCAAATGTTTCACCGTTATATTTTTAAATGAAGCTGTGCCGCCTTCAGAATAAAGGGTAATGCCTTTATCTTCAGGTCTCGGGAACACTTGATTTGAAAAAACGGTTTTTCCGTCGCCGACAAATACTTCTATCGTTGTTTTATCGACGAGAATTTTTAAATGGGTCTTCTGTTTGCTTACATCAAAAGGTGCCTTGCTTTCGACATAGGTATTGCTTTTGTCAGGCTGATTTGCAGCCGCTCTGCTAACATATGCATAGCCGTCTTCGGCGAAAATGCCGACATCAATATGGCGTTTTTGGTCTTCTGACTCTCTCAGCCTGACGCCTGTATTCTTCAGCTCTGACCAAGAAAGATCCATATCAAGCTGATACGTATCAGCAGTGATCGACAGTGTTTTTGATCCGCTCACATCCTGATCCTCTATGTGGTCAGTTGAAACAGTCAGCTGCTCTAAAGCTTCGATCGGCTGTGAGACGAGACTGTATGTGCCGTCCTGCTCATGCAGCCGGAGTTCGCGTATAACAGAATCTGTGCCATTAAACCCATTTTTCATTGTCGGTGTGTTGTTGGCGTAATCCCAATTGTTCATCCAGGCAAGCGCATACCGCTTTTCTAATGGATCTGTGCTTTTGCCGTCTTCGAACGTCACGCCGCCGTACCAGTCAAAGCCGTAGTCAAGCCATTGCGGTTCGGCCTGATCCGCTGTAAATTCTTTTCCGTCAAAGCTTCCAGTCCAGTAAGCGTACGTATTTGGTTTGCCCCATGGTTTACCGTTCGCGCTGGCACCGAGAACCCACTTATTGGTGCCGTCACTTGCCCGCATCATGTAGAGGTCAGGACATTCCACAATGCCCGCCTGCTCTGGGAAAAATCCGCTTGTGTAATGCCAGTTTTTTAGGTTATCGGATTCATAAAAGCCGATTTTTGTCCCTTCCGCCATGGCCATGACCCATTTGTTATCCTGGTCATCCCATATGACTTTCGGGTCTCTGAAGTCGTCTGTGCCGGGATTAGGCATAACGGGGTTATCACGATAGGACTTGAATGATTTTCCTTTGTCTGTGCTGTACCACAAATGTTGCTCCTGTTTTTTGTCTTTGGCAGAAGGCTGTGTCACAATCGCGACCAGCGCATTTTTCCCGAATCCTGCTGTGTTATTTTTATCGATCACAACAGAACCGGACCAAATATCGCCGTCCGGGTTTGTATATTTCGGAATCGCCACGCCTTCATCGGTCCAGTGCAGCAAATCCTCTGAAACGGCATGACGCCATTCTGTGCCGTTTCCGTTTGGATAATCCCGGTTATACAGATAAAAATAATGGTATTGTCCATCAAAATAGATTGGCTTTTGAGGATCATTTTTCCATTTATCCGGCGTCGTAAAATGATAGGCCGCCCGGTAGTCCGGTTTCTGTGTTGATTTTGTTTTTTTGACAGGTTCTTCGTTTGGCAATAAGTCGATAAACAGCAATATTCCTGCAAAGATGAGGAAGACGGTTAGCCATTTGCCTGCTTTTTTATAGTTCATATGGGATTCACCTTTATGATGGAAATAAGAAATAAAAGAAAATGCCAATAGGATATCGGCATTTTCTTTCGCGTTTTTATTTATTAACGGTTAATTGTCCTTGTTCAAGGATGCTGTCTTTTACTACAGATGTTTTCTTGCCTTTGATGTTCAAGAGGAAGCTTGGCGCAAATGTTGCTTGTTTGTCAGCAAAGAAACCTCTGTTTGTCATGTAGCTTGTAATCACGACATTGTTTCCTTTAGCTTGAGGCACAGCGAAGTGTGAGTAAGTAAAGGTCACATCGTTAGGATCAAGATCCATTTTTAACACAAGGCCTGTTTTGTTTAGCGGCTTGTATGGGCCGGTTAAGGAATTAGAAACATAACCAAGCATATAAATGTCATTAGATGTAATGCCGTCGATTGTCATTTTTGATCCGCGGGAGTCAGTGAACAGGTACCATTTGCCATTCATTTTAAAGACATTTGGGCGTTCAATTTCATCTGTAACTGTGTTAGATGCAATCAGCGGTTTCATTACTTTTTTCATTGTGTAGTCATCGTTTAGCTCAATCATGCCGAGTGCGCCGTTTGCTAATTCTGCTGTGCGTTTTTTATCGCTTTGCAGAAGTTTTTTACTTTCTTGACGGAAGAATGATGTGCTTTTGCCGTAGTACGCTTTGTTAAATAAAGATTCTTCGCCTTGGTAACCGTTGTCAGTTCCAGTGTTTGCTTCAAATACTAAGTATTTGCGGCCTTTATCTTCCACGTAGTGCGGATCTCTCAGCGTATGGTTATCACCGGAGCTGTAGTTGCCTTCATCGATGAACTGCTGTACATTTTGATACGTTTTGCCGTCACCGTCAAAGATTGATTTATAATCCTCTACACCGTCGATATTCAGAGAGCTGTCTGACGTTGATACGTTAACCTGTGCAGTTGTCAGTGTTTGTTTGCCGTAATGTTTACCAGAGAAGTCAGTGTAGAACAAACGAATGTGACCGTCAGATGTGAATGTCGCTGAACCAGACCATTCTTGTGTTTGGTCTTTCAGGATGGAATCATTTGCATCGAATTTGTCGCTGTCTTTGAAGACGCGGCCCGCGTTTTTCCAGCTGTCAATAGACGTTTCGCCGACTTTTTGATAGAACATGTAAATCGATGTGTCATCCGCATCTTTAGGGTCTCCCGCTAACGCAAAGACAATGTGGTAGCCGTGATAGTTTGCGACTGTGCCGTCAGCGTTTTGCAATGGCCAGCTGTCCCAAACGTCCAAGCCTTTTGCAGAAGAGATATTTTTAATTGTGGATGGATCGAATTCAGGCACTTGATATTTTTCATTTTTTTGCTGTTCAGGGATTTTCAGCATGTCATGGCGTGTAATATGGGTAATGCCGTACGTTTCCTTATACGGTTTTTGGTTCGCTTCTTTCGCAAACGCTTGAGTCGCGCCTCCTGCCAGCAGTGCAGTTGTAAAGGTTAATGCTGTCGCTTGTTTTGCAAACTTTTTGATGTTCATCGTTCATGTCTCCTTTTTGATGTACTGTGTTAGCGGTTTGCTTCTTCCGGCCCTCCTGTTGAAGATGGCAAGTCAGTTACTTCAATAAAAAAAGACCTAAAATATGTAAGGGTGATGCCAAAGAATACACTTTGCCCTTTACACATTTTAGGTCTTGCCTGCTTTATCAGTAACAAACCTGCGCGATTTACTTTTCGACATCATTCTATTAGACTCTCGTTTAGATTACAACGGGTCTATTTTCCTCTTTTGTTTGATAGAAAATGAAAAAAGACCTTCGTGAATATGAGTCGAATAGACTAACGGGTGTTGCGGAAAGTCAGGGTGATTCTGCATAACAATGTGGTGAAAGCTCTTTTCTTTTCTGGAAGATCGGCTGTTTTAGAGACTGGTTGCCCGGGTCATCAATTGGTCTTTTCGCAACGGTTGAATTCGGGGGCTGCGGCTTTGGCGGTTGCGGAAGCGATTGTGAAACGGATTCAGGATGCAGGCCACTATCACTCTTTCGGAATATGATTTCTTTCATATTTTTCAAATTTTCGAAACTATAGAAGGGGAAATATCGTAGACATTATGGGAGGTGTAAAAATGAAGCGAGAAAAAAGGAAACATCTTGGCACATTATTCTCTGTGTTGGCGGAAAAGCAGCAGTTCAACGGGACGGTTCTGGCCGCGGAGGATGGCGATATTTTATATCATCACTCTTTCGGTTATGCGGAACTGGCGGAAAAACGGCCTTTGCAAACCAGCTCTTTGTTTGAGTTAGCGTCTCTGTCAAAGCCGTTTACAGCTTTGGGGATTATATTGCTCGAGGAGAAAGGATTTCTTGGATATGAAGACAAAGTCGAGCGTTGGCTGCCGGGTTTTCCATATCAGGGCGTCACAATTCGGCATTTATTGAATCATACGTCAGGGCTGCCTGATTATATTGAATGGTTTCTTGCCAATTGGGACAAACACAAGATCGCGGTGAATCAGGATATTGTCGATATGCTGATGAATGAGGGGCTGCCAGGTTATTTTCAGCCGAACGAAGGCTGGCTGTACAGCAACACGGGGTATGTGCTGCTGGCGGTAATCATGGAAAAAGCCTCCGGCATGAGCTATTCTGATTTTATGAAAACACATATGTTCTCACCGCTCGGCATGAATGAAACGAGAGTGTATAATAGGAGGCTTCGGCCTGAGCAGATCGATCATTATGCATATGGATACGTATATGATGTCCATTCTGAAACGTACGTCCTGCCTGATGATCTGGAAGAAACAAACTATGTTGTGTACCTCGATGGCATTCAGGGAGATGGGACGGTGAACGCTGTCACAAGCGATTTGTTTCGGTTTGATCAGGCTTTATATCAGGACAATTTCATCAGTAACGATTCTAAGGAAGCCGCATTTTCGCCGGTGCGCCTGAACAATGGTGAAACGTTCGATTACGGTTTTGGCTGGGTGCTGCAACACAGTCCTGAAAAAGGGCGTATTGTCAGCCACAGCGGTGGATGGCCTGGCTATTCGACGATGATGATCCGATATATAGATCGGCGTAAAACGCTGATCTATCTGAGTAACAAGGAAGAGGAGGCGGAATATGAACAAGCGATTCTGAAGGCTGCGGAACATATTTTATTTGGCCAGCCATATGAGATCCCGCAACGTCCTGCTGATCAAAAGAAAAAAGAAGTTGATCCGGCGATATACAGCCGCTATGTTGGCAGCTATTTGTTTCAGGATGGCACGGCCGCGCGGGTGACAGCCGAGAATGATAAGCTTTATTTGCAGATCACCGGACAGGTGAGGCTTGAATTATTTCCTTCCTCGGAAACCCGTTTCTTTTTGCGGTCATTGTCTGTTGAAATCGAATTTTTGTTAGGCGATGATGCTGCAAAAAGCTTTATTCTCTATGAGGATGGAACAGAAGAAGAAGTTGTCCGCACGAATTAAAAAGAAAGAGAAAGGAATGAACGTGATGATCGGAATATTAGCCGGAATGGGGCCGAAATCGACCTCGCCATTTGTTGATAAGGTGGTTGATTACTGCCAAAAGCTGTATGGGGCTTCACATGATATCGACTTTCCGCACATGATGATTTATTCATGCCCAACCCCATTCTATGCAGATCGCCCCATCGACCATGAGGAGATGAAAAGGGCGATTATCGATGGTGCGGTAAAGCTTGAGAAAACAGGCGTTGATTTTATCGCTCTTCCTTGTAACACGGCACATGTGTATTATGAAGAGATTCAGCAGGCGTTGGCCGTTCCTTTGTTACATATCACCAAGGAAACGGTAAAAGAAATTCCGCACACTGCAAAAAAAGCGGTTGTTTTAGGAACAGAGTCAACCATCCAATCAGGTATCTACCAAAAAGGGCTGAAGGCAAACGGACAAGAAGTTGTTCACAAGGATCATTGGCAGCAGGCTGTAAATCAGCTCATCGCCGCAATCAAACAGCCGAATCATACGGAGCAGACACACGCGTTGTGGCAGAAGCTATACGCTGAAATCAGTCAGCAGGCAGACATTATCATTTCAGCCTGCACGGATTTAAATGCGGTGTTAGATCATATTCAAAGCGAGATTCCGATTATCGATTCCTCCGACTGTCTTGCGAAAAGCACTGTCAGCACATATCTTTCCTATCAAAGGTAACAAGGACTGTCTACGAACAGCCCTTGTTTTTTTATGCTCCTATTGTTTGACAGCTGTACGCAGTAGTGTTAAATTAAACATGTAAATAGTTACATGATTTTTCTGGGATGCGAGGTATGCTGATGAATAAGCCGGTTTTAAAACAATTTGCCTCTTTAGAAATTAAGGTTGATCCGCCCACCACCATTGGTGAGACAGGCCTGGGACTGAGACGGTGGATTCCGATTCGTTCGGGAACCATAACCGGGAAAGTAAAAGGGCGTGTTTTGCCGGGCGGTGCCGATTCACAAATCATTCGCGCTGACGGCAGAACAGATTTGTCTGCCAGATATGTAATCGAAACAGCCGATCATGAACTGATTTATATTCAAAACAATGGAATACGGCAAGTCAGCGAGCCGTTTCGAAAACAAGCCGCAGCCGGAGAAATCATTGATCCGGAGCATGTTTATTTTCGTACGGTGCCGACATTTGAAACAGGCAGTGAAGCTTATCAATGGCTGCATGACCGCTTGTTTATCGGTTCCGCAGAAAGAACCCCTGATTGCGTTCGACTAGACATTTATGAATTACAGTAAAGACTAAGGAGAGTGTGAAAGATGGAAAACTTTATCGGAAGCCACATGATTTACACGTATGAAAATGGATGGGAATACGAGATTTATATTAAAAACGACCATACAATCGATTATAGAATTCATAGCGGAATGGTTGCCGGACGTTGGGTTCGGGATCAGGAAGTCAATATTGTCAAACTGACAGAAGGCGTATATAAAGTGTCTTGGACAGAGCCGACAGGCACAGATGTTTCACTCAACTTTATGCCGAATGAAAAACGCATGCACGGCATTATTTTCTTCCCGAAATGGGTGCATGAACATCCTGAAATTACGGTCTGCTACCAAAATGACCACATTGACTTGATGAAAGAATCCCGCGAGAAATATGAAACGTATCCAAAATACGTTGTGCCTGAATTTGCGGAGATTACATTTCTGAAAAATGAGGGAGCCGACAATGAAGAAGTGATTTCGAAAGCTCCTTATGAAGGAATGACAGACGATATTCGCGCGGGTAAATGATAAAAACAGAAAAACCCGGAAAAGAGAGTTATTTCTCTTTTCCGGGTTTTCTTTTTGCCGAATATGCGGGAACCATTGCAATTCCCGTGAAAAACAGTACGATTCCAGTCCAGCGGATGGGCTGATAATAGGCTGTGTCCCGCCATAATACGACTGCCGAAAAAATGATGATACATGCTGCCACAACGATGAAAGTGCCTGTGTATCCTATTTTTCCCATATTTATTCTCCTTGTGAAGGGAATAGTTTTTGCCTTTTTGCAGATTCAGGATCGTTTTCAATCGTAATCTCTGAATCTAAAATCAGCGTCTTTCTTGCTTCTGCGTCGTACGCAGGCCATTTTACATTTTCAGTGCTTGGGTTTCCTGTTTTGGCGAACGCGATCCATGCTGATTGTATGGTATGAGAAAGCTGTTTCACCTCATCCGTTATCTCCGCTTTTGCCATCTGTTCTAACCCGCCGAGATTTCCGAAAACGAAAGGAAGCTCTAATGCGTGAAACGCTTTATTGTACGGCGGCTTATCCGAGTGCCAGTCGAATCGGTACATCCAAACAGGCGCGTAATGGGACTGGGCGGAGGCATAGGCGACGGCCGGACGCCAAAATAGCAAATCAGTCATCATATGAATTTGGCTTTCAAGTGAACGCGGATACAGATCGGCGGCTTTCTTGGCCAGCGGCTGTCCTAATAAATACTCGAGCGCGGCATCAAGAGTTTCCTGAGAATGTACGTCTGAATCCGGGGTGAAAAATAAATCTCCTTCATCGCGATTTGTTCCGATTAATAGCGGAATGCCGGCCGCAGCACCCTCTTCGATCGCTTTTTCTGGTTCAGCAGGCAGCGTTTTCGGATCAAGGGCGGGCTGGAAAAACAGTTGAAAGATATTTTCATTTTCTGCTTTCCGAAGCCGATCGGCCGCTTTAAGCAAATCTTCCGCTGATAGAGTATGCAATTTGCCCAATTGGCTTTCGTCAATCCCAAGGACTTGTAAAAAGGCGGCCGCGGTGCTTGCCGCTTTCTCTTTCGTCATTGTTCGGGAAGCGCCGCTTTCCATGATCGCTTTCTGGAACAGGCCTTTTGCCGCAGGCATAGCGAGCAGCGCGGCAATGCTCATGCTGCCAGCCGATTCTCCAAAAACTGTTACGTTATCTGGATCACCGCCAAACGCTGAGATATTGTCTCGCACCCATTTCAGTGCGGCGGTTTGGTCCAACAGCCCAAGGTTATCAGAATACGCCTCATCAAACGAAGACAAATGTAAAAATCCAAACGGCCCAAGCCGATAGTTCAGTGTCACGACAATGACGTCTCCCCGCGCGGCAAGGCTTGATCCATCATATAACGGCTCGCTGCCCGCTCCGAGATAAAAAGCGCCCCCGTGAATCCACACCATGACAGGCAGGTTTTGGCTCTGGGTGTCAGGCGCGAAAACATTGACATACAGACAATCCTCAGACTGGCGGGGGGGCTCAGCATATGAAAGAGACAGCAAATCAGACGGCTGCGGGCAAATCGGGCCATAAGCTGTTGCGTCCAGTTTGTCCTCCCACGATTCAGGCGGCTCCGGTGCTTTAAAACGCAACTGTCCGACAGGCGGCTTGGCATAGGGGACGCCTTTCCATATATGTACGCCATTTTCTGTTGTGCCTTTTACTTTCCCGTATCGAGTTGTTACTGTTTTAGACATCGTACTCTCTCCCTTTTTCCCCCATTATAAACAAAATTGCCCTGAGAATGCGAACCTCAGCCCTTAGCCGATATTCATCTTCCCATCGTCTTGAAAAAGGATTTGACTTCCTGCACGGTCAAGCCGATTTCTCTTGCTTCCTCCATCAGCGCCTTCCATTCCTCTATATTGGATTCCGTCAGTTTACGGTTTCGGTAGGAAGCGGTTTCAGGCTGTTCTTTCTTGAGAATGTTCGTAAAAGTGAACAACTCTTCCTTTTCCATCCCGGCTTGTACGGCTTGCACAAGATGCACGCGCCATTCTTCTTCACCGCCGCTGATTTTTTCATACATCATTGTTTCTGCGTCGAATAATTCTGTTAATTCCACTTCCAGCGTGACGGAAATTTTCTTTAAAAATTGAACGGACGGATTTGAATGAACGCCCCTTTCAATCTTGCTTAAATAGGATTTAGATACACCTGACTCAACCGCCAGCTGATTAATAGAATAGCCTTTTCTTTTACGGTATAAACGGATAATTCTTCCAATCATGATATGTAATTCGCCTCTATTCCTGTCGTTATTTCGTTCATTATAAGGAATTATCCGTTCTTTATAAAATTTAAAATAATAAGGGAAGTGCAGTAAATAAGAGGAAAATCATGATTTTGTTCTCTAAAGAGAACTTATTGGCTTATTTTGCAATTTTTAAATAATATCGTTTTCTTTTATAATCCAATCATTAACAGAAAGGGGCGCGGGAAGCCAGCCGCGGGAAGGCTGAAGGCTATGAATACATGAATGAGAATATGAGTTTTAAAGAATTATATGCGATTGTCAGACACAGATTCGTGCTGATTCTGCTCATCACAATCAGCGTTACCGCTATGGCGGGTTTTGTGCAATTTAAGGTCATTTCACCGACCTACCAAGCATCGACACAAGTGCTGATTCATGAATCAGACGGTGATGAAAACTCGAATCTCAGTGACATCCAGCGAAATCTTCAGTACAGCAGCACGTTCCAATCAATTATGAAAAGCAAGGCCTTGATGGAAAAGGTCAAGGCGGAGTTGCACCTTTCTGAATCGGCTTCATCACTGAAAGGCAAAGTGATGACAGGCAGTGAGAATGAATCAGAAATTATCACCGTGTCCGTCCAGGATCACGATCCGGCGAAAGCGGCTGAGATTGCGAACACGCTAGTGAACAAATTTGAAAAAGAAGTAGATGAAAGGATGAACATACAAGGCATACATATTTTGTCAGAGGCGAAGGCTTCTGAAAGCCCGATGATCAAGCCGGCCCGGCTGCGAAACATGGTCATGGCTTTTGGCGCTGCTGTCATGGGCGGCATTACACTGGCATTTTTTCTGCATTTTCTCGATGATACGTGCAAAAGCGCACGCCAGCTCAGCGAGAGAACCGGATTGCCATGCTTAGGCTCCGTCCCTGATGTCCAAAAAGGGCGGAATCGCGGGCTAAAACATTTCGGGGAGTGAAGCGAGTGGTCTTTAGAAAAAAGAAAGCAAGACGAGGTTTGGCTCAAATATCTGTTTTACACAATAAATCAATTGTTGCGGAACAATACCGCACCATTCGGACAAACATTGAGTTTTCATCCGTCCAGACCAACTTGCGGTCTATCCTCGTCACCTCCTCTGTGCCTGGTGAAGGTAAATCGTTCAGTGCGGCGAATCTTGCGGCAGTCTTTGCGCAGCAGCAGGAAAAGAAAGTGCTGCTGGTGGATGCCGATTTAAGAAAGCCGACCATCAATCAGACATTCCAGGTTGAGAATACTACGGGGCTGACAAATGTGCTGGTTGGTAATGCTTCACTCAGTGAGACGGTGCAAAAGACGCCGATTGATAACTTATATGTGCTGACAAGCGGACCAACCCCGCCGAATCCGGCAGAACTGCTGTCTTCAAAAGCGATGGGTGATGTAATATCTGACATTTATGAACAATACAGCCTTGTCATTTTTGATTCCCCTCCGCTCTTGGCGGTTGCGGATGCTCAGATTTTAGCAAACCAGACAGACGGCAGCGTGCTCGTCGTTTTAAGCGGAAAAACGAAAACGGATACTGTCCTGAAAGCGAAGGATGCACTGGAACAATCCAACGCGAAGCTGTTAGGCGCACTTTTAAACAAAAAGAAAATGAAAAAGTCGGAACACTATTCCTACTAAATAGATGATAAAGGTGATGTCTCCTGACCTGTATCAATGGAGGCACTCGGCTCCGCTGTGGGCAGATGAATTTTGCTGCCTTAGATGCTGGTCGTCGCTGGCGGGGCGTGAGGATGGGTTAAATGCCCGCTTATTTAATATATACATAGAATGTGGTGAGTTGTCGGTTTAGCTGCCGCCGATGTTTTGGAGGACGAAAACCGCCGCAGCTAAACCGATAAAAGAATTAGGGGGGAAAAGGTTGAGTTACCGGAGAAGACTTTCAATGATTATTGCGCTGGATACTTATCTCGTTTTACATTCAGTTATTGCAGGATATCAATTTTTAAAAGATTCTTATCAATTTTATGACTCCGGAGCATTATTGCTTACCGCTGTCAGCTTGCTCCTCAGCTATCATGTCTGTGCCTTCCTGTTCCATCAGTATAAACAGGTATGGACATACACCGGAATCGGCGAGCTGATGGTCCTGTTGAAGGGCATCACGCTTTCGGCCGCTGTGACCGGCGTCATTCAGTATGCTGTGTATCATACGATGTTCTTCCGTCTGTTAATCGCGTGCTGGGTGCTGCAGCTTTTGTCCATCGGAGGAACCCGTGTTTTGTCGAGAGTGTTGAAAGAAAGCATCAAAAAGAACCGCAGCGCCTCTTCCCGCGCGCTGATTATCGGGGCGGGCTCAGGAGGGACTCTTATGGTCAGGCAGCTGCTTTCAAAAGATGATCCCGACATCATACCTGTCGCTTTTATTGATGACGATCAAACGAAGCATAAATTAGAAATCATGGGGCTGCCAGTGATCGGCGGAAAAGAAAGTATCATGCCTGCGGTGCAAAGGCTCAAAATTAACTATATTATTATTGCGATTCCTTCACTCCACACCCATGAACTTCAGGTGTTATATAAGGAATGTGTACGAACTGGGGCCACCATCAAAATTATGCCTCACTTTGATGAAATGCTGCTCGGCTCGAGAACTGCCGGGCAAATCAGAGATGTAAAAGCAGAGGATTTGCTCGGCAGAAAGCCGGTAACCCTCGACACAAGCGAAATTTCGAACCGCATTAAAGGAAAAACAGTTCTCGTTACGGGAGCGGGCGGATCAATCGGCTCGGAAATCTGCCGGCAAATCAGCGTGTTTCAGCCTAAGGAAATCATTCTGCTCGGCCATGGAGAAAACAGCATTCATTCGATTTATACAGAGCTGAACGGTCGATTCGGCAAACACATTGTGTTTCATACAGAAATTGCGGATGTGCAGGACCGCGATAAAATGTTTACCTTGATGAAAAAGTACGAGCCGCACGTGGTCTACCATGCAGCTGCCCATAAGCATGTGCCGTTAATGGAGCACAACCCTGAGGAGGCTGTCAAAAACAACATCATTGGAACAAAAAATGTCGCGGAAGCAGCCGATATGTCGGGGACAGAGACATTTGTGCTGATTTCATCAGACAAAGCGGTGAACCCGGCCAATATAATGGGGGCGACAAAACGATTCGCCGAGATGATTATTATGAATCTTGGAAAAGTGAGCAGAACCAAGTTTGTCGCTGTCCGCTTCGGCAATGTGCTCGGGAGCCGCGGCAGCGTTATTCCGATTTTTAAAAAGCAGATTGAAAAAGGCGGTCCGGTAACTGTGACACATCCGGCGATGACCCGCTATTTCATGACGATCCCCGAGGCTTCAAGGCTTGTGATTCAGGCCGGTGCACTGGCGAAAGGGCGCCAGATTTTTGTTCTCGATATGGGAGAGCCTGTAAAGATTGTGGACCTTGCCAAAAACCTCATTCATCTGTCCGGCTATACGACTGAGCAGATTCCAATCGAATTCACAGGCATTCGCCCCGGTGAAAAAATGTATGAGGAATTGCTGAACCAAAATGAAGTACACACTGAACAAATCTTTCCGAAAATTCATATCGGCAAAGCGGTGGATGGCGATTGGCCAGTCCTGATGCGTTTTATCGAGGATTTTCATGAGCTGCCGGAAGACGATCTGAGAGCGAGGCTGTTTGCGGCAATCCATACATCAGACACAATGACGGCTGCCAGTGTTCATTAGGGGGAGTGAAGATGACGAAAAAGATATTGTTTTGCGCGACGGTTGATTATCATTTTAAAGCCTTTCACCTCCCTTACTTTACATGGTTTAAACGAATGGGCTGGGAGGTTCATGTCGCGGCGAGCGGACAAACGAAACTGCCGTATGTGGACGAGAAATTTTCCATTCCGATTCGCAGGTCACCCTTTCATCCGCAAAATCTCGCCGTTTACAGGCAGCTGAAGGAAGTGATCGATACCAATCAATACGACATTGTCCATTGCCATACGCCGGTCGGCGGCGTTCTTGCCAGACTAGCGGCGAGGCAAGCGAGGCGGCACGGAACAAAAGTGCTGTACACCGCGCACGGATTTCACTTCTGCAGCGGAGCACCGATCAAAAATTGGCTTCTTTACTATCCGGTTGAGAAATGGCTCTCGGCCTATACGGACTGTCTGATTACGATCAATGAAGAGGATTACATAAGGGCGAAAGGACTTCAAAGGCCGGGCGGCATGACGCGGAAAATTCATGGCATCGGCGTCAATACAGACCGGTTTCGGCCTGTCAGCCTGCAAGAGAAGCAAAGACTCAGAGAAAAACATGGATTCAGTGAAGACGATTTTATATTGGTTTATCCGGCTGAACTTAATCTCAATAAAAATCAGAAGCTGTTAATTGAAGCCGCAGCCTTGCTGAAAGATAAAATACCGTCGCTTCGTCTTGTTTTTGCCGGAGAAGGGGCGATGGAACAAACCTATCGAACGTTGGCTGAAAAGCTTGGCGCTTCCGGCAATGTCCGCTTTTACGGCTTTTGCCGCGACATTCACGAACTGATTCAGCTTGCAGATCTATCAGTCGCATCCAGCATGAGAGAAGGCCTCGGCATGAATGTGCTTGAGGGGATGGCCGCGGAAAAGCCGGCGATTGCCACGGATAATCGCGGGCACCGGGAAATCATCAGGGACGGAGAAAATGGTTTTCTGATCAAAATCGGCGACAGTGCCGGTTTTGCCAGCCGGATTAAACAGCTTTACCGTACACCGGAACTCTGCAGAAAGCTGGGGCAGGAAGGCCGGAAAACAGCCTTGCGCTTTTCGGAGGCGCGGACGGTGGAAGAAATGGCAGATATTTATTCCGCGTACATGGATATAGATAAAAAGGAGAAAAGCGTATGAACTCAAGACCGAAAGTTTCTGTCATTATGGGCATTTATAATTGTGAACGCACTTTGGCGGAAAGCATCGAATCCGTTCTCAGCCAATCCTACAAACATTGGGAGCTGATTATGTGCGATGATGCGTCAACAGACGGCACGCTTCAAATCGCGAAGCAGTATGCCGCTCATTACAGCGACCGCATCAAGGTGATTCAAAACAAAACAAACAAGCGGCTTGCCGCGTCATTAAATCATTGCCTTTCACATGCCACAGGCGATTATATCGCCCGCCAGGACGGAGACGACCTTTCATTTCCGCGCCGTCTGGAAAAGCAGGTCGCATTCTTAGAGAAGCACCGCCACTATCAGGTGGTTGGCACCGGCATGCTTGTATTTGATGAAAGTGGGACAAGGGGCACACGCATCCTGCCTTCTGTTCCGGAACCGGGCATCATGGCAAAAGGGACCCCGTTTTGCCACGGAACGATTATGATGAGAGCGAGCGCTTACCGTACGCTGAAAGGCTACCGGTCGGTGAGGCGGACGAGACGGATGGAGGATATTGATTTATGGCTTCGCTTTTTTGAAGAGGGCTTCAGAGGCTACAACCTTCAGGAAGCCTTGTATAAAGTAAGGGAAGACAGAGAGGCATTCAACCGGCGGTCATTTGCCTATTCGATAGACAATGCCGTCCTTGTCTATCAGGCATGCAGGCGCTTGAAGCTTCCTTTATCTGATTACCTATATATCGCAAAACCGATAATCCGCGCGTTTATGCCGCCTGCTGTAATGAATCGCTACCACAAAAAAAGAGTGATGAACCAAAAAGAAGGGCTTGTGAAACATGAATAGCATTCCAAAACGCGTGCTTCATGTTCTCAGCGGCATGAACAGGGGCGGCGCGGAGACCATGGTGATGAATTTATACCGAAAAATGGACAGAAGCAAAGTACAATTTGATTTTTTAACATACCGAAATGATCCGTGCGCTTATGATGAAGAAATTTTATCTTTAGGCGGGCGGCTTTTTTATGTCCCGAGCATCGGACAAAGCAATCCCCTTACATTTGTGAGGAATGTAAGACATGTGATAACAGAAAACGGTCCGTTCAACGCCGTGCATGCGCACACGGATTTTCAGACGGGCTTTATCGCCCTTGCGGCAAGGCTAGCCGGAGTGCCGGTCAGGGTCTGCCATTCCCATAATACGTCGTGGAAGACCGGCTTCAATTGGAAGGATCGCCTGCAGCTGATGGCATTCAGGCGGCTGATTTTGGCGAACGCGACAGCACTGTGTGCCTGCGGAGAGGATGCGGGCAGGTTTTTATTCGGACCGTCCAACATGGAGCGGGAGCGTGTTCATCTTCTTCCAAACGGGATTGATCTCGATTTGTTCGCTCCAAATGGGCAAAGGGCTGATGAAGAAAAAACAGCACGCGGCATTGCAGTTGACCGTCTCATTATTGGCCATGTGGCCCGGTTTCATGAAGTGAAAAACCATGCGTTTCTGCTGAAGCTTGCCGCACATCTCAAAGAACGAGGTGTTCGCTTTCAGCTCGTGCTCGCAGGAGACGGGCCGCTGCGCGACAAAATGGAAGAGGAGGCGCGGCGGCGGAACTTGCTTTCAGATGTCCTCTTTTTAGGCACTGAAGAACGCATTCATGAGCTGATGCGCACATTTGATGTGTTTGTCATGCCGTCTCTGTATGAAGGTTTGCCGGTAGTACTGGTGGAAGCGCAGGCATCGGGGCTTCCATGCATCATTTCAGACACCATTACAGAAAAAGTCGATGCCGGTTTGGGACTTGTGACAAGATTGAATCTTTCTGAGCCGATCGGTATTTGGGCTGAAACCATTGCCAGGGCGGCCGCCGCAGGCAGGCCGAAGCGAGAGCTCATCAAAGGAACACTCGCTAAACTTGGCTACGATGCACAGCAAAACGTAGGAGCGCTGCTGCATGTATACAACTTGACCAGCGAAAAAGGACAGTAAACGATGATTGTGTATGCCGTTAATATGGGAATTGTATATATTTGGTCTTGGTTTGCCAAAATGTGCGGCAGCCGTGATGATTCGCTCGCCACGGGGTATCGGCCGAATAAGCTTTTGATCTGGATTCCCCTTGCCTCACTTGTGCTCGTGTCGGGTCTCCGTTACAGAGTCGGCACGGATTTTCAGACCTACACACTGCTGTACGAATTGGCGGGCGATTATCAAAATGTGTGGCAGATATTCGGTTTCGGCACAGCGAAAACGGCGACTGATCCAGGCTTTACCACACTCCTTTGGCTGATGAATTTCATCACGGAAGATCCGCAAATCATGTATATCACGGTTGCGGCCGTGACCTACAGCTTGGTTATGAAGACACTCGCCGACTACGGAAGGCCGTTTGAGCTGAGTGTCTTTTTATTTTTAGGAACCTTCCATTATTACGCGTCTTTTAACGGCATCAGGCAATACATGGTGGCAGCCGTTTTATTTTGGGCAATCCGTTATATCATCAGCGGGAACTGGAAGCGGTATTTTCTGATCGTGCTGATCAGCTCGCTCTTTCATTCCTCGGCGCTGATTATGATTCCAGTGTATTTTATTGTCAGGAGAAAAGCCTGGTCGCCTGCCATATACGGCCTATCCGTTTTATTTCTTGGCATGACGTTTTTATATCAAAAATTCATTTCCGTGTTTGTCGTTGTGCTAGAAAACAGCTCATACAGCCATTATGAGAAATGGCTGATGACGAATACAAATGGAATGAATGTGATCAAAATCGCTGTCCTGATTCTGCCCCTGTTTCTCGCTTTTTGCTACAGGGCGCGCCTGCGGAAGCTGTGGCCGCAAATCGACATCGTCGTCAATTTGTGCCTGCTCGGCTTTTTGTTCGGGCTTTTGGCCACAAAGGATGTGATCTTTGCCAGATTCAATATTTATTTCGGCTTGTATCAAATCATCTTAGTCCCTTATTTCGTCAGGATATTTGATGAAAAATCGAATGCCCTTATCTATATCGCGATCGTTGTTTGTTATTTTCTTTACAGTTATTTGCTTATGCCGGTTGATTCGTCCGTTCTGCCTTACAGAACGATTTTTTCCCGGTAATTTATGCAAGAGGAGCCGGTCATTATGGAAACACCTGCGGTTAGTCTGTTAGTCGCTGTTTATAACACAGAAACATATATCAGAACGTGTCTTGAATCACTGCGGAACCAGACTTTGGACAACATTGAAGTCATCATCGTCAATGACGGTTCGGCAGACGCCAGCCCGGACATCGCGGAGGAATACGCCAAAAAGGATCTCAGGTTCAAAGTGATTCATCAGGAAAACCAAGGCCTCGGCGCGGTTCGGAATAAAGGCATCGAGGCGGCACGCGGCGAGTTTCTCGCATTTATCGATTCGGACGATTGGATCGAGCCTGATTATTGCGAGCGGATGCTCCAAGCAGCGAGCGATGAAACTGATCTTGTCATTTGCAATTACGCCGCCGAATTTGAGGACACTGGAAAAACAATGATCTCTGACATTGCGGAAACCTATCAGGACCAGCCGAAGGCACACTATATCAAGGCGCTATTCGAAGGGAAGGTCAGAGGGTTTTCATGGAACAAACTGTACAGGAGAAGCATGATTAAAGCACATCGGCTGTCGTTTCCGCTCCGTGGCGAGCTGGAGCATGTCGAGGATCAGTTTTTTAGCTTCAGGGCTCATTTCTTCGCCCGTTCGATAACCTATGTGAAAGCGCCGCTCTACCATTACCGAATTCACCTATCATCCATCGTGCAGCGCTATCAGAAAAAACTGTTTGAATCAGGACTTGCGCTGTACGAGGCGAATGCGGCGTTTTTACAGGAAAACAACAAATCTGAGGAGTACCAAAAGGAGCTTGATACCTTTATCGTGCTTCACAGCAGCATCTGTATGCTGAATGAATGGAAAACCAGCGGCAGCCGCCGGCTGTTTGAAAAACTTAGAAATGTCGGCGTGATTTGCGCAGATCCAGTGTTCCGGGAGAGCCTCTCAAAAACGGGAACCGCGCCTTTTGACGCAAAACGGTCATGCCTGCTTCTGATGGCAAAATACAGAATGATTCCGTTCGTCGCTATGGCGTCAGCCGTGTATCAGCGGGTGATCGAGTACAAAATGAGAAACAGAGGGTGAGGACATGTCGTTACAATCGTTGAAAATCAATCTTGCAGAATGGCTGCTGCTTAAGGTCAAGTACCCGTCCCAATATTGGCTGGGTACGGCTGATCAGCCGGTAAAGGCCCCATCGAATCAGAAAAAAATCATACTGACCCTGCTGCCGTCCCATGACAATTTGGGGGATCACGCGATTGCTTATGCCAGCAAGGCATTTCTTGAACGGGAATACCCTGATTTTGACATCGTTGAGGTCGATATGAAGGACATGTACAAATCAGCAAAAGCGCTGCTCCGATCGCGCCATCCGGAGGATATGGTCTTTATCATCGGCGGCGGAAACATGGGTGATTTATACCGCTATGAGGAGTGGACGCGCCGCTTTATCATTAAAACATTTCACGACTACCGAGTTGTCCAGCTGCCGGCAACGGCTCATTTTTCTGACACGAAAAAGGGGCGCAAAGAGCTGAAACGGGCTCAGAAAATTTATAACGCGCACCCCGGCCTGTTGCTGATGGCGCGTGATGAAACAACGTATCAATTCATGAAACAGCATTTTCAAGAAAAAACGATTTTGAAGCAGCCGGACATGGTGCTGTATTTAGACAAAAGCAAGACCCCCGCAGAGCGCGACGGGGTTTATATGTGTTTGCGCGAGGATCAGGAAAGCGTGTTTAAAGAAGATGAGAGAAGCAAGGTGAAGGCAGCGCTTTTTGAAGAATTCGGCGACATTAAAGCTTTTACGACAACAATTGGACGCCGGGTCGGCCGCGATTCCCGGGAGAAGGAGCTTGAAGCGCTGTGGTCTAAGCTGCAAAGCGCAGAAGCCGTTGTCACTGACAGGCTTCATGGCATGATTTTTTGCGCGCTGACAGGAACGCCGTGTGTCGTCATCCGCTCCTTTGACCACAAGGTGATGGAAGGCTATCAATGGCTCAAAGACATCCCTTACATGACGCTGATTGAACATCCGGACCCTAAACGCGTGACAGCCTCAGTAAAAGAGCTGTTAACAAAAGAAACAACACGCGGCGGCTTTCCAAGAGATTTATATTTTAAAGGGCTGCGTGACAAAATCAGCGGTGAAGCGCAATGACCCCGCTCGTCAGCATTGTTGTCCCGATGTATAACGTTGAGCCATTTATAGAAGCGTGCATTGATTCACTGCTTCGCCAAACGCTTTCTGATATGGAAGTCATCCTTGTGAATGACGGATCGCCGGATCGTTCTGGCGAGATTGCAGAGGATTATGCAAAACGTGATGCGAGAATCCGGGTCATTCATCAGAATAACGGCGGGTTGAGTTCGGCACGAAATACGGGAATAGAGGCCGCGCGGGGGACGTTCATCGGCTTTGTGGACGGAGACGATTATGTATCTTCCGCCATGTTCCGAAAACTGATAGAAGAAGCGATGGAGAACCGGCTCGACATCGTTGGCTGCGGTTTTTACAAGCAGTCAGCGGACAGTCGGACATATGTGCCTCCGCAGCTTGACACAAACCGCGTACTGACAAAACCGGAAATCGCTGAACAGCTTACATATGCTCACGAAACGAGGTTTATCTGGTATGTATGGCGTTATGTGTATCGCCGTGAGCTTTTGGAGAGAGCGAATCTGATGTTTGATGAAGACATCCGTTTCGCTGAAGACTCTCCCTTCAATTTGTCTGCTTTTTGCGAAGCGGAGCGGGTGAAAATGCTGGATGAAGGCTTGTACGTCTATCGCGAAAACCCGAACAGCCTGACAGAAGTCCCTTATAAGCCGGCGATGGATGAACACATTCAAAAGCAATATCAGGCGAAAATCGCATTCTACAATCGTTACGGTTTAGCAGGCGCATGCATAGAAGATTTGAATGTGTACATTTGCAAGCACCAGCTTCCGATGCTTCTGGCAAACGCTTGTGCTTCACCGAACCCGCCGAAAGTGATCAAAAAGCAGATCAAACACATTTTATCCTATGACATGGTGCGGCAGGCCATCAGACATACGCCGGTTCAGCATGAGAAATTATTACGAGGCGAGCGTTTGATATTAGGCTTGTCCAAATTGCGGCTTACATTTCTCATCAAGCTGTTTTTCGAGCAGCGGGGAGCGATGAAAGGCAGTGCGAAGCAGGCATGAAATTCACGATCAACCTCAGTGCGAATCTCACGGCTTTTCTCTTGTCCGTTTTCCTTTCGGTCTGGATGACGCCTTTTATTGTCAAAACGCTTGGTGTGGAAGCGTTCGGTTTTGTTCATTTGACGCAAAATGTGATCAATTACTTTTCGATCATCACCGTCGCGCTAAGCTCGGTTGTCGTGCGTTTTTTTTCTGTCGCCGCACATAGGGGAGAGCGGGATAAAGCAAATGCGTATATCAGCAATTATTTGGCGGCGTCTGTATTGATTTCGTTGCTTCTGTTGCTGCCTCTTGCGGGGTCGGCTTTCTTAATTGACCGGGTCATGAACGTGCCGCAGGCGCTTTTGGCTGATGTACGTCTGTCGATTTTAATCGGCAGCCTGCTGTTCATTTTGACATTTCTGATGGCGGGTTTCGGCGCTGCGCCATTTTATGCCAACCGCCTTTACATCACGAGCTCCATTCAGGCGGTGCAAATGCTTGTACGCGTGCTGTCTGTCCTGCTTCTGTTCGGATGCTTTGCGCCGAAAATCTGGCAGATCCAGCTTGCCGCTTTAGCTGGTGCTGTCATCGCGTCTGTGCTTTCTTTCTTTTTCTTCAAAAAACTGATTCCATGGTTCTCGTTTCGTATGAAGGATCTTTCTTTCCGCATAAGCAAGGAGCTATTTCAGGCGGGCGCATGGAGCTCCGTCAATCAAATCGGCGTCCTGCTTTTTTTGCAGATTGATCTATTAACCGCCAATTTGGTGCTGGGAGCATCCGAAGCCGGAAAATACGCGGCGATTATCCAGTTTCCGCTGCTGCTGCGCAGCTTGGCTGGAACGGTCGCATCCCTGTTTGCGCCTCTTATCACTTCGTTTTATTCAGAAGGCGATATGGACGGATTGGTGAGTTACGCCAATAAGGCGGTGAGGCTGAACGGCCTTCTGCTTGCGCTTCCGGCTGCCTTATTGGGCGGGCTGGCGGGGCCTTTTCTGACGATCTGGCTCGGACCGTCCTTTTCGTCTATCGCGCCGATTTTATATATTCATGCCGGATATTTGGTCGTAAGCCTCGCCTTTATGCCGCTGTTTTATATCTGGACCGCCTTTAATAAGCAAAAAACGCCGGCGATCGTTACCCTGCTGTTAGGCGCGGTGAATGTGGTGCTGGCCGTCACGCTGAGCGGGCCTGCACATCTCGGTTTGTACGGCATAACATTGGCCGGGGCGATTTCCCTTATTTTGAAAAATGCCATCTTTACGCCGCTTTATGTATCACGCATGACCGGCTATAAAAAGCACGTGCTCTTTAAAGGACTTATCGGGCCTCTTTCAGCGGCTGTGTTTGCCTGGGCGGTTTGTGTGGCAATCCAGTTCATGGTGAAAATTGATGGCTGGACATCACTGATAGCGGCGGGAATGACAGTCAGCTGCTGCTACGCCGTTTTCGCTTTTATGTTCGTTTGTACAAAAGAGGAAAGACAGCTGGTGCTAAAACGGATTCGAAAAACGAAAGGAGCTGTGAATCTTTGATCCTGAAACGACTTTTTGATTTGACGGCCGCCATTGTTTTATTGTGCTGTACGAGTGCCATCATACTGCTCGCTATCGCCGTTGTCAGGCTGAAAATAGGATCACCCGTCTTCTTTAAGCAAGTAAGGCCGGGCCTGAACGGCAAGCCGTTCACCCTTTATAAATTCCGAACGATGACAGATGAACGGGATAGTGAAGGACATCTGCTGCCTGATGAAGTCCGGCTGACGAAAACGGGCAGGCTGATCAGAAAGCTGAGCATCGATGAGCTTCCGCAGCTGCTGAATGTCCTAAAAGGCGATCTCAGCCTTGTCGGCCCGCGGCCGCTTTTGATGGACTATCTGCCTCTTTATACAGAAAAGCAGGCACGGCGCCATGAGGTGAAGCCGGGAATTACAGGCTGGGCGCAAATCAACGGCAGAAACGCGATTTCCTGGGAAAAGAAATTTGAATTAGATGTTTGGTACGTTGACAACCGATCATTTTTTCTCGATATGAAAATTTTATGTTTGACCGTGCGAAAGGTGCTTGTGTCAGAAGGGATTCAGCAAACCAATCATGTGACCGCGGAACGGTTTACAGGAAGCGGAGATGTGTCCTCATGAGAAACGTTGCCATTGTGGGTGACGGCGGGCACGGAAAGGTGATCAGAGAGCTGATAAACGCCCGGTCAGACACGTGCTTAGCCGCGGTGCTGGATGATAAATTCCGAACGTTTGAAGCCGGAAAAGAATGGTATACAGGCCCGCCGGAAGCCGTTTCTGAAGTGCGCAGGCTTATTCCCGATGTGTTGTTTCTGATCGCCATCGGAAACAACAGTATCAGAAAACAGCAGGCGGAGCGGCTGGGACTGAATAAAGAAGATTTCATTACATTGATTCACCCGTCAGCCATCGTCAGCAAGTCCGCTGTCATCGGGGAAGGGACCGTGATTATGGCGGGCGCGATCATTCAGGCGGATGTGCGGATCGGCGCCCATTGCATCATCAATACAGGCGCGGTGGCAGAACACGACAATCACATCAGCGATTTTGTTCATCTTTCTCCGCGTGTCACACTGTCAGGAGCGGTCGCCGTTCAAGAAGGCGCTCACGTCGGAACCGGCGCGGCCGTCATACCGCAGCTCACAATCGGGTCTTGGAGCATTGTCGGCGCCGGCTCCGCGGTAATCCGTTCCATACCGGACAGGGTAACGGCGGCCGGTGCCCCGGCGCGCATTATTTCTCCCATTCAAACCTAAAACAAAGGATGATGACATGAATAAAAGAATCTACTTATCTCCCCCTCACATGAGCGGCAGAGAGCAGCACTATATTTCAGAAGCCTTTCGCTCAAACTGGATTGCGCCCCTTGGGCCGCTTGTGAATTCATTTGAAGAACAGCTGGCCGAGCGCGTCGGCGTAAAAGGAGCGGCAGCGGTCAGCTCTGGCACGGCGGCGATTCATCTGGCGCTGCGTTTGCTAGAGGTAAAAGAAGGGGACAGCGTATTTTGCCAGTCCTTCACATTTGTAGCAACCGCCAACCCAATCTTGTATGAAAAAGCGGTGCCCGTTTTTATTGATTCAGAGCCTGATACATGGAATATGTCGCCGAAAGCCCTGGAAAGAGCGCTGGAGGATGCGAAAAGAAGCGGAAAGCTGCCTAAAGCGGTTATTGCCGTCAATCTATATGGGCAAAGCGCGAAAATGGATGACATCGTCAGCCTGTGTGATACATATGGAGTTCCCGTCATTGAGGACGCAGCCGAATCGCTCGGCACAGTGTATAAAGGGAAGCAAAGCGGGACATTCGGGCGCTTCGGCATTTTTTCGTTTAACGGGAACAAAATCATCACCACATCAGGCGGCGGGATGCTCGTTTCAAACGATGAAGCCGCCATTGAAAAAGCCCGATTTCTTGCTTCGCAGGCACGTGAGCCGGCTGTTCATTATCAGCACAGCGAAACCGGACATAATTACAGGCTAAGCAATATTCTGGCCGGTGTCGGCATTGCCCAGCTTGAGGTGCTGGATGAGCGGGTGGAGAAAAGAAGGGCCATTTTCACAAGATACAAAAACGCGCTCGGTCATATAAACGGCGTCCGTTTTATGCCGGAGCATGCAGCAGGTGTGTCCAATCGCTGGCTCACCACGCTCACGCTTGATAACGGGCTGAGCCCATATGACGCGGTTCAACACCTTGCGGAAGAAAACATTGAAGCGCGCCCGCTGTGGAAGCCCCTCCATACCCAGCCACTGTTTGATCCGTCTTTATTTTATGCTCATGAAGGTTCAGTAAGCATATGCGAGGACCTTTTCAAGCGAGGAATCTGTCTCCCATCAGGATCAAACCTGACGGAAGAAGAGCAAGACAGGGTCATTGATGTTTTATTGCATTTATTCCAAACTGCCGAGGTGAAGAAAT
The DNA here is from genome assembly GCF_000815295.1 of Bacillus sp. MSP13. Taxonomy (NCBI): domain Bacteria; kingdom Bacillati; phylum Bacillota; class Bacilli; order Caryophanales; family Bacillaceae; genus Bacillus; species Bacillus sp. MSP13. Next base: position 192,501 of record NZ_JXAQ01000011.1, read on the forward strand.
GGACAGCAAGCATTCGATGATCAGCCTGAAACAAAAACTGTCCGGGCTGCTCGACGTCATTCCGAAACAATCCGAGGTCATCTATGCCGACTATCCTCTATACGGAAATGTAGGGGATTTATTTATTATGAAGGGAACAGAGGCCTTCTTCAAAGAACATGGGATCCGTGTCAGAAAACGCTGGAATCCCGACAATTTTCCACTTGGGCGAAAACTGGATCCAAATCTCATCATCGTCTGCCAGGGAGGAGGCAACTTTGGGGATTTGTATCCGTATTACCAAGGCTTTAGAGAAAAAATCGTCCAAGCCTATCCTAATCACAAAATCGTGATCCTGCCGCAATCGATTTATTTCCAAAATAAAGACAATCTCAAACGGACGGCGGAGATTTTTTCTAAGCATGCGAATCTCCATATCATCACAAGGGAAAGAGCTTCTTATGCAACGGCGCAGGCTTATTTTGCAAGCAATCAAATTAAGCTTCTGCCTGATATGGCCCATCAGCTGTTTCCTGTCGCTTCCACGCAGCAGCCGATCAATCAAAAGCTGAGATTCATCAGGACCGATCACGAAGCGAACAAGGAGCTTCAGGAACACGCAAACGCGGAAAGCTACGACTGGCGCACGGTGCTGTCAGCTTCAGACCGCCGGACGATCGCTTTTCTGCAAACGCTGAACGTCCTGAATAAAAAAGCGGGCAACCCTCTGCCCATCGCGTATATATGGGAAAAATACTCTGATTCTATCGTCAAAAAAGCGATTCGGTTTTTCAGCCGCTACGAATCGGTGGAAACGTCAAGGCTGCACGGCCACATCCTGTCCTCTCTGCTTCAAAAAGAAAACACGGTCATTGATAATTCCTACGGGAAAAACGCCAATTACTATCACACCTGGATGGAAGACGTGCCGAACACCCGACTCATCCAGAACACCTCAAAAAAGGAAAACCTTCCTGCTCACATGTGAGCGGAAGGTTTATTTTGATTCTCCCCGTTTGACTTTGTTGTACGCTTCATCTAAATGCTGAATCCGTTTCAGAACAACTGCGTTTTTCGTCAGCTGATCCTGAACAAGCGTTGAGACGACGGAACGGTAGTAGCTATTCATCGCATGGATTTTATCCTCAGACTGATTCATTTCAATATGCTGTTTGAAATTCTCAATAAAATAAGGGACGGAAAAAAGTTCAGACATTTCTTTGGCAGCTCCTTTTTCATAAATATATACGGTGTGACCTCAATCATGTACAATGAAGAAAGGGGAGTGAGCAAGATGGATATGAAACTTCAGCAAGTACAAGTATTAAAGCCTCAACTGACACAGGAGCTCAGGCAGGCCATCACGCTGCTTGGCTATCATTCGGCAGAACTGGCCGAATACATTGATGAGCTCTCACTGGAAAACCCTCTTATTGAACGAAAGGAAACAGACACACCGCCACTATCTTACCATAAAACAAATAAAAACAGGATGAATGCGCAGGAAGCAGGCCTCCAATTAAGTGATCCGCAAAAAACATTGCAGGATGTGTTAAAACAGCAGGCACTCGATATGAATCTGACAAACACTGAAAAAAAGATTTTTCATTATCTGATTCATTCGCTTGATTCAAACGGGTACTTGGAAGAAGATATGGAGGAGGCAGCACGGCGGCTATCTGTTTCGGCCAAGGAAGCGGAAGCGGTTTTGGCAAAGCTTCAGTCGTTAGAGCCAGCTGGAATTGGCGCAAGATCTCTGCGGGAATGCATTCTTCTCCAATTACAGCGGCTGCCGAACAGAAATGAACAAGCGGAAATGCTTGTTTCCGCTCATTTTGAAGCTTTTGCGCAAAAGAATTGGAAAGCGCTTTCAAAAGTGACTGGAATTCCGCTTCAGACGATTCAAGATATCTCTGATGACATCGCAGCTCTTCATCCAAGACCGGGCCTTCTGTTTGCACGGCCAGAGCAAGATATGTATATCGAGCCTGACATTTTTATCATTGTGAAAAACGGGCACATCGCAGCGGAGCTGAATACCCGTTCGTTTCCGGAAATAGAACTGCAATCGCAGTACAGACCGCTTTTATCGTCGGGTTCCTGTCAGGATACCGCTTCTTATTTATCTGCGAAATATCAGGAATGGCGCTGGCTGGACCGCGCGCTGCGACAGCGAAAACAGACGATCACGAGAATTGTCAGTGAGCTGATCACACGGCAAAGAGAGTTCTTTCTGAAGGGGCGAAGCGCAATGAAGCCGCTGACTCTCAGAGAAGTAGCAGACTGTCTAAGCCTTCATGAATCAACTGTAAGCCGGGCAATCAAAGGAAAAACGCTACAAACACCGTACGGACTGTTTGAGATGAAACTCTTTTTCTCAGCAAAAGCCGAGGCCTCAGGAGATGGAGATGCGTCTAACTATGCAGTTAAAACCCATCTTGAAGACCTGATCAACCAAGAGGATAAAACAAAACCGTTCTCAGATCAAAAGCTTGCCGATTTGCTAAATGAACAGCACGGCATTCAAATCTCCAGACGCACTGTGGCAAAATACCGCGATCAATTGAACATTCCGTCATCGGCGGCCAGAAAACGGTATAAATGAAATCCTCCCGGAAAGGGAGGATCAGCGTGTCGACAAACCCTCGCATTCGTTGTCAGTCCTGCACGTTGGTGCTCACGAATGGCGAAAGGAACGGCGGTTAAATGCTTAGGCGTCCTGCCTAAACACCGCCGTCATCACATCCTGTGAAAGTCTGCTCCAATGCTCGTCCTTCCTAGACTTCAAGGGTTTTCAATCACGCTGAAAAGATGACAAAGTCATAAAACGAAAACCATTTTATGACTTTGTCAACAATCTGAATCCTCCCGGAAAGGGAGGATTTTATTGTGTAATTAGGGTGGAGAAGCCTTTATAAAATGTAAAGCGAACTTTACGTCAAAATGGATTTATTGTATAATTTTTGGAAAAAGAGGTCATTCCTTTGAAAAATAGGTTAATAGAATACAGAAAGAAATATGGATATTCTCAAGATCAATTAGCTGAGCTGCTAAATGTCAGCAGACAAACGATCATATCAATTGAGAAAGAAAAATATAATCCTTCTTTGCCGTTAGCATTAGCAATCGCGAAAACATTTCATACCATTGTCGAGAACATGTTTTATGAAGAAGAGAATGAGAGGTGAAATTCATGAAGTTACAAAAGGTTTACTTCATAATTGGCGTTTTATTCACAATGATTTTACTTACAAAAACCTTTTTTCAAATCGCGACACATTCTGTTTCCTTTACTGAATTATTAATGTGGGGAGCTCTGTCTTATTTAAGTTTTGCTGCGGGCTATATTTATCCGCATTTCAAAGAAAAAGATGAAAGAGCAACCTTGATTAAGCAAAAAGGAATGCAGTACGCGCTTTACTTTGTATTGATATACTGCGTAATAATCATGTTCAGTATGCAATTCAGCACAGTGGCGTTATCGGCGGTTGAAATCATGAGGATTTTAGTATCCTTAACCATCATTACGACCTTCTCATCGTGGGTAATATTATCAAAAAAATACTAGTAAATAAGAACTGGCGGACTTGACATTCTGCCAGTTCTTATTATTCTTTCTCGATTAACTTGACTGATCAGACAGCATCATCCTCCTGGAATCATCCAGCTGAACACGTGATGCTGCAAAAAGGTGATGATGCAAACGAGCAGCAGCAAAAACAAGCTGTGCTTAATCGTAAAACGGAATAGATCCGACTCCTTCCCGGCCAGCCCTACCGCGGCGCATGCCACCGCGATCGACTGCGGCGAAATCATTTTTCCGGTGACACCGCCTGATGAATTGGCGGCCACAGACAGAACAGGGTCCATGCCGACTGATAACGCGGTGACTTTCTGCAGGTTGCCGAACAGCAGGTTGGCAGACGTATCAGAGCCGGTAATAAAGACGCCGAGCCAGCCGAGAACAGGCGAAAAGAAGGTAAACATCGAGCCTGTCAGCGCGAGTGTCATCCCGAGTGTCGTACTCATTCCAGAGGAGTTGGTGACATAGGCAAAACCAACGACAGAAGCGATGGTCAAAATCGGAAACTTCAACTCTTGGATCGTTTCTTTTAAAACAGCTCCCCAGTCTCTCCACGAAATCGCCGTGATAAATTTTGACAGCACAGCGGCAATCAATATCGCAGTGCCGGCCGACCCAAGCACCTCAAGCTTGTAAAGTGCTTCAATCGGCGTACCGTCAGCATTGACAATTTGATTGTTCAACAGAGGCACACCAGGGGCAAACGTCAGTTTTTCGCCAACTGTATTCAGCCACTTCAAGAAAACAGCGGCGCCTTCATAATGCCCGGTCAGCGCGGATTTGACAGATGGAATGCCCCATACAGAAATCATAACTGTCAGCAGCAGAAATGGCGACCAGGCTTTAAATATCTGTCTGCCGCTATACCCAGGCGCTGCCGGATTCGTTTTCGCTGTTTCAATCGCGGCGGCAGATTCCTGTTCACCGGCAAAACGGAATGTTGTTTTCGGCTTCCACCATTTCAAAAACACAGCAAGCGCAGCCATCGAAACAAGCGCCGACAAAACATCCGGCAGCTCAGGCCCCAAAAAATTGGAGCTAAGATATTGAACGACAGCAAAGGAAACACCGGAAACGAGAATTGCAGGCCAGACCTCAAAGGCTTTCCTGAACCCGCTCATGATGATCAGTAAATAAAGAGGAATAAAAACGGATAAAAACGGCAGCTGCCGCCCAACCATTTGCGAAATGTCCATCGCCGGAATCCCTGTCGGACCTTCTACGGCTGTAATCGGAATCCCAATCGCGCCAAAGGCAACCGGCGCCGTATTGGCAATCAAACAGATTCCCGCCGCATAAAGAGGATTAAAGCCGAGGCCCACCAGCAGCGCGGCAGAAATGGCGACCGGCGCTCCGAAGCCGGCCGCTCCTTCTAGAAAAGCCCCGAATGAGAAAGCGATCAGGAGCGCCTGAAGCCGGCGGTCATCCGTAATCGAGAGAACAGAACTGCGAATGATATCAAACTGTCCCGTTTTCACAGTAATTTTATACAAAAAAACAGACGTTACAATGATCCAGCCGATCGGCAATAAACCGTATACGGCTCCTTGTGTGGCGGACATCAGCGCTTTTTCCGCCGGCATCCGATAAACCAATACAGCAATCACAAGTGCGATGCCCAAGGTGGACAAGCCCGCTGTATACCCCTTCATCCGTTTAATCGCGAGCGCCCAAAAAAAGAAAATAATCGGTACAAGTGCGGCAAGCGCTGATAAAAGCAAATTTCCCCCTATAGGCGTATATGCCTGTGTCCATTGCATCCCAAACCCCTCCTTGAAACATAAACTGGCGTATGTGTAAGCGGTTTCTAAAGATGATGATATGATCATCTGATGACTTGGTAATAAGACCAGTTACCTAGCATTATATTTTGAAAAAAAACAAAGTACAAGACTTTTTGACAAAATTGTCAAAATCTTTTGGCGCCCCCCAAAACAGAGTATAATAGATCGTAAACAGCCAGATCTACAAGTTACGGGGTGAATTGCATTGAAATATAAACAAATCAAAACAAAGAAAATATATGAAGAAGTGGCGGACGCACTATTAGATATGATCAAAAATGGCGAATTGAAGCCAGGAGATAAATTAGACTCCGTTCAGGCGCTTTCCGAAAGCTTTCAAGTCAGCCGCTCAGCGGTTCGCGAAGCCCTTTCCGCCTTAAAAGCGATGGGGCTTGTCGAAATGAAACAGGGAGAAGGCACCTACCTGAAGGAATTTGAGCTCAATCAAATTTCTCAGCCGCTCTCAGCTGCCCTTCTCATGAAAAAAGAGGACGTCAAGCAGCTGCTCGAGGTCAGAAAACTGCTTGAAATCGGGGTGGCAACATTAGCTGCTGAAAAACGAACAGAAGACGATCTCGAAAGAATCCATGCTGCGTTAAAGGAAATGGGCAGCATTGAAACAGACGGGGAGCTTGGAGAGAAAGCCGACTTCGCATTTCATCTGGCGCTGGCTGACGCTTCCCAGAACGATCTTCTTAAACATCTGATGAACCACGTTTCATCATTGCTGCTGGAAACGATGAGAGAAACAAGGAAAATCTGGCTGTTTTCCAAGAAGACTTCAGTTCAGCGGCTTTATGAGGAGCATGAACGAATTTACAATGCCGTGGCTGCGCAGGATGGAGCGCAGGCGGAGGCTGCCATGCTGGCGCATTTAACGAATGTGGAAGATGTGCTTTCGGGATATTTCGAGGAAAATGTGCAATAACCAACTCATTTCCCGGGCAATTCTGCCATTGCCAAATGAATAACCGAGACTGAGCCGCCAATGGCTCAGTCTTTTTTACTTGCAGCAGCACTTACCATTTGTGAAAAACAAAGTAAAATATTTTACTAAAATGAATGTGAGCTGAATAATGGAAGCAGAAGCAATAGGGAAGCGGGATTTTCGATTCAACGCCTGATCCCGATCATTTTGAACTCGGTCAGGCCCGATTTTGCTCAAATGACAAGGAAAACAGTACATATCCTGAGCGGGAAAGGGCATAAGAGCATCGGTAACATCACTTTCGTAAAGTATGTCTCGTCCTCCCTCTGATGACGCTTCATATTCATATACATGAATTATGCAAAAATGCTGTTGAAATGCTGCTTGAACAAGTGCCGTACAAGAGAAGATCAGTAAAAACATGATATATGGGCGCGGAATTCATCGTCAGAAAGAGAATGAATTAAGAATGGCTTAGGAGACTAAGCCATTTTTTAGGTAAAAAATTTATTGATAGAGGTAAATAGTTGGTTTGCTCATTTTTCCAGTCGTGCTATATTATTTTTGAAGCGCTTTCATAACTAGCTGCAAAAGCATTTTGTGTCCGGATGAACCGCGGGGGGAACAAAAGGTGAAGAGATGAAGGAGGAGGAATATGATGTCAAAGCTTGAAAAAAAGCATGTAACAGATGCAACATTTATGCTGCACGGAGGAGACTACAATCCTGATCAGTGGCTGGATCGGCCTGATATTCTAGCCGATGATATTAAGCTGATGAAGCTTTCTCATACGAATACCTTTTCTGTCGGCATTTTTGCATGGAGCGCGCTTGAGCCGGAGGAGGGCGTGTATCAATTTGAATGGCTTGATGATATTTTTGAACGGATTCACAGCATCGGCGGCCGGGTCATATTAGCAACCCCAAGCGGAGCGCGTCCTGCCTGGCTTTCGCAAGCCTATCCTGAAGTTTTGCGCGTCAATGCTTCCCGCGTCAAGCAGCTGCACGGCGGAAGGCACAACCACTGCCTCACATCTAAAGTCTACCGTGAAAAAACACGTCACATCAACCGGCTATTAGCAGAACGATACGGCAATCATCCGGCGTTGTTAATGTGGCATATTTCAAACGAATACGGTGGAGAGTGCCATTGCGATCTATGCCAGCATGCTTTCAGGGAATGGCTGAAAGCAAAATATGACAACAGCCTCAAGACATTGAACCATGCGTGGTGGACTCCTTTTTGGAGCCATACATTCAATGACTGGTTACAAATTGAAAGTCCATCGCCGATCGGTGAAAATGGCTTGCACGGCCTGAACTTAGACTGGCGCCGGTTCGTCACTGAGCAAACGATTTCGTTTTATGAAAATGAAATCATCCCGCTGAGAGAACTGACACCTGATATTCCGATCACAACGAACTTTATGGCTGACACACCGGATTTGATCCCGTATCAGGGCCTCGACTACAGCAAGTTTGCAAAGCATGTCGATGTCATCAGCTGGGACGCTTACCCGGTCTGGCACAATGACTGGGAAAGCACAGCTGATTTGGCGATGAAGGTCGGCTTCATCAATGACCTATACCGAAGCCTGAAGCAGCAGCCTTTCTTATTAATGGAGTGTACGCCAAGCGCGGTCAATTGGCATAACGTCAACAAGGCGAAGCGCCCGGGCATGAATGTGCTGTCGTCTATGCAGATGATTGCCCACGGCTCGGACAGCGTTCTCTATTTCCAATACCGCAAATCGCGCGGATCATCAGAAAAATTGCACGGAGCAATAGTAGATCATGACAATAGCCCGAAGAACCGGGTCTTTCAGGAAGTGGCCAAAACCGGCGAAATATTAGAACGGCTGTCCGAGGTTGTCGGAACGAAGAGGCCGGCTGAAACCGCTATTTTATATGACTGGGAAAACCATTGGGCACTCGAGGACGCTCAGGGGTATGCGAAGGCGACAAAACGTTACGTGCAAACCCTTCAGCAGCATTACCGCACGTTCTGGGAACACGATATCCCTGTCGATGTCATCACGAAAGAACAAGATTTTTCACCATATCAACTGCTGATCGTCCCCATGCTTTATTTAATCAGTGAAAACACCATTTCCCGTTTGAAAGCGTTTGTGTCTCGTGGCGGCACCTTAGTCATGACATATATCAGCGGGATTGTAAATGAGCATGATTTAACGTACACAGGCGGATGGCATCCAGACCTGCAAGCGATTTTCGGAATTGAGCCTCTAGAAACCGATACGCTGTACCCAAAGGATCGAAATGCTGTGAGCTATCGCAGCCAATCATATGAAATGAAGGATTATGCAACGGTGATCGATGTAAAGACCGCATCTGTAGAAGCCGTGTATCAAGAAGATTTTTATGCGCGTGCGCCAGCGGTCACAAGCCATCAGTATCAGCGGGGCAAGGCGTATTTTATCGGCGCCCGTTTGGAGGATCAATTTCATCGGGATTTCTATGAAGGACTGATCACAGATCTGTCTCTTTCTCCTGTTTTTTCGGTTCGGCACGGAAAAGGCGTCTCCGTACAAGCGAGGCAGGATCAGGACAATGATTATATTTTTGTCATGAATTTCACGGAAGAAAAACAGCTGGTCACGTTTGATCAGAGTGTGAAAGATATGATGACCGGAGAACGATTATCCGGCGACCTGACGATGGAGAAATATGAAGTGAGAATCATCGTAAACACACATTAGGCTGATGCCTCCGCTCGATATGGGCGGATTCTTTTTTATTTACTTTTGAAAGCGTTTAGCATGGGGTGGGGAGTGTCAGGAAAAGCAGAGTGAACTTGTTCTTTGCGGCTGCCACCGTATGGAGTGCATTTAGTCCAACGGGATATGCCGCTGCCATTGAGGAACAGAAACATGTGCCTGAGCTTCGGACAGAGATGCCGGGAAGTGGTATGGGGGAAGTGCTGTAGATAACCAAGCTTTGTTTGATGTTAACGGACACCCGCTGCCTTCCGTGCAGGTGTTTCAATATGCGGAGAGTCAGGCCATACCCCGAAGAAACGCTGAAACAGAAAACATCCATGAGATGTACCCATCTCATGGATGTTTTTATTTTACATCAACTACTATAAAACATTCGTCATCACTTTTATGATGGGCTTCCTTATGGTGATGCAGTGATGTAAGGATGTTCTCTTTCAGGCCAGCAATAGGCAAATCGGGGTGATCCTTTAATAAATCAAATAAATAACATGAAGCTGTGGGGTCCATCACACCATCTGTATACAGCAGGAGCCTTCCGCCGCCTTCAGTATATGAAAGGCTTGTTGACTGAAACACCGTATCTTCAAACATCCCGATCGGAGGTGCGGTTGCAGGCAGCAAATGTTGGGCTCCGCCGGTGCTCTGCCATAATGCCGGCGGATGTCCGGCGTTGACATAATGAATTTGTTGCTGTGCTGTATCAATCTCGAGATAAATAGCCGTGCAATAATGTCTAGCTTCTTCATCATTTTGAAACAAGCTGTGCAGGTGCCGGTCTAATTCCTTCATGACTTTGCCGGGACTGAGACCTTGCGAGATCTGGCGCTGGAACAAAGGATGCAGAGACATTGTAATCAAAGCGGATGATATCCCATGGCCCATCACATCAAGAATAATAATGCCGTAACGATGTTCATCAATTTGATAAAATCCGTATAGATCACCGGATAACTCACTGGATGCTTTGTAATAAGCGTCAATTTGAATCTGATCGTTTACAATCGGTTCAGTCAATGAGTATTCTTGAATTTTCCTGGCGAGCTCGAGCTCTCTTTTGGTGTTTAGTTTAAACTGCTGATTTTGTTTGTTGATCTCAAGAAGTTCTTCTTGTTTTGCCTTCAGCGCTTCCAAGGCGATTTCTAACTCCGCATTGGCTTTCTGTTTGGCAAGCAAAGCTTCCTGAGCCGCGTTTCTGGCCATCAGCAGCTCATTTTCATATTCATTGCGTTTCTGCATCGGAATCAGGACACACTCGGTGACAGTTTCTCCGCGATCAGCTTTTGCAACAGCATTGACAAGGACGGGAACTTCTTCGCCATCTCTTGTTTTTAGGGAAATGTATATTTCTTCGATGTGCTGCTCCAGTTTCAAAAGCGGGACAAAATAAAGCTGGCAGAAAAGCTGTGCGGGAACTGTCAGGATTGTATTCATATGCTGACCGATAATCTCTTCCTGCTCATAATTCACAATCCTGAGCAGGGTGCTGTTGACCGCGATTATCGAACCCTCTTCTGACAAAGTGAGAAAACCGCATGGTGCATCATTCAATTGTTTGTCCATTAAGAGGGTCACCTCTATCCCTTTCGTTCCTAGATCATGAGCGCTTTCAAATAGTCGCTGATCAGCTGGATCGTCTCTTCAGGATGGCTCATGTGGGGACAATGCCCGCGAGCCTCCATTTGTCTCAGTGTACTATATGGAAGATGCTTATGCATATATTCGCCTACTGAAGCAGGTGCGATGATATCATCAGCACATTGGAGAATCAGTGAGGGAACCGTTACCTTCGAAAGATCATCCCGGTGATCAGAAAAAAACGCGGCTTTCGCGAATTGGCGGGCAATCACAGGATCAGTAGAACAAAAACGGCTTTCAAGCTCTTCCTTGATGTCAGGCCGATCTGGCTGATTCAGAACCGTTCCCGCAAATACAGTTGCCCAGCCTATGTAATTTTTCTCCATCATCTCCAGCAAACCATGGAGCTGCTCTTTCTCAAATCCTCCGTAATACCCGGGCGGATCATTCAAATAGCAAGGAGAAGGCCCCACCATCACCAAATGGGAAAAAAGCGCCGGGCGGCGGATGGAAGCAAGCATCCCAATCACAGCCCCGACAGAGTGCCCCACAAACACGGTCTCTTCCAGATTTAAAGCTTCGCAAACATCAAGAACATCTTGGACATAGCCGTCAAGTGTCCGGTAACGATTCAGGTCATAGGCGCGCAAATCTGATTGGCCTGAACCGACGTAATCAAATAAAATGACCTGATTCTCTTCTTCGAAGGCTGGCGCCACGGCATTCCACACGCTTTGGTCACATCCAAAACCGGGTGCGAAAATGATAGATGTTTTGCCGTTTCCCTTCACCTTTACATCATTTCGAGACAAAATCGCTTCGTTCATGATTGGCTCCTTTCAGCCGATAGTTAAAGTTCAATATGTATATCATAACACTCACGGTTTGAAGAGTGTGTCTTTCTATGAAAGTAAATAGCAGTTTCATAGAATGGGGACATACGGCACAAGCGGGCTGGATGAATTGGTAAATCTAGAGGATGGATGGCCTAGAAACCAGCCGTGAGAATGAATATGACATTTGTCACCCGTTATCATGACATCTTATACTTCCATCAGTTTCTGCGTCATTTTACAATCAATGTCAGAGACCAGGAGGTGCTCATGTGATGAATGAGGCAGTAACAGTAAGCAATGTGACAAAACATTTTCAGAAAAAAACAGCTGTAAACAACATCAGCTTCAGCATTAAAAAAGGAGAAATTGCAGCTATCCTCGGGCCCAATGGGGCAGGGAAGACGACCGTGATCTCCATGATATTAGGATTGCTAAAACCAAGCGAGGGAGAAATCAAACGATTTAACCGGGTTCCCGATGACAAACAGGTGCGGGAAAAAATAGGCGTGATGCTGCAGGAAGTGAGTGTCATGCCGGGGCTGAAGGTGAATGAAATCCTCGAGCTCTTCCGAAGCTATTATCCGAATCCATTGTCCATGAAGGAACTTATTTCGTTAACAGCACTCACAAAAGAAGATTTGAAAACGAGGGCAGAAAAGTTATCCGGCGGACAAAAACGCCGTTTGAACTTTGCTTTGGCTCTTGCCGGGAATCCGGAGCTGCTGATCTTCGATGAGCCGACAGTCGGAATGGACACATCATCAAGACATCGATTCTGGCAGACCATTCATGGACTGGCCGATCAAGGAAAAACCATTATTTTTTCAACGCATTATTTACAGGAAGCGGATGATGCCGCACAGCGAATCTTATTTTTTGCAGACGGGCGGCTTGTGGCAGACGGCTCGCCCATGCAGCTCCGCTCAAGGATGCAAAAACAGGCTGTATCTTTTACGATGCATTCAGATGAATCGTTGGAACGGCTGTCCCGTCACCCGGAAGTAGAGCGGGTGATTCAGAAGCACCAAAGGATCATCATTCAAACATCAAATACAGACAAAGTGTTAGCACTCATTTTTCAAGAAAACATACGCGCGTGCGATATCCGGATTGAGCAAGGAACGCTTGATGAGGCATTTCGCCAGCTGGCTGACGGAAACAGGGAGGAGATGTAAGTGAACATGCTGCAGAAGCAAAGCATAGCTGAAATGAAAAGGGTGCTTCGGAATAAGTACTTTGTGCTTTGGTCGCTGCTGATGCCGATTGCCTTTTATTATCTCTTTACCAATGTAGTGAATACGGGCCTATCTGATCAACGTGCATGGGACGCCCACTACTTAATGTCGATGACAGTCTTCAGTGTGATGGGGTCTTCTATTATGACGCTTGGAATCCGTATGGTTCAAGAACGGTCACAGGGCTGGACCGCCTTTATCCGCATCACGCCTCTTCCGGATTATATCTATTTATCAGCTCAGATGATCGGCCAAAGTGTGATTCACGTTTTATCCATTACCGTCATCTTTCTGTTTGGCGCGCTCATGAATGACATTGCCTTGTCGCCGTTTGAATGGATCATGAGCGGAATGTGGATTTTGTTTGGCGCATTGCCGTTTTTAGCGTTAGGCACACTCATCGGCCGCATGAGAAAAGTAGAAACCGCAGCCGGAATCAGTAATGTGCTTTACATGCTGCTCGCTTTAGGCGGAGGCATGTGGATGCCGGTTGAGGTCATGCCTGAGGTGATGCAGAATATTGGCCGGTGGCTTCCGTCTTATCATTTCGGGAACGGAGCATGGGAACTTGTTCGAGGCGGGGGCCCATCATGGGAAAATATTTTGATGCTAATCGCTTATTTGATGCTCTTCATGCTACTATCTAAGTATATAAGCAGAAAACAAGAAGCGGTGTGATCTATGAAATTTTTACCATCCATATTCCCTAAACAATTCGGTTTTTTCCCTTATATCTTTCTGGTGTACACCATCATGCCGTTTCTTTCTTTATTGAGAGAAACAGGCGTCAAACAGGTGCTCGGATATGGCATGCTGCTCTTTTTTGTCATAGCCTATCGCCAGTTATTTTGCAATGTGGGCAGAGTTTCGTTTACGTATTGGCTTATCGTGCAAATGGCGGTTATTTTCATCTATAGTGTGTTTTACAATATCACCTATATCTATTTAGGTTTTTTTCCGGCAAACTTTGTTGGTTATTACAAAGAGAAAACAAAGTTTAACCGTGCGTTCAGCGGTTTACTCTTTATGCTGCTTTTTCCGTGCATTTACCAATTTGTCATGAGTTCAGCCTCGATACAGGAAATTTTTCCTGTTCTCCCGTTTCTCGCCATCATGCTCATTTCTCCATTCGGCATCCGTTCTATGTTTCGGAGAATTGAACTCGAGACCAAACTCGCGCAAGCCAACGAACAAATAAAGGAACTCTCCAAAAGGGAGGAGCGTGTTCGAATCGCCCGTGATCTCCACGATACGCTCGGTCATACCCTTTCGCTTCTTACGTTGAAAAGCCAGCTGATTCAGCGGCTGGCAACATCTGATCCGGAACGGACCCGGCTTGAAGCAAAAGAAATGGAAACCAGTTCAAGAGCCGCACTCAAGCAAGTTCGGGAGCTGGTTTCTGATATGAGAACGGTCACGATGACAGAGGAGCTCGCCAACATTCAGCACATCTTAAGATCGGGGAACATTACGTTTCAATACGAAGGGGACGAAGACTTTTCAGCGATCTCTCCCGTCACACAAAATATGATCAGTATGTGTATGCGGGAAGCTGTGACCAATATTATCAAGCATAGCAAAGCCACCCACTGCGCCATTGCCATTTCTCAGTTTGCTGACAAAATGAAAGTTGTGATACGGGATGACGGAAAGGGTGCGGCGAAGGAGAACACATTTGGGAATGGCCTGCGGGGAATGGAAGAACGGCTGATGCTCATTGAGGGCGGATTAACGCTTTCAGCTCATAACGGAACGGTGTTGACACTGACGATTCCGCTTATTAAAAAAGCAGATTGATAGGAGGACGAAAAGAATGATTCGTCTGTTGATTGCTGAGGACCAGCGAATGCTTTTAGGCGCTTTGGGATCTCTGCTTGATTTGGAAGAGGATATGGAAGTCATCGGACAAGCACGAAACGGGGAAGAAGCGTTCAAAGCCATCTTGGAGCTGGAGCCGGATGTATGCATCATGGACATTGAAATGCCGGCCCGGAGCGGGTTGGATGTGGCAGAGGAATTGATGCAAAAAGGCAGCGGCAGCAAGATTATTATTTTAACAACCTTTGCCCGTCCCGGCTATTTTGAACGCGCCGTTAAAGCCGGCGTACATGGCTATCTCCTGAAAGACGGCGAAATTGACGATTTGGCCGACGCCATCCGAAAGAGTGTAAAGGGTAAACGAGTCTTCAGCCCGGAGCTGACGTTTAATATGATGCGAGACGAAAATCCGCTCACCGTAAGAGAACAAGAAATTCTGCGGCTGGCGGCTTTAGGCAAGACAACAAAAGATATTACGCTTGAACTCTATTTATCTCAAGGCACAGTCCGAAACTATATTTCAGAAATCATCCAAAAGCTCGATGCGAAAAACCGGACAGAAGCCGCCAGCATTGCTGAGGAAAAAGGCTGGATTTAATGAAAACCTGGCTAATTATAGCCAGGTTTTTTGGTGTTCATCTGGTCATTTATGGTTGCGGTATTCAGTATAACTGTATATGATGAGAATATACAGTTATACTGAATATTGGAGGGGCTATATGAAAGAAAATAAGCATTTGCCGCTGACTGAGACTGTTTACTATGTTCTTTTATCTTTGTTACGTCCTGCTCACGGCTACATCATTATGAAAAATATTGAAAAGCTTAGCGGTGGAAAAGTGAAAATGGCGCCTGGTACTCTTTATGGAGCAATTGAAAACTTATTGAAGCATCAATTGATCGAACCTTATCCAAGTGAAGATCGCCGCAGAAAAACGTATATCATCACTGAACTTGGAAGAAATGTGTTGTCGAAGGACATGGAGAGAATGGAGCAGCTGGTTGACATAACGAGGCAGGAATTGAATAAAAAGGGGGAGACCATATGAAAAAATGCAGATATTTTATAGACATAGACAGTGAGGAACAATGGCTAAATAAGATGGCAGGTAAGGGGTATGAATTAAAAGGGAAATGTTTTTTATCCTATTGTTTTTCAGATGAAGCATCCTCTGACAACTCTACCATCAAAATAGACTATCGGACCTTTAAACATCCGGGAGATTTTACTGATTATCGAACCCTATTTGAAGACAGTGGATGGAAGCATCTTTTCAGTTCACAAGGCCTGCATTACTTTAGAAGAGAGAACGCCAGTGCATCAGACGATATTTTTTCTGATACAGAATCAAAAGCCGATAGATATAAACGCCTCTTGCAAACGTACTTTGCCCTTTCTTTTCTATTCTTATCCTTCATCATGGTCCTCTTTACTACCAATGCTTTGACTGTTGATTTATTTATCCGACCCCAGAGTTTGTATTATACACCGGGCCTGTGGGATAAGACGGGAGCAGCTTTTATCAGCGCCTTTTTGTTTGAAACACCTTTTGCACTGATGAGAGGGGGAGCGGGCTGGATTGTTCTCCTTAGCGCTCTTAGCTTCTTTTATTTATTTGTGAAAACATATAAAAAATACAGAAAGTGCCTGTATGGCCATTAAAAAGTAATAGTGCCATGAACGTCTGTCCAGTGGAGCAGGCGTTTTTTATTGCCGAGATGTTTAGAAAACCCTTTCCTTCAATTGTCAGAATAGTGTACGATATTCATATAGTTATCTTAACTCAGGTCATCGGATGACCTGATCATATATTGGGGATGAGAGAGGGGTTCATCATGAAAGTCTCACTTTTTGTCACTTGTCTTATTGATATGTTTCAAACAAATGTCGGAAAAGCGACGGTTGAGCTGTTGGAGCGGCTTGGATGTGAGGTTGATTTTCCGGAGGGGCAGATCTGCTGCGGGCAGCCGGCTTATAACAGCGGCTATGTGAGTGACGCCAAAAAAGCAATGAAACGGATGATCGAAACGTTCCAGGATTCCGAATATGTCGTCAGTCCTTCCGGTTCCTGCACAACGATGTTCCGAGAATATCCGCACCTGTTTCAGGATGACCCGAAATGGGCCGATAAAGCGAAAAAGCTGGCGGATAAAACGTATGAACTGACGGATTTTATCGTGAACGTCCTTGGCGTTGAGGATGTCGGCGCGAGCCTTCGTACAAAAGCGACCTTACATACGTCGTGCCATATGACGCGGCTGCTCGGAGTTCGGGAGGAGCCGATGAAGCTCTTGAGCCATGTGAAGGGCCTGGAGTTCACAGCGCTTCCGGGCAAACATAACTGCTGCGGATTCGGAGGAACATTCTCCGTCAAAATGGCGCAGATTTCTGAACAGATGGTCGACGAAAAAGTCGCATGCGTGGAGGATACGGGTGCTGAGGTGCTGATCGGAGCTGACTGCGGCTGTTTGATGAATATCGGGGGCCGGCTTGACCGAAAAGACAAAAATGTCAAAGTGATGCACATCGCCGAAGTGCTCAACAGCAGATAAAACTGGATTCAGAGGGGGAAGGATCATGGCGATGAAAATCGGTACTGACGCTTTTAAAGAGCGGGTATCACAGGGGATTGATAATGAATTTATGAGAGGCGCTGTTTCTGGTGCGCAGGAACGTCTGCGGACACGGCGCCTTGAAGCGGCCGAAGAACTGGGAAACTGGGAAGAATGGCGCTCCTTATCAGAGGAAATCAGGCAGCATGTCCTTGAAAATCTCGATTTCTATCTCAGCCAGCTTGCCGAAAATGTGGCGAAACGAGGCGGGCATGTTTATTTCGCGGAAACTTCGGAAGAGGCGTCTTCTTATATTCGCGACGTCATTCAAAAGAAGAATGGAAAGAAGGTCGTAAAATCAAAGTCAATGGTCACGGAGGAAATCAATCTGAATGAGGTGCTGGAGAAGGAAGGCTGTGAGGTCGTTGAAACCGATCTCGGCGAGTATATTTTGCAGATTGATGATCACGATCCGCCGTCACATATCGTAGCGCCCGCCCTTCATAAAAATAAAGAACAGATACGTGATGTGTTTAAAGAAAGGCTGGACTATCAACATACAGAAAAACCGGAAGAGCTTGTGATGCATGCGCGCGCCATCCTCCGGGAAAAGTTTCTCGAAGCGGATATCGGCATTACCGGCTGTAACTTCGCCATCGCTGATACGGGTTCTGTCAGCCTTGTGACCAATGAAGGCAATGGACGGCTTGTGAGCACATTGCCAAAAACGCAAATCACCGTCATGGGAATGGAGCGGATTGTCCCGACATTTTCTGAATTCGAAGTGCTTGTCAGCATGCTGACAAGAAGCGCTGTCGGACAGCGGCTGACAAGTTATATTACGGCTCTGACAGGCCCGAAGCTGGAAGGGGAAGTAGACGGGCCGGAGGAATTCCATCTAGTCATTGTTGATAATGGCCGGTCCAACATTCTCGGAACGGAATTCCAGTCTGTCCTGCAATGTATCCGCTGTGCCGCCTGTATCAACGTCTGCCCTGTGTACCGCCATGTAGGCGGGCACTCTTACGGCTCAATTTATTCGGGACCGATCGGGGCGGTTTTATCACCGCTGCTCGGCGGTTATGACGATTATAAGGAGCTGCCGTACGCATCTACGCTGTGCGCGGCTTGTTCAGAAGCCTGCCCGGTCAAAATTCCGCTACATGAGCTGCTTCTCAAGCATCGCCAGAACATCGTTGAAAAAGAAAGCAGGGCGCCGATCAGCGAAAAGCTCGCGATGAAAGCGTTCGGACTTGGCGCGTCCTCTTTGCCGCTTTATAAAATGGGATCAAAATGGGCGCCGGCCGCGATGACGCCTTTTACAGAGGGAGAAAAAATGTCGAAAGGGCCCGGCCCGCTCAAAAGCTGGACACAGATCCGCGATTTTCCGGCACCGCATAAATCGAGATTCAGAGACTGGTTTACAGATAGAGAAACGAGTGAACGCGCGAAGGAGGAGGAGTCATGACGAAGGGGACCGTTCAGAATCGAGAGAGCTTTTTAAACCGGGTCGCATCACGCCTGGGACGTGACAGAAGAACAGAGGGCGTGGCAGTCCCTGAGTGGGCACATCAGCCGCAATATCGCACACTTGAAGGATATTCAGCGGATGACTTGGTCACAGTGCTCAAAAACCATTGTGTCAAGATCCATACAGAGCTGATTGAAACGGATTCAACGGGCTTATATGATGCCCTGCGCGAGCAAGTCAGCCGCTTTTCCGGAGGCCCTGTCATCATTCCGAAGGATCCGCGCTTTGAAGCATACGGGTTAAAAAGCCTGCTCACCAAAGACTGGCCGAGCGATGGAACGCCGGTCTGGGAGTGGGATGCTGACAAAGGCGAAGAAAATATCAAAAAGGCGGAGCAAGCCAATGTTGGAATTACATTCAGTGAAATCACACTGGCCGAGTCGGGGACGGTTGTCCTCTTCTCCTCAAAAGATATCGGCCGGTCTGTCAGCCTTCTGCCGACGACCTACATTGCGATTGTGCCAAAATCAAGCATTGTGCCGAGAATGACGCAAGCCAGTGATATCATTCGCCAAAACATTGCGGACGGCACCACTGTCCCCTCCTGCGTCAACTACATTACCGGACCGAGCAACTCAGCCGATATCGAAATGGACTTGGTTGTCGGCGTGCACGGACCTGTAAAAGCCGCATATCTTCTCGTCTCTGACCGCTAACGCTAAAGCCCGGCAGCTTGTTGCCGGGCTTTCTGCTTGAAAAACTTCAACTTCCAATTGTTTGGCCGATGAGTAGAGTATGACTTGCAAAGGAGGAAATATAATGAAAAAATGGCTGATCGCAGCTGTTTCACTGGCGATTGCGATCATTCTGTTTATGTATTCAAACGCAGAAGCGAAAGCGGCTGGCATGACATTAGGCTACACGACTGGGAATACGGCCTCATACAATTCTCTTGTGAAATATCATACATACATGAATTCGATCGCCACAGATACGTTTGCGTTTGAAAAAAACGGACAAATCATTGGCGATGTCCCAAGCAAGCAGCTGACATATGCGGAAAAGAAAAACATCAAGACATGGGCGGTCATTTCAAACTATAATGATAGGATTTACGATTTTGACGGTAACTTAGCGAGTCGAGTCATGAGGAATCACACAGCAAAAAAAACGATTCATAGATCATCTAATCGCACTGGCTAAAAAGCACTCATACTATGGAATCAATATCGACTTTGAAGCAGTGAATCCGGCAGACCGATCCACATACTCACGCTTCATTCAAGATGTCACACAGGCTCTGAAAAAGAAACAGATCAAAACAATGGTTTCCGTTCCGGCCAAAAGCGCCGATGATCAAAACGACGACTGGAGCTGGCCGTATGATTATGTGAAAATCGGTCAATATGCCGATTATGTGCAAGTCATGACTTATGACGAACACGGCATTTGGGGCGAACCAGGATCGGTGGCGAGCACAGGCTGGATCAAAAGCTCTCTGCAATTTTCAGCCGAAAAAATCGAAGCCAATAAAGTCATCATGGGAATTCCGGCGTACGGCTATGACTGGGATATAAAAGATGAAAGCGGCAGCGCAATGAGAAAATGGAATGCACTCAAGACTCTCATTAACAAGCAGAAATCAAAGCCGATATTCAACAAAACATCAGGTTCAATGACGTTTTCTTACGTTGACGAAAAGAAGCATAAACATGTCGTGTGGTATGAAAATGAAAAAACTGTCCAAACGAAAAGCCATCTGGCAAAGCGGTACAAAATAACAGGTGTCTCAGTTTATGCATTAGGACACGAGTCAGAATCCTTTTGGAAAGCCATTCGAAAAGGGGCAAAATAACAATTTCTTTTTTCTATGGGGTTATTGACAGTGTAAAAAGAAGCACGTATATTATGTTAATATATTCAGAACATAACATTTCAGTTTTTCAGAAAACGAAAACACATAGATTGGGAGCAGTAAAAGAAAGCGGTCAGAAAAGAGAGCTGCGGGGTGGTGTGACGCAGCCTGATACTTCTTTGAACTCGCCCGGGAGTGGTAATGCGAAACGGAATAGATAGATTATTCCCCATGCTTTAACGGCTAACCTTCGTTACAGGTCGAAAGCTGGATTCTTCATGAAGAATCAACAAGAGTGGTACCGCGGTCAGCCTAAGGCTCGTCGTCTCTTTGTCTATTAGATTAGATAGGAGACGGCGGGCTTTTTTGTTTTTGAAAACGATAAGGGGAGATAGTAGAGGATGAAAAAGGACAATCAGACGTTAAAACGCACGATGACGTCCCGCCATATTATGATGATGGCGCTGGGCGGAGCAATCGGTGCAGGTTTATTTAAAGGAAGCAGCTCGGCGATCGATGTGGCGGGGCCTTCTGTCATTATCGCTTACCTGCTCGGCGGCATTATTTTGCTGTTTATTATGCAAGGGCTCGCGGAAATGGCTGTGCGCAACCGAAATGCAAGAACCTTCCGGGATCTTGTCCAGCAGGTGTTAGGAAATTACGCTGCTTATTTTTTGGACTGGATATATTGGAAAATGTGGGTGCTCAACATTGCGGCTGAAGCTGTCGTCGCTGCGATTTTCATTCAATATTGGCTGCCGGGCTGCCCGATCTGGGTTCTGGCATTAGGGATATCTCTAGTCGTCACGGTTGTGAACTTGCTTTCTGTTAAAATCTTCGCCGAAACCGAATATTGGCTGGCCATGATCAAAATTACCGTTATTATTCTCTTTATTATATTAGGATTATTGCTCTTATTTGTATCATTCGGTGATCATACAGCTGCCGGGTTCTCAAACCTGACAGAGCACGGCGGATTTTTCCCGCACGGCGGCACAGGGCTGATTACGGCGATGCTTGTCGTGATCTACTCTTACGGTGGTACAGAAATTATCGGTGTCACGCTTGCCGAAACAAAGAATCCGGAAAAAGTTGTCCCGAAAGCTGTCCGCAGTACATTGACACGGATTGTCGCGTTCTACCTGCTGCCGTTTTTCATCATCGTCAGCCTGATTCCATGGAATAAAGTCAATTCTGTCCCGGAAAGCCCCTTTGTCATGGTCTTTCACTTGGTAGGCATTCCCGGCGCGGATCATATTATGAATGCAGTCATCCTGCTGGCGATCATTTCTTCCATGAATTCAGGTTTATATGGATCATCACGCATTTTGTATACGCAGGCTACTGACGGAAGGCTTCCGAAGGTCTTTTCGAAGCTTTCATCGAAAAACGTGCCAATGTTTGCGATTCTGATGTGCACTTCCTCCCTTTATATTGGCGTCTTGATTTCTCTATTCGCAGGAAGCCAAACGTTTGATTACTTAATGGGATCACTGGGGTATACCGTATTATTCATTTGGCTGATCATCGGATTCGCCCATTTGAAATCAAGAAAGAACCAAACAGAAACACCGGCCTATTATGTAAAGTGGTTTCCGTACACCACATGGTTTGCGATTCTGGCGTTACTTGCCATTCTGATCGGAGTTATTCTGACAACGTCAATTGTCATCACCAGCATTACTGCGGTGATCTACCTTTTGATTACAGTTGTATATGTGGTCAAAGGACGTAAGCATCAGTAAATAAGGAACCCTCTTGTCTCATCTGATAGAGGGTTTTGATGATTGTATGCCTTCTCATTTACCCCGCCGCTTTCTATGCTTTTGATTTTGAATTCCCGAGGCTGATGCTCGTCCCATCAGAAGCTGTTCATAATCAAGAAAGCGACTTGGCTTGCTTCTCCTGAAACAAGCCAGCCGAGCGCAATAACGAGGAATGATTGGGATGGCACAGGAATGTTTGGGGCTGAATAATAGTGCAAATCGTTTGTGTTATATTGTTCGAATTTCATCGAATCAAATTCTTTTATTCCTGAATGCAGTTGTGTTATGGTGTGAGAGAAGTCCTTTCATTCATGACTTGACAGCTTGAGGCTGTTTACTGATAACACATTTGCAAAGGAGAACAATATGTCTAACAACCAACGCAAAGATACCTTGCTTTCTGTTTTGAATTTATCTCCGGTTGTTCAGGGAGGAACGGTTGCGGATTCATTCCGAAATAGCATGGACTTAGCGCGCCGTGCGGAGGAATGGGGCTACCACCGCTATTGGCTTGCTGAGCATCATAATATAGAAGGTGTCGCAAGCTCTGCCACCGCGGTTCTGATTGGCCATATTGCCGGTGGCACAAAGAAAATCCGCGTCGGTTCCGGCGGTATTATGCTTCCGAACCATTCTTCATTAGTGATTGCTGAGCAATTCGGCACACTTGAAACGCTTTATCCCGGACGGATTGATCTGGGGCTCGGACGTGCGCCGGGAACAGACCAATTGACAGCAAGAGCGCTCCGCAGAAACATCAACAGCGGTGAAGATTTTCCAGAACAATTAGAGGAACTGCGCAATTACTTTAAACCATCGGGAAATGTGCGTAATCAAGTCCGCGCCATTCCGGGAGAAGGCGTTGATGTGCCGATTTGGCTGCTGGGTTCAAGCGGCTTCAGCGCCCGTTTGGCAGGTGAACTGGGCCTTCCGTTTGCATTCGCTGCCCACTTCTCGCCGGCAAATACTGTTCCCGCTCTGGAGCTGTACCGCAATTCCTTTACGCCGTCAGAAGTGCTCGATGAACCGTATGCAATGGTTGGCGTTACGATTATCGCGGCAGATACAAACGAGAAAGCGCAGCACCTTGCGACATCGCATTACCAAAGATTTCTTGACCTTGTCCGCGGCACGCCGAACCAGCTGAAGCCGCCTGTTGAGGATATGGATCACATTTGGAGCCCGTATGAAAAAGCGATGGTCAATGAGCAGCTGAGCTCGACGATTGTCGGCGGTCCGGAAGAAGTGAAGGCGAAGCTCGAAGACTTTGTCAACACAACGCAAGCTGACGAAATTATGGTCAACTCAGAAACCTTCGAACACGCAGACAGAATGCGTTCGTTTGAAATCATCGCAGACGTGTGGAAAAATAGATAACAGCTATAAAAAAAGCAATGTAGCGGGAAGACCCATACATTGCTTTTTTATTTATCCAGTTTTCTGGTCGATTGCCGAATGATCAACTCAGGCTCAAATACGACATCCTCTTGCTTCGGTTTTTTATGCTCTAAGCAGTCAATGACATATTTCGCGGCCGCTTTTCCAAGCGCGGATTTCGGGTGCTTGACAGAGGTTAATTTCACCTCGGAGATTTGGGCAAAATGCGAATCATCATACCCAACGATAGACATATCTTCAGGCACTTTAATATCCATCTCCCGCAGTATATCAATGACCTTCAGCGCGATTTCATCGTTATAGCAAAGAATAGCAGTCGGCATGTTTTTGCTGTTTTTCTGCAGCGTCTTTTTCACTTTCTCCAACAGCTTCGATTCCTTTTCCTCTGTCGTAAAGGTCACGATCATATCCGGAGAAGGAAATAACTCCCGCTCCCGATGCGCCTGTATAAATCCGTTCATCCGCTTGACACCTTGCGTATCATCAGCTTTGAAAATGCCCATCATGTGCGTGTGGCCGAGAGTAAGCAAGTAATCCGCCGCCATCATCCCGCCTTTCACATCATCTAACGTAAAACTCGGTGCGGCAAGCTCGGCGTATGACGCGTTCATCATCGCAAAAGGGATGCCGTTTTTCTCCAAATTCAGATAGTAGCCGATATTCGGGGTTTGCAGGGCGCTTTTTGTCGGTTCCACAATAAGTCCGTCAATATGCTGTGACAGGAGGTTTTCTAATCCTCTTCGTTCATTGTCCGGATTGTTGTTTGTGCTTGTCAAAAGCATAGAATAGCCCTGCTCGCTTAAATAAGACTCAATTCCCCTAATGATGCTCGGAAAAATATAGTCTGATATGTAGGTTGTCAGAACACCAATCGTTTTATTTGAATGCAGCGCTGACTTAGCGGAGCGTGAAGCGACAAAGGTGCCTCCCCCTTGCACGCTGTACAGCAGACCTTGTGATACAAGGTCTCCGATCGCTTTGCGGATGGTATGCCGGCTGACGCCGAATTGCTGCATTAATTCGTTTTCGGTAGGGATCTTTTGATCGGGCAGTATTTTACCTTGATTAATCCATGAACTGATTGCTTCTTTTACTTGCGCGTATTTTGGTAACATTTTTCCATTCCTCCAAAATGTATACGGACAAATTTTAGTATATCACAGCATTCTTTGTAAGAAAACATTGACAGAAAATGCAAACAGGATTATCCTATATTTGTACGTACTAATTAAATGAAATTTTCCTTAAATTTTTATATAAGTACGTACAATTAAAGAAGTAAATGTAAACGCTTTACTTAACACTCGGGAGGGCAGGGAAATGAAGAATACTCCAACTCAATTAGAACCAAATGCTCCTGTAACAAGAGGCCATTCAATGGGATTTGTTATTTTAATCTCATGTGCGGCTGGACTTGGCGGCTTACTGTACGGCTATGACACGGCAGTGATTTCAGGCGCCATCGGTTTTCTGAAAGATTTATACAGCCTAACTCCATTTATGGAAGGGCTTGTGATTTCCAGCATTATGATCGGAGGAGTGGCGGGCGTCGGAATATCCGGATTTTTAAGCGACAGGTTCGGCCGGAGAAAAATTTTAATGACAGCCGCTTTGTTGTTTGCGATATCGGCCATCGTTTCAGCGCTTTCTCAAGATGTATCTACCTTAATTATTGCAAGGATTATCGGAGGCCTCGGGATTGGGATGGGATCATCTCTATCTGTGACGTACATTACAGAAGCGGCGCCGCCCGCCATACGCGGAAGCCTTTCCTCCTTATATCAGCTCTTTACGATATTGGGTATTTCCGCTACGTACTTTATTAATCTCGCTGTGCAGCGCTCCGGAACATACGAATGGGGTGTGCACACCGGATGGAGATGGATGCTCGCTTATGGAATGGTGCCGTCCGTGATCTTTTTCCTCGTATTGCTCGTCGTGCCGGAAAGCCCGAGGTGGCTGGCGAAAGCGGGCAAAACAACAGAAGCGTTAAAGATACTGACACGTATTAATGGAGAAACTGTCGCAAAAGAAGAATTAAAGAACATTGAGAAATCTTTAAAAATAGAACAAATGGGATCGTTGTCCCAGCTGTTTAAGCCGGGTCTCAGAAAGGCGCTTATCATTGGAATCCTGCTGGCGTTGTTTAACCAAGTCATCGGCATGAACGCGATCACTTACTATGGGCCGGAAATCTTTAAAATGATGGGATACGGGCAAAACGCCGGATTTGTGGCAACCTGTATCGTCGGTGTTGTAGAAGTTATTTTTACCGTTATTGCGGTGCTGTTGATTGATAAAGTAGGACGGAAAAAATTGATGTCCATCGGATCTGCTTTTATGGCCATCTTTATGATCTTAATCGGAACGTCGTTCTACTTTCAGTTAACAAACGGACTTATGCTGATCTTCTTTATTTTAGGTTTTGTGGCGGCATTTTGTGTGTCTGTAGGACCGATCACATGGATTATGATTTCTGAAATCTTCCCGAACCACCTGCGTGCGCGGGCCGCGGGGATTGCGACCATCTTTTTATGGGGAGCAAACTGGGCGATCGGACAGTTTGTGCCGATGATGATCGACTCATTCGGGCTCGCCTATACATTCTGGATCTTTGCGGTGATTAACATTCTTTGCTTCCTGTTTGTCGTAACGATCTGCCCGGAAACGAAGAACAAATCGCTCGAAGAAATCGAAAAGCTCTGGATAAAATGAAAACGCTTTATAGAATAAAGCCCTTTCGCTGGAAAGGGCTTTTTATGTTGGGATGCACCTTTTATCGTTTTCTGTATAAGATAAGATATATAGGGAAAAATATAGCTGGATAAACACCGCTGCATGAAAACTCTGCGAATATTGTCGATGATTTGGCTCTTAACAGTTGAATAAACAATTCCACCCTGTTAAAATAATTAAGGAAAGCAGAGGTAATTTTTTTTGGCTATGATGGGACGTTTTTTGTCATAGCGGGACATATAATGTCCAGCAAAAAAAGGAAGGAACGTTTGAGTCATGAACCAGTTACTACAAGCTCAAAAAAAATTATTGCCTGATCTTCTGCTCGTTATGCAAAAGAGGTTTGAAATCTTGCAGTATATCAGGCTGACAGAACCCATCGGGCGAAGAAGCCTGTCTGCCAGTCTTGAAATCAGCGAACGTGTGCTGAGGGGCGAGGTTCAGTTTTTAAAAGAACAGAATCTGGTCGATATCAAAACAAACGGCATGACTTTGACAGAAGAGGGCTATGAACTGCTTTCGGTTCTGGAAGATACGATGAAAGATGTTTTAGGTTTGACTCTTTTGGAAAAGACATTAAAAGAACGTTTAAATCTAAAGGATGCCATTATCGTGTCCGGAGACAGCGATCAATCCCCTTGGGTCAAAAAAGAAATGGGAAGAGCAGCTGTCACATGTATGAAAAAAAGATTTTCAGGCAAAAATATCGTCGCTGTAACTGGCGGTACGACAATTGAAGCTGTCGCCGACATGATGACGCCGGATTCTAAAAACCGCGAGCTTTTGTTTGTGCCTGCGAGAGGCGGTTTAGGTGAAGACGTGAAAAACCAGGCGAACACCATATGCGCGCATATGGCGGAGAAGGCTTTAGGCACTTACCGGCTTTTGTTTGTTCCGGGACAGCTGTCACAAGGCGCCTATTCATCTATTATTGAAGAGCCTTCTGTCAAAGAGGTGCTGAACACCATTAAATCAGCGAGTATGCTGGTTCACGGAATCGGTGAAGCTAAAACGATGGCTCAGCGGAGAAACACACCTTTAGAAGACATAAAGAAAATCGATGATAACAACGCGGTGACAGAAGCGTTCGGCTACTATTTTAATGCGGACGGCGAAGTGGTCCACAAAGTGCATTCTGTCGGAATGCAGCTGGATGACATAGACGCCATCCCCGATATTATTGCGGTAGCAGGTGGTTCATCAAAAGCCGAGGCGATCGAGGCTTACTTTAAAAAGCCCCGCAACACGGTTCTCGTCACAGACGAAGGAGCCGCAAAGAAGTTATTAAGGGATGAATAATCCCTCAATATAAATATCTCTCACTTATTTAAAGGAGGAAATAATCATGGCAGTAAAAGTCGGTATTAACGGTTTTGGTCGTATTGGACGTAACGTATTCCGCGCAGCATTAAACAATCCTGAAGTTGAGGTAGTAGCGGTTAACGATTTAACAGATGCTAATATGCTGGCTCACCTTTTACAATATGATTCTGTACACGGAAAATTAGACGCTGAAGTTTCAGTTGACGGTAACAACCTTGTTGTTAACGGCAAAACAATTGAAGTTTCTGCTGAACGCGATCCTGCTAAACTTAGCTGGGGCAAACAAGGCGTTGAAATCGTAGTTGAATCTACTGGTTTCTTCACAAAACGCGCAGACGCTGCGAAGCACTTAGAAGCTGGCGCGAAAAAAGTAATCATCTCTGCTCCTGCTAACGAAGAAGATATCACAATCGTTATGGGTGTTAACGAAGATAAATACGATGCGGCTAACCACGATGTTATCTCTAACGCATCTTGCACAACAAACTGCCTTGCGCCGTTTGCAAAAGTACTTAACGACAAATTCGGCATCAAACGCGGTATGATGACAACTGTTCACTCTTACACGAACGATCAGCAAATCCTTGATCTTCCGCACAAAGACTACCGTCGTGCGCGTGCAGCAGCTGAAAACATCATCCCAACATCAACTGGTGCTGCGAAAGCAGTTTCTCTAGTTCTTCCTGAACTAAAAGGCAAACTGAACGGCGGAGCAATGCGTGTTCCTACTCCAAACGTATCTCTAGTTGACTTGGTTGCTGAACTGAACCAAGAAGTAACAGCTGAAGATGTAAACGCAGCTCTTAAAGAAGCGGCTGAAGGCGATCTTAAAGGAGTTCTTGGCTACAGCGAAGAGCCATTAGTTTCTGGCGACTACAACGGAAACAAAAACTCTTCTACAATCGATGCGCTTTCTACAATGGTTATGGAAGGCAGCATGGTAAAAGTAATCTCTTGGTACGATAACGAAAGCGGCTACTCTAACCGCGTTGTTGACCTTGCAGCTTACATCGCAAAACAAGGTCTTTAATTTATAGCTGAAAAAAGGACCTGACTTGGTTCTTTTGAATAGAAGCGCTATAATGAAAGCGGACAAGGGAAGGGGACGGACTCCCTTTCCCTTTTTCCATGAAGACCGGCTTTCAGAAAACGTTCTGTGATAGAGAAACGGCCGCGTTTTTTATCAGTTTTTGCCGGCGCTTTCGCCGAAGGCTGCTGCCCTGGCTTTTGGACGAACTGCCCTGTGCCGAAAAAGACTGTGATCTGCCCTGGCGGAGTTATCGCTTGACCAGACGGTTTCACGTTTTTCGTGCTGTATGCAAACCACTTTGAAGGAGGATCTCCTAGGCATGAATAAGAAAACTCTCAAAGACATCGACGTAAAAGGCAAAGTTGTATTCTGCCGCGTTGACTTTAACGTTCCAATGAAAGACGGGGAAGTAACAGACGATACACGTATCCGTGCTGCGCTTCCAACAATCAAACACCTTGCAGAACAAGGCGCGAAAGTCCTGCTGGCGAGCCACTTAGGCCGTCCGAAAGGCGAAGTGGCTGAGGAGCTTCGTTTAACTCCTGTCGCTGCACGTCTCGGCGAACTGCTTGGCAAAGAAGTGAAAAAAGCGGATGAAGCTTACGGCGATGCTGTAAAAGCACAAATTTCCGAAATGAAGGATGGAGACGTTCTTGTATTGGAAAACGTACGCTTCTACCCTGGTGAAGAGAACAATGATCCTGAGCTTGCAAAAGCGTTTGCTGAGCTTGCAGATGTATATGTAAATGACGCATTTGGTGCTGCCCACCGTGCTCACGCATCTACAGCTGGAATTGCCGAGCATCTGCCAGCAGTTGCAGGTTTCTTAATGGAAAAAGAGCTTGATGTACTCGGAAAAGCGGTTTCTAACCCTGACCGCCCGTTCACAGCGATCATCGGCGGAGCGAAAGTAAAAGACAAAATCGGCGTGATCGAAAGTCTTCTTGATAAAGTAGACAACCTGATCATCGGCGGAGGTCTTGCTTATACATTCGTAAAAGCGCTTGGCTATGAAGTCGGTAATTCTCTTCTTGAAGAGGATAAAATCGACCTTGCGAAGTCATTTATGGACCGCGCGAAAGAAAAAGGCGTTAATTTCTACATGCCTGAAGATGTACTCGTTGCAGATGATTTCTCTAACGATGCAAACGTGAAAATGGTGCCGATCTCTGAAATCCCTAGTGATTTAGAAGCAATCGACATCGGTACAAAAACACGCGAAACGTATGCTGACGTCATCAAAAACAGCAAACTTGTCGTGTGGAACGGACCGATGGGCGTATTCGAAATCGATTTGTTCGCTCAAGGAACAAAAGCGGTTGCGGAAGCATTGGCAGAGGCGAAAGATACATACTCTGTCATCGGCGGAGGAGACTCTGCGGCAGCGGTTGAAAAATTCGGCCTTGCTGACAAAATGAGCCACATCTCAACTGGCGGCGGCGCATCCCTTGAGTTTATGGAAGGTAAAGAGCTTCCAGGGGTAGCTGCACTTAACGATAAATAATCTTAAAACTGCTATAAGGAAGTGGAACAGATGAGAAAACCAATTATCGCCGGTAACTGGAAAATGAACAAAACACTCGGCGAAGCTGTCAGCTTCGTTGAAGAAGTAAAATCTTCCATTCCAGCAGCAGACAAAGCGGAAGCTGTTGTTTGCGCGCCAGCGCTTTTCTTAGAAAAGCTTACTTCTGCTGTGAAAGGCACTGACCTTAAAGTCGGCGCACAAAACATGCACTTCGAAGAAAACGGCGCGTTCACAGGCGAAATCAGCCCGGTTGCTCTTAACGACCTTGGCGTTGACTACTGCGTCATTGGTCATTCTGAGCGCCGTGAAATGTTCGCCGAAACGGATGAAACAGTTAACAAAAAAGCACACGCTGCTTTCAAACACGGCATTGTGCCGATCATCTGTGTGGGTGAAACGCTTGAAGAGCGTGAAGCCGGCAAAACAAATGATCTTGTTGCTGACCAAGTAAAAAAAGGCCTTGCTGGTCTTTCTGAAGAACAAGTTGCTGCTTCTGTTATTGCGTATGAGCCAATCTGGGCAATCGGAACAGGCAAATCTTCTACAGCGAAAGATGCGAACGACGTGTGTGCGCACATCCGTAAAACCGTCGCTGAAAGCTTCAGCCAAGAAATTGCAGACAAGCTTCGCATTCAATATGGCGGAAGCGTAAAGCCTGCAAACATTAAAGAATATATGGCAGAGTCCGATATTGACGGTGCTTTGGTCGGCGGCGCGAGCCTTGAGCCACAGTCATTCGTTCAATTATTGGAGGAAGGTCAATATGAGTAAAAAACCAGCTGCACTCATCATTCTTGATGGGTTCGGATTACGTAACGAAACAGTAGGGAACGCAGTCGCTTTAGCGAAAAAACCGAATTTTGACCGCTACTGGAATCAGTATCCTCATCAAACATTGACTGCTTCAGGCGAGGCTGTCGGCCTTCCTGACGGACAGATGGGGAACTCCGAAGTGGGTCACTTAAATATCGGCGCGGGCCGTATTGTGTACCAAAGCTTAACACGCGTAAATGTTGCCATTCGCGAAGGGGAGTTTGAGCGCAATCAAACATTCCTTGACGCAATTACCAGCGCGAAAGAAAACGACAAAGCCCTGCACCTGTTTGGCCTTTTATCAGACGGAGGTGTGCACAGCCACATCAATCATTTGTTCGCATTGTTAAAGCTTGCGAAAAATGAAGGGCTGACAAAGGTTTACATCCATGGTTTCCTTGACGGCCGTGATGTAGGTCCGCAAACAGCGAAGACGTACATTAAGCAGCTGAACGAACAAATCGAGGAAATCGGTGTCGGAGAAATCGCCAGCATTTCCGGACGCTACTACTCAATGGACCGCGACAAACGCTGGGACCGTGTAGAAAAAGCGTACCGCGCAATGGCGTATGGCGAAGGCCCGACATACCGCAGCGCAATGGATGTGGTTGATGATTCATATGCGAACGGAATCTATGATGAGTTCGTGATTCCATCCGTCATCACAAAAGAAAACGGTGAGCCTGTTGCGACAATCCAAGACGGCGATTCTGTCATTTTCTATAATTTCAGACCGGACCGCGCCATCCAGATTTCCAACACGTTCACAAATAAAGACTTCCGTGACTTCGATCGCGGCGAGAATGTTCCGAAGAACCTGCATTTCGTCTGCCTGACTCACTTCAGTGAAACCGTTGACGGATATGTAGCGTTTAAACCGATAAATCTTGATAACACAGTCGGAGAAGTATTATCTCAAAATGGATTAAAACAGCTTCGAATTGCAGAGACTGAAAAGTATCCGCATGTCACGTTCTTTATGAGCGGCGGCCGTGAAGCTGAATTCCCGGGTGAAGAGCGTATTCTCATCAACTCGCCTAAAGTTGCAACATATGACTTGAAGCCTGAAATGAGTGCGTATGAAGTGAAGGACGCGCTTGTCAAAGAAATTGAAGCTGACAAGCATGACGCGATCATTTTGAACTTCGCAAACCCTGATATGGTCGGCCACTCCGGAATGGTTGAACCAACAATTAAAGCAATTGAAGCAGTGGACGAATGCTTAGGCGAAGTCGTTGACGCGATTCTCGCTAAAGGCGGACACGCGATCATTACCGCTGATCACGGTAATGCTGACATTCTGATTACAGAATCAGGCGATCCGCACACTGCGCATACGACAAACCCAGTCCCTGTCATTGTGACGAAAGAAGGCGTCACGCTGCGTGAAGGCGGAATCCTAGGCGACCTTGCACCAACGTTGTTAGACCTTCTCGATGTTGAAAAACCGCAAGAAATGACAGGAACATCGTTAATTCAAAAATAATTTGAAATCAAAAGGAGAGACAAAACTCATGCCATACATTGTTGATGTTTATGCACGCGAAGTATTAGACTCCCGCGGTAACCCAACAGTTGAAGTTGAAGTATATACAGAAACAGGAGCTTTTGGCCGCGCATTAGTGCCAAGCGGAGCTTCTACAGGTGAATACGAAGCAGTTGAGCTTCGTGACGGCGACAAAGACCGTTACCTTGGAAAAGGCGTGTTAACGGCTGTTAACAACGTAAACGAACTCATTTCTCCAGAGCTTCTTGGCTTTGATGTAACTGAACAAAACGCAATCGATCAGCTTTTAATCGAGCTTGACGGTACTGAAAACAAAGGCAAACTTGGTGCGAACGCAATCCTTGGCGTATCTATGGCTTGTGCGCGCGCGGCTGCTGATTTCTTACAGATTCCTCTTTACCAATACCTTGGAGGATTCAACTCAAAAACACTCCCTGTACCGATGATGAACATCGTAAACGGCGGAGAGCACGCTGACAACAACGTTGATATTCAAGAATTCATGATCATGCCTGTAGGTGCTCCTAACTTCCGTGAAGCACTTCGTATGGGCGCTCAAATCTTCCACAGCCTGAAATCAGTTCTTTCTGCTAAAGGAATGAACACAGCTGTAGGTGATGAAGGCGGATTCGCTCCAAACCTTGGTTCTAACGAAGAAGCGCTTCAAACAATCGTTGAAGCAATTGAAAAAGCCGGCTTCAAACCTGGCGAAGAAGTGAAACTTGCAATGGATGCTGCATCTTCTGAGTTCTACAACAAAGAAGACGGCAAATACCATCTGTCTGGCGAAGGCGTTGTGAAAACATCTGCTGAAATGGTTGACTGGTACGAAGAAATGGTTTCTAAATACCCAATCATCTCTATCGAAGACGGACTTGACGAAAACGACTGGGAAGGCCACAAGCTTCTTACTGAGCGTCTTGGCAAAAAAGTTCAGCTTGTTGGTGACGATCTCTTCGTTACAAACACGAAAAAACTTGCTGAAGGCATCAAAAACGGCGTAGGCAACTCTATCCTGATCAAAGTAAACCAAATCGGTACATTGACTGAAACATTCGATGCGATCGAAATGGCGAAACGCGCAGGCTACACAGCTGTTATCTCTCACCGTTCTGGTGAAACAGAAGACAGCACAATCGCTGACATCGCTGTGGCAACAAACGCAGGACAAATCAAAACAGGTGCTCCGTCTCGTACGGACCGTGTTGCGAAATACAACCAGCTTCTTCGCATCGAAGATCAGTTGGCTGAAACTGCTCAATACCACGGCATTAACACGTTCTACAACTTGAATAAGTAATAAAATGACCGCCGGGATCTTCTCGGCGGTTTTTTTGTGCAAACATTCCTAACGTCAACCTTATTCTCCTTCTATTTCATTACCTTGGTTTGGTAATTAGTATTCATTTTATTTCTTTTTAAAGGAATCAATACAGCAGAACCGAAAAGAAAGGAGTGAATAAGAGGAGGAATGTAGAGATGAAAATGATATTGATGTCAGCAGTACTGGCCGGAAGCGTCATATGGGGCGCTTCAGCTGAACAGCAGAACGAGACACAGTCTCATTCTGTTTATGAAATAGCCCCGTTGTTTGATGAAGAGCATGCTTATGAAACCATTCATGAGCTTAGTGAAATCATAGGCCCGAGAGAAACAGGAACAGAGAAAGAAAAAGAAGCGGCATCATATGTATCGAAACGGCTTCAAGATGAGGGATTAGCCGTCCGCACTCAGGCGTTTCATGTGAAGACATATTTTTCTGGTTCAATCATGGCAGGCGATCAGGAATATCCAATGCGGTCAGCAGATAAGACCGCTGTTGAAAAGGAAGAGAAACTAGAAGCTGCCGTCTTTGACGGAGGCTATGGGTTAAGCCTCGAAGTAAAAGAAGCAAAAGGAAAAATAGCCGTTATGAGAGAGGGAAAAATACCAGTATCTCAAAAACTAATAAATGCCCAAGCTGCCGGCGCAAAGGCTGCCATTATTTATAACCGCAAAACAAAACCTCTCGCGATCCGTCCGGTACAACCAAAACAAATCACAATACCGACAGCCGGAATGAAAAAAGAAGATGGAGAAGCTTTACTGAAAGAAAAGCAGGCTGTTATTCAATTTAAGAACTATCAAAACCGCACTTCACAAAATATAATAGGGACGCGCAAAGCGCAGCACACAAAACACCCCGATATCATTTATGTAACTGCTCACTACGATACAGTTAAAGGTGCACCTGGCGCTGATGATAATGCATCAGGCACATCTGCTGTACTGGAGATGAGTAAGCAAAGCAACCACCTTCCCAAGAACAAAGAAATCCGTTTTATCTTATTCGGAGCAGAAGAACTGTGGTCGGCGGGATCTTCATATTATGTCAGTACGCTTACCTCGGATGAAATCAGACACAGCCGTGCAAACTTTAACGCTGATATGATTGCGACTGACTGGAAAGAAGCAAGCCAAATGTATATAACGACCCCGGATGGCAAGGAAAATGCAAGTACCAATTATGCAGTAAATGCTGCCCGGAAAGCAAAGCTTGAAGCACCTCGTCTCACACAGCTGGGATACTCCGATCACGTGTCATTTTATGAAGCGGGCATACCTTCGGCTAATTGGATTTGGCTCAGCCCGGATACAAAAGAGCCTGGCCCATGGTATCACACCGAAAATGACAACATTACACATGTCAGTAAAGAAAGATTGAAGGAAGCGGGGCAGCTCTTGTTATCTGCTGTTAAAGAGGCAAATATAGAGTGAAAAACAGGCTTCGGCCTGTTTTTAAAATTTTCACTATATTCTATCAAATAAGGGATATTTTCTCATTTTCAACCTAATAAAGCTCTTATCATAGGTATAAAAAATATTAGTTATTAGTAAATCGCATCATTATTTCCTAGAAAATAAAAGGATACAAAACTCATTTACCGTTTTTTTACTTTTGTTATAATGGCAGTATCGATCGATAATTGTTTAATTTTGTAAAGATATATCCTTTTCTATCTTATAGGGGGGCCAAAAATGAATCCTGTCACAAAAGAAGCTCGAAACCTCGGTCATAAGCGGTTTTTAGAATTGATTGAAGCAAAACAGGCTGTTGTAGGTGTGTTGGGGATGGGATATGTGGGGTTTCCTCTCGCATTGGAATGTGTCAATAAAGGATACAGCGTCATCGGCTTCGATAGGAACAGCGAAAAAGTTTCTTTGTTGAAAGATGGGCACAGCCATATTCGGGATATAGACGATAACCAATTAAAAGAGGCGCTGCACACAGAGCGTTTTCAGGTGAGCGATAATATGTCTCTTATTGAACAATGCGACATTATTGTGATATGTGTCCCGACACCTTTGAACAAAAAAGACAAAATTCCCGATCTTAGCTACATAGACAGTGCAGTTGACACCATGCTGGCTTATGGAAGGCCAAATCAGCTTTTAATTTTAGAAAGTACAACCTATCCCGGGACAACCAAACAAAAAATCGCTGATAGAATGGCATCAGGGCGGCAGGTGAACATAGGCTCCGACTTTTTTATAGCTTATTCTCCTGAACGAATTGATCCTGGAAACAGCCAATATGAAGTTGCCGATATCCCTAAAGTAGTCGGCGGAATGACCCGGAATTGCACAAAACTTGCCTCAGCGTTTTACAACACCATCGTTACAAGCATTCATCCAGTAACCTCACCAGAAGTAGCTGAAACAGCTAAACTCCTAGAGAATACCTACCGTTATGTAAATATAGCTCTCATCAATGAAATGGCACTCAATTGCCGAGAACTTGATATAGATATATGGGAAGTGATCAATGCGGCAGACACGAAGCCGTTCGGGTTTCAAAAGTTCAGCCCCGGCCCTGGCGTAGGCGGCCATTGTATACCGATTGATCCTTTTTATTTTAAATGGATAGCCAATCAAAAAGGATTGCAGACAAAGCTGATTGATTTAGCGGATGAGATCAATTCCGAAATGCCATTTTCAGTGTCCGATTATGCCATGAAGCTGGTTGATAAAGAACAATGCAGTATTTTACTAATAGGTGCCGCTTATAAAAAAAATACCAATGATTCTCGTGAGTCTTCTGCATTTGCCATTATAGGTGATCTGATGAAAAAGGGATGCACGATAGATTACTATGATCCTTTTATCAGCGAAATCCGCTTGGAAGACGGCAGCATCAAGCACTCCGTCCCTTTTACGAAGGAGCAGGTCAATCAATATGATGTCGTCATTATCCATACTGATCATGATGATATCAATTACAGTATATTGAGGGATGCAGATCCTATTATTTTTGATACCAGAAATATTTGCAGAGAAAAAATGACTGACTATGTAAACCTTGTCACACTATAGGAGGGAACGATCATTAGTAAACAATTTATCTCTTTTCACAGACCTGATATCACAAATGAAGAGCTGGAAACTGTAGCAGAAACGATCAAGTCAGGATGGATTTCAAAAGGCCCGAAGGTGATTGAATTTGAAAAAAAGCTGGGCGACTATTTAGGCGCGGAGCACGTAATCAGCTGTAATTCAGGAACAGCTGCCTTGCATATGGCATTGCTTGCACTCGGTGTAGGAGAAGGCGATGAAGTCATTGTTCCAAGCTTCACGTTTTGTTCAAGTGTAAACGTCATTCTGCATGTCGGAGCAACCCCGGTTTTTGCCGACATTTGCGAGGATGATTTATGTATAGATCCTGAAGATGTCAGACAAAAACTTTCTCCACGCACAAAGGCGGTCATTGCGGTTCATTTTGCAGGTTATCCGGCAAATTTGGATGAACTTAGCAGCATTTGCAAGGAAAATGGACTGTATTTGATTGAAGATGCCGCACACGCGCTTGGGACCCGGTATAAAGGGAAGATGATCGGCACACATGGAGATGCCGTATGCTTCAGCTTTTATGCCACCAAAAATATAACGACGGGGGAAGGAGGAGCCCTTATTCTTAAGGATGAGGAAGCGGCCGAGAGAGCAAGACTGTATGGGTGGCACGGCATTACAAAAAATGCTTGGAACCGTTACGGTGAAAAAGGCAGCTGGCGATATGATGTGTTACTTCCCGGCTTTAAGTACAACATGACAGACATCCAGGCTGCGCTTGGACTCATTCAATTGAAACGAGCTGCTGAGATCCAAGAAAAACGGACGAGAATCGCAAACTATTATGCGTCTGAGCTTACAAATCAATCAGAAAGAGCAGAACTTCCTTTAGCAGACATCCCAAGTCATATCACTCACGCTTGGCATTTGTTTATTCTCCGGGTGAAAAAACGCGGGGAAATGGACCGGGACCAGTTTATTGAACATATGAAAGCGAAACATATTGGCTTGAGTGTCCATTTCATCCCTGTGCATATGCATCCCTACTATAAAGAGCATTTTCCCGCAAAGCTGCCGGTAACTGAACGCATCTTTCCTGAAATTGTATCACTGCCTCTTTATAGCCAATTATCGAAAGAAGATTGTCAATATATCGTTCAATCCATTAAAGAAGTTTTATCTTTAAGTCAGGAGGTCGGACTATGAAACACATTGCTATCTTAGGCGGAGCGGGCTTTATAGGAAGTGAATTAGCGGCTCTATTACAAAATAAGGGATATCATACGATCATCGCTGATCAAAAAAAGCCGGATTTTCAGGCGGAATTCCGGCAAACGAATATTTTAGACCGTCAATCGCTTCGGGAATCATTAAAAGGTGCAGATGCTGTCGTTCATTTAGCGGCAATGGTCGGAGTTGACAGCTGCCGCAGCAATGAAGAGGACGTAATCAAGGTGAATTTTGAGGGAACGAAAAACGTAACGGAGATATGCAAGGAGCTAGGAATCAAGACTCTTCTTTTTTCCTCCAGCTCAGAGGTATTCGGGGATTCGCCCGATTATCCGTATATGGAGTCAAGCAAGAAGCTCCCTAAATCCGCTTATGGAAAAGCAAAATTGAAGTCAGAGGAATATGTGAGGGAACAGGCATCAGACTCGTTGCATGTCAGGGTTGTCCGGTACTTTAATGTATACGGCCCGAAGCAGCGGGAGGACTTTGTCATTAACAAGTTCTTCAGTTTGGCTGAATCTGGCGCGGAGCTTCCTCTATATGGAGACGGCGGCCAAATCAGATGCTTCAGCTATATTAGCGATATCGTGAACGGAACATATCTGGCACTTCTGCACAAAGGCAGTGCTTTTGAAGATTTCAACATAGGAAACGATTTGCCAATCAGCATAAAAGGATTGGCAGAGAAAATCAATGTCATGACAGGCAGGAAGAAAGATAATTACACCTTTAAAAAGCTGGGTGAGGATGGCGTCAGAGGGAAAGACATTGAAATTTTCAAACGTGCTCCCTCGATCGAGAAGGCAAAGCGCCTGCTTGGATACGCTCCTAAAGTTCACCTTGAGGAAGGCCTGAGGATGATTAAAATTGAAAGACAAAAACAAAAACTTCCATTATCCTGAAAATCCGAAACAGATCAAGTTTCCCATTTATGCGGGGCAGCTTTCAGGCAAAAGCTTTTTCCCGCATTTCATTTCAGCTAAAAGAACAACTTTGGCAGAAAAATTGGAAAAACGCTATGGAAAGGGAATCGAATTGACTACGAGCGGCAGTGCGGCGTTAGTGCTTGCGCTGACATTTTCCGGAGCTGGGCTTGGAAAAGAAGTGATTTTTTCATCATTCAGCTGTCCGAATGTCATTGATGCTGTGCTTCAATCCGGAGCCTCGCCGGTTTTTGCCAATCTGGATGATGATTTATCCCTATCTTTTGAAGATGTGAAAAACAAAGTGACCGATAGAACATGCGCTGTCATTTTGACACACGTCTACGGCCGGAAGGAAAACATGGAACTTATTGAGTGGGTGAAAGAGAAGCGTATTCGTATCATTGACGATGCCGCTCAAGCTATGTTTACAAGACAAGCAGGAACTTTTGCAGGCGGTTTGGGGGATTTCGGCATCTTGAGCTTTGGACCGTCAAAGCCCCTCGGCAGTATCGGGGGCGGAGCGTTAATCGCTCGGAAAGATGTTCTGGACAAAAACGGCAGGCTGCCGATGGAACAGCGAAAGCAAGTCAATGCTGATTATTATGCTTATATGAGACAGCAGCGAATACAGGCTTTGATGAGGTCAAGGACTCTATCTTTCTTGTTCAGAAAAACGGGTGTTCAGACTTCTATGAAAACGAGCAAGCTTGAAGTCCTTCCGAAAACACCTGCTACTGTCCCTTTATTGCGAATGCATCCGGTGAGACAAGCTATCATCGAGCAACAGTTGACAAAGATGGAGCGGCTGGTGAAAGACTCATCTGAAAATTTGGAGACGGCAAGGTCCATTTTGGCACGGGCAGAAGCGTTATACGGGATCAAGATGATTCAGCCCCAGCAAGGAGAAAGCCTGAACTATTTGACAATCGTCTTTCCTCATGAAGGTGAAAGGTACGACTGCTCCGTTTATTTAGCGTCAAAAGGGATTCAAACCTGCTGGAACTATCTTCCCCTTCACCTTATTCCGCTGTATCAGCCTTATTCACGGCAAGGGGATGAGCATTCTCTTTGGAAACGAGTTCTTTCACTGCCGTTCAAACCGCCTCTTGGTACAGAGCAGGTGAAGGATATTGCTGAAACTGTTTTAGCGTATGCAGAGCAAAAGAATAAGAAATGAATGTTGGTGATATATCGTGCAAAAAACAGCAAATATTGTAACTCGTCAAGCATGGGATCGGGCCGCTGGCATATTTCAGACTGGATTGTTTCAAAGCTATGATTGGGGGAAGCTCATGGAAGAGCTCCCTAATACCTCGTTTCACCCCATTAAGCTGACATCGGACGGCGGACAAGTGATCTATGTTCCAGTGTTTGAGCAGGATGGCTTGCTCAGCGGCAATATGATCGGATACGGAGGCGTCATTTCAGACCGTCCGGTTTCATTCAAATGGCTGCAAGGCAAAATCAAAGCATTATTTGGGCAAAAATTATCGCGGCTCCTGCTTCCGCACGGCCAAACTTCTTTTATCGAAGAAACGGGGGAACAATGGGCGGAGAAAGCAACACACATTTTGCCGCTTCCCGATACATTCGAAGAGCTATGGACAAACTGTTCGGGAAAAGCTCGGACTGCCGTTAGATATGCGGAGAAGAAAAATGTGTCCGTCCGCCTAATCGGACAGGAATCAATTCATGAATTTTACGAATTGTATAAGGCGCATACAGCAGCTATCGGTGCAGCCTATATGCTCAGTCAGGACTTTTTTCAAAAGCTGCTAGAAAGCCTTGGAAGGCAAGTCTTTTGGGTAGGGGCATTTGTTGAGAGTGAAATGATCAGCAGCAGTATTTTTCTATATGACCATTCCCATTTCTATTATTGGCAGAATG
This sequence comes from Bacillus sp. MSP13, assembly GCF_000815295.1. Taxonomy (NCBI): domain Bacteria; kingdom Bacillati; phylum Bacillota; class Bacilli; order Caryophanales; family Bacillaceae; genus Bacillus; species Bacillus sp. MSP13. The sequence continues at coordinate 233,325 of NZ_JXAQ01000011.1, forward strand.
TAAACAGCCCCGCCGGTAAAGAAACACAGGCCTCTTATTTGTTAATGCGGAACGCTTTATCATTCGCCATCGGCAAGAAGCTTCAATGGGTTGATTTTGGATATTCTCACAGTAAAGAAATTGCCAGACCGAAACGATATTGGGGAGCTGAAGAGAAACGATGTCGACATTTCACAGAAGCGGAGTAAAAGTCGTAAGCGGCCATCAATCCAGTTACCTCCCATGGTATGGTTTTTTTGAAAAAATCCATCAATCAGATGTATTTGCGATTCACGATACAGCCCAGTTTGAGAAAAAGGGATTTCTCAATCGGAACAGGATCAAAACTTCTCAAGGCCCGATGTGGCTGACTGTGCCTCTGCAGATGAAAAATTATAAGGATATCGAGCTTCGTGATATGAAAATCGATCAAGAACAAGACTGGCGTAAGAAACATTGGATGGCGATTAAAATGAATTATGCAAAGGCACCCTATTTCGAGGAATATCAAATGTTTTTTAAAGATGTTTATCAGCGGGAATGGGAGTACCTTCACGATTTAAATATGTTTATCATTGATTTTTTTCTGCGGGAACTTCGTATATCGACGCCGATTTGCTATGTTTCGGAGCTCGAATGCCGGAAGGAAAAAAAGAGTGATTTTGTGCTCGCGCTTTGTAAAGAACTCGGGGCTGATCACTATTATTCAGGCAGCCAAGGATCAGACTATTTAATAGAAAGCGATTTTAATAGAAACGGAATTACGATCGAATACCAGCAAATCAGGACAATACATTATCCGCAATTATTCGGAGAGCACATTCCTCATCTCTCTATGCTTGATCTGCTTATGAATTGCGGGGCGGATATGTCCGAGGCGTTAGTCAAAGGGGGACAATATGATGAAAGTAATGGTATTTGCGGCGCATCCGGACGATGAAATTATCGGCGTCGGCGGAGCATTGGCGAAACATGTCCGTCAAGGAGACAGTGTGTCGGCTGTCATTATGGCTGAGGGAAAATCGTCTAGAAAAGAAGACTATGAAAGACCTGGTGATTCGGCCATGCAGCATTCCTATAGTGAAACAGAGCAAGCGCTTAGCACGCTTGGCATAAGCGATTTTGTCAGGTTAAATCTGCCTGATAACAGGCTTGATTCAATGGATTTGCTGGATGTGGTAAAAGAAGCAGAAAAACAAATTGAACGGTTTCAGCCGGATATTGTATATACACAATACGGGGGTGACATTAATATTGACCACGCCGTCGTGTTCAGAGCGGTGATGACGGCAACCCGCCCGCTCCCAGGCCATTCCGTAAAACAGGTTCTCGCATACGAAACCTTATCCTCGACTGAGTGGAACTACTTGAAGAAGGATCAATTCCATGCGAATTTCTTCATTAATATAGAAGAAGAGCTTGAGCTGAAGTTGAAGGCTATGGCGTGCTATGGTTCGGAGTTGAGGGATTTCCCGCATCCGCGGTCCTTGCAAGCGATAGAAAATAACGCATACGTATGGGGAGCTAAATCCGGTTTTTCTGCAGCAGAAGCATTTATGCTTGTGAGAGGGACGTGGTGACGGATGATTGCGCAAATACCGTTTTTCGGGTTAGATCCGAAGCAAATTGATAAAAAGTGGGTTGAAGCAGGATACGGTCTTGAAGCCAATATTTTTGACGGAAAATCGTTTGAAGCAACAGATTATGTGAAAACCTTTAAGCGGACACTTGATTACACAAAACAGCTTGAGCCGTCATTATTGACCCTTCATTTTCCAACCGACAATGCGGATTATGTTCACGAAGCGCATATAAAGAACCGTCTGCTGCATTTTGCTGAGCTTGCGGATCTGTACGGCGCTAAGGGCATCACTGTTCATGCCAACCAATTTATGTCCGTTGAAGAATTTCAAGGCTATGATTTAGAAGGAAACCGCAGAAAAATCATTGAATTTTTTGCGGCGTTTGATGATGAGCTGAAAGGGACAGATATTTGGATTGGAGTCGAAAATCTGCCGATTATCGGAAATCTGGGCGAAGACTTTGACCCGATATTTATTTATCCTGAGGATTTTGAGGAACTGACTCAGCTCGGTTTAAAACATATCGGCATTACATGGGATCTTTGTCATTGGGCCATTACTTATCAGACACATCTGTCATCATCACTTATGTTCAGGGATGAAAAGCTGAGATACCCTGATTTTTTTCAGTTTCTTAGCTTAAAGGACAGCATTAAACATTATCATTTCAGTTCGTTTCGCCAGCTAGCCTTCCCGCATGGTGATGTCCGCTGTTTTGAAGGGCGTCATCCCACTGAAGGAACGATTGATGAACGATTGCTCAGACAAGCGGCGGAGATGTTAAAGGACATACACCGCGGGGATGGCACGGGTATCGTATTTGAAGTGATGGAAGAGGACTATACACAAAGAAAAGAATCGTGGAGAACATTAGAATGGTTCGGCGGTGCTTCTGATGAAGATCAAAAACGGACATGATTCGTCATATCGAACACCAAATTATGCAAAGCTATGGTCTGCACAAGTATTTTCTTCCGCAGCGGATGGCGTCTGGCTCATTGCGCTTCCGCTCCTTGTGCTCGATTTGACCGGAAGTAAAATATTGGTCGGGGTGATTTCTTTTATCGAGCTCGTTCCCCTGACCTTCGGAATGTTTACAGGTCCCTTCATTGATTCTGTACGAAAAAAATCCATATTGTATTTGTGTAATACCGGAAGGGCCGTCATTATGATTCTTTTGGCAGTCCTTAGCGCGAATGGTTTGTTAACTGTATGGATCATTGGTGTATGTGCATTTTGTTTATCGCTGCAATCGATGCTCTTTTCCCCGGCGAAAGTGGCGCTTATTCCGCTGCTTGTTCCTCAAAAACATCTCGATCAAGCGACTTCTTTAATAAATACTAGCGAACTTATTGGTCTGATCGTCGGTAAGCTGATTAGCGGCATTTTGATTGCGGCAATTCCGTTCGGGCTGCTGTTTTTCATAAATGGAGCGGCATTTTTTGTATCCGCAGTATTGATTACTCTTATTCACATTTCAGAATCTGCCGGCCTAAAAAGCAAAGGGGCAGAAGCCCTTAAGACAGGATATAAAATGCTGAAAGGCAACTCATCTTGGATGACTTCTGTCGGTTATTTTTTTATCGTCAACCTTGTCATTGCCGGGTTTATTTCGGTCATGGGGCCGATTCTTGCAGTTGAACGTTTTCATGAAAACTATTCCGTATGGTTCGCCATCATGTATTCAATGTTTCAGGGAGGCATGCTCTTAGGCAATCTTGCCGTATTTTTTAAGTGGAATACGAAGCGGTTGGAACGGCTATATCCCAGAACGTTAACAGCGGTAGGGCTGCTCATGATGGTTTTGTTTTTTTCGCTTAACGGGCTGGAATGTGCCATTTTTTTGGCGCTGGGCATTATCATTTCATATATTGATGTGCAAACAGTTTTGTATTTTCAAAAGACGGTTCCGACTGAATACTTCGGAAGGATATTCGCGCTCATTTTTTCTATCGTAAAGATGGGAGAACCTCTATCAGCAGCTGTTTACACAGTGCTTCTTGTGTTCATGGACGCTGATTATATTTTTCTGTCTGTCGGTCTGACCCTCGCACTGACTTTTTTCATCCTGTCAGTGAGGCAGGGAATGCAGAGGGATGCCGGAAAAAAAGCGAATCAGTTTTTTTAAATTCTATGTGAAAGAGCTGCCGATGATCATACGGCAGCTCTTTTATTAAAGATCTAAATAAAGCCTCACCATATCGCGGCATTGAATTCCATTTTCAAAAATGTCCTCATCATAATGTCTGACAAAGAAATCATGGTCGATCGCCTGAAGGCGGAATCCGCATTTTTGGTAGAGAGAAAGCTGATGAATGCTGGAATTTCCCGTGCCGATTTCAATCGTGTCCGCACCCAGCTCCTTTGCCTTTTCGATGGCGTCTTGTACAAGCTGTTTGCCAAAGCCCTTCTTCTGATGAGATTCTTTTACGGCTATATTTACAATTTCAACTGTTTGCGGCCTCGTTTTGAGCAATACATAAACACCGGCAATTTCATCACCGGCCCAAGCTGTGTAACATTCTCCTCTCTCAAGATATTCATCTACAATGTCCTTCGACGGATCGGCAAGAAGCAATAGGTCGTATAATTCATCATTTGTTTTTTCTCTTATTTGAATCCTTAGCTTTTGCACGTTCATTCCACCTTTTCATATGTTTATCGAGATATTTTCATGATTTCCTCCAATTCGATACCATTCTATTATAAAATATGTAACATAGGAAATATGTACAAAATAGCGGATTAAAAATAGGAGGAACGTCACATGTTTTGTAAGGAATGCGGTCAGAGAAATAAAGAAGGGGCCAAGTTTTGTAAAGAATGCGGCACCCCGATCGGAGGGAGCAGCAGACAGGCACATAAAGAAACAGCAGGCGCTGCTGAAACGAGGCAGGCGCCGCGAAAGCCAATCCCTAAGAAAACCATCATCTTATGGAGCAGCATTGCCGCTGCGTGCGTTATATTATTCGCCGCCTATAAAACCGGAGCGTACTTTACTTCAAAGGATAGATTAGTCGACAAGTTTGAACAGGCTGTAAAGGATGAAGATCAAGACCAAATCGCTTCTCTTCTTACGCCGGTAAATGACAAGCTTAAACTGACTAAAAAGAATGTAAAACCGTTTCTTGCGTATTTGAAGGACCATCCTGACAAAAAAGATGAGCTTTTTGTATCGCTGCGTGCGGACACAGCTCAAAAGGATATCGTATACGCGGAGAAAGACGGGAAAAGCTTGCTCGTATTTGACCATTATGATTTAAAGATAGCACCTGTTTATTTTGAAGTGACCAGCAATTATAAAAATACCGATCTATATGTGAATAAAGAGGATGCCGGACAGGTAAAGAAAGCCGATCAAGCACAAACCCTCGGGCCATACATTCCCGGCGAATATACCGTCTCAGCCAAACTGAAAAACGATGTCGTTGATCTCGTGAAAAAGGAAGACATTCAGGCTGTTGGCGATAACAGCTTTCGTGTTGATCTCTCATTGGAAGCAGACGATGTGACATTCAGCTTAGCGGATGAGATCAAGAGCGGGAAGGGTGATTTGCTGATTAACGGCAAGTCGATTCATAAGGACCCGTTCAAAGCCGTCACATATGGCCCTCTTCTGACAGACGGATCCATGACGGCTGCGGTCGAAGCGGAGTTTCCGTGGGGAAAAACAAAACAGCGGGCGTGCCAATCGACCATAAAGAAATGGAGCTAACGTTAATTCCTGATCAAGGCACACAGGAAACGATTATGAAAACGATTGTCAAAACAACGAAACAGTATTCCAAAGCGCTATCAGATGGGAATACAGCCCAGATGACAGAGGCGAGCGCCAAATGGAAGGCACAGGCGAAGGATACCGTCGATTCTATGAAATATACGAATTCTTACTTAAAAGATAAATATGTAGAAACTGATTTTGATCTGGATACATTCGCTCTCTCTCAGAAAAACGACGGGATGTGGCAGGTATCAGTAAAAGGAAAAGAACTGCACCAGTCTTCTTCGTATAACGACTATACAAATTCCGAAATGACTGATGACAGTCCGAGTTACAAATACCTCCTTTCCTATGATAAAAAACAGAAAAAGTGGATTTTTGAAGATGCGGAATCAACATTCGATTCGGCTGGAACAAATATAAAGAAAATCAAAAATGATAAGCCGGAGACGTACACGTCCGCCTGGGAAGGCTCGAAAAACAAAGACAGTGAAAGCTCTGCAAGCGGTAATGTGACAGATGAACAAGTGACATTATTTATGGGCAGTTATTTGCAAAGTCAGGCAGATGCCGTGAATCAAAATCATTTCTCACTGATGGAAGACAGCCTTGAAAAAGGCAGTTCTCTTTATTCTGACCAACAGCATCTTGTAACGAAATTAAATAAAGAGGGGACAACGGAAGACTTTAATAACTATGAAGTGAAAAGCTGGAGTCAAAATGGATCGGCTATTACAATTAAGACGTATGAAGAATTCTATATCACAAAATCAGGCGGCAGTCCAAAACTGAAAACCTATAACTGGATCTATACCGGCGTAGTGAAGAACGGAAGAATTTACTTAACGTCGATTCAATAAAAACGACCCCATCACCAGCAGGTGATGGGGTTGTTTTTTAAAAGAATATGTAGCGGAAAATCTCTTTCATATAGTGTTCGATCATAAGCTGGAATGTAACGCAGGTGATCAAATAAATGACAATCGTTGAGTAAATGACATCAACCTTTCCTTTATATGAATGCTGATAACTGATCAGCATCACAGGAGGAATGGCAAAGAATGCACCGATTAAACCAACGGTTAAAATAGTGAAGCAAATGTTTGTATGCAGTAAAAACAATAAAAGGGCAAGAACCAAAATAGCCGTAAACGGAATAAGAAACGCGCCAAATCTGGAAAATGAATCTTTGAATGATACGTGGTTTCCCGCGATTTTTAAGGCGAAAAAGATCAATGCATGCAAAAAGAAAAGAAACAGGGCAAAATAAATGGTTGGCTCTAAAAAGATGGCTGTAAAGCTTACGCTGCCGGGACCGTCTGAAAAAAGGATATAAAACATCAAAGGGGTCAGCAAACTGAAAAGAACCAACGTGATGATCGCGCTGATCAGCTGTTCGCCGCCCGTTGTTTTACATTCCTGATAAGGGCGTTTCAGGACGGCCACAACAAATGAACCGAACTGTTTCGCCGCTTGCTTTGCAGCGGCTCCGGTTTGCGCGGCCTGCTGCTGGCCTGACTGACCAGGGAGCGGTGATCCGCACTTCTCACAAAACTTTCCGCCATCTGTTTGATGGCCGCATTGAGGACAATACATAAAATAACTCCTTTACCTGTAATATAGGGAAAATAGACTACTATTTTTATTATAAAAGAAAAATGTAGTAAAGTAACCAGTATTCAAACAAAAATGTCACATGAAAAAGACACGGATCTCATAAAAGCCGTGTCTGTTTTATGCTAGTTATTAATGTATTTCTCAAATACATCTCCAAAATCCTTAATATGATATTGAGAGCGAACGGATGTCAGCCAAGTGAATCCGAATTCGGTCAGCTCTTTATATTGCGTTTCAAGATTGACGTGCTCGGGGCGGGTATGATGAAGAATCGTCACGGCTTTATCCAAGCTTTGTTCCGCCTGATTGATTAAAATATCATTTTCATAGGTTGTTTCGGCAATGCGAAGCAGTGCTTTATATAGATCTTTTAACTTTTCAATTTGGTCTTTGTGCACATCGATGTCAAAGTGTTCAGTGCCCAGCTTGAATTTGATTTCCACATCGAGATCGACTTTTCCCGCGGTTTCCAGAAAAACATCAGACATTTTGTATTGAGAGTAAGGATAGCGTTTTAACGTTCGTTTTGAGGAAGTGGCGCGTTCGCCGTCCACATGGATCAGAGCCAGATTCGTAAAGCAGTATTCGTCTGCTTTCGTTTTAATCAAGAAGTATATTTTTTCATTGTCTTCATGCATGACATAGTCATCAGCATCTGTTTTGTCATAATCCTGAGGTTCGATAATTTTTCCGATATCAGATAAGCCAAGGGCATCTGCTGCAATTTTTTTGAACATCGTATCCTACCTTCCTATTAACATGATCACCTTATTGTAGCATGGAAGCCTTTAAAAAGATTGGGAACCTTTTTGGGATGTAGTCCTTTTTGGTAATTTTGACAGTTCACACGTTTAGAAAGGAAAACGGAATGAGCGGCACCGGGGGTGAAGGGCATATTTCAAAAAGCCCCTCTCTTACTTCAGGGAGCGGCTTTCTTTCGTTTTGGAACGTATTGGAAAACTTCCTCACTCTCAAAGAATTCGATCAGTCTGCTCAGCCAGTCGTAGTAATGGAGCCATTCTCGTAATTCATTCAGCAGCTCATTCACTTTCTCTTCCGCTTCAGGAGTAAGCTCTTCTTCCAACATGCTAAGCAGCTCCCGATTGAGTTTTTTATGCATCATTTTGTTCTTGCTGACGATTTTGCTCCAAGTGGCTGTAAACAGCGTGATAAATGTTTGATAGTAATCCTGCTCAACCTCATATAAATCTTTTCGCACGCCCTTTTCAAACACTTTCTCGGCAATGTTGGCATCTAGCATTTCCCGGACAACTTGGCTCATGCGTGTTTTGCTCATGCCGGTCGCTTCAGACAATTCGGTCAGCGTCATCGGTTTTCGATTCATATAAATAATGCCCAGCACACGCCCGACGGTAGAGGTTATTCCAAATGCATGCATGTTTTCCGCGATTCTTTCTATTAAATGGTCCTCGGCTTGTTCAATGATCGTTAACGGATCTTTCTCCAACGGTTTCAATCCTTTCAGTTAACAATTCCGATGTCAATATACCACATTTTTGACATGGCGGAAAAGCTGTAACAAGAGAATTCAGCAGGAAATTGGAGCAATAAGGAGATCAACACACGTCAATGCGGGTAAATCATCGTTTACACATACTTTATAAATAATATGAACAAATTATAAACTTTTTATTTTATAAACTTTATTCTATAATGGGAAGCATTCAATTATCTGAAAAATTAAATTTAAACTGAACAAATTGAATAAACTTAATTTTGGAGGTGCGATGTTTGCTGACATTAGAAAATGTCTCGAAAACATATAAGGGCGGCAAAAAAGCCGTGAACAACGTGAATCTTAAGATTGCAAAAGGCGAATTTATCTGTTTTATCGGCCCGAGCGGCTGCGGAAAAACGACAACGATGAAAATGATAAACCGATTAATTGAGCCTTCCGCCGGCAAGATTTTTATTGATGGCGAAAACATTATGGAACAGGACCCCGTAGAGTTAAGGCGTAAGATCGGCTATGTCATTCAGCAGATCGGCTTGTTTCCGCATATGACCATTCAGCAAAACATTTCACTTGTCCCTAAACTGCTGAAATGGCCGGAGCACAAGCGGAAAGAGCGTGCGCGTGAGCTTTTGAAATTGGTCGATATGGGGCCAGAATATTTGGACCGTTACCCTCATGAATTAAGCGGAGGACAGCAGCAGCGAATTGGTGTATTACGGGCACTTGCCGCGGAGCCGCCGCTTATCTTAATGGATGAACCGTTCGGGGCGCTTGACCCGATTACGAGGGATTCCCTTCAGGAAGAATTTAAAAAACTGCAAAAAACCTTACATAAAACCATCGTATTTGTTACCCACGATATGGATGAAGCGATTAAGCTGGCAGACCGGATTGTGATTTTAAAAGCGGGGGAAATCGTTCAAGTTGGAACGCCCGATGACATTTTGAGAAATCCGGCAGACGAATTTGTTGAGGAATTTATCGGCAAGGAGCGGCTGATTCAGTCAGCCAGTCCGGATGTGGAACGGGTCGACCAGATTATGAACACACAGCCTGTAACGATCACCGCGGATAAAACGCTTTCTGAAGCGATTCAGCTGATGAGGCAGGAGCGTGTCGATTCATTGCTTGTCGTCGATGACGAGCACGTTCTGCAAGGCTATGTGGATGTTGAGATCATTGATCAATGCCGGAAAAAAGCCAATCTCGTAGGAGAGATTTTACATGAAGACCTTTACACCGTATTGGGCGGCACATTGCTGCGTGACACGGTCCGCAAAATTTTAAAACGGGGTGTCAAATATGTCCCTGTTGTGGATGAAAACCGGCGCTTAATCGGAATTGTGACGAGAGCGAGTCTGGTCGACATTGTGTATGACTCCCTCTGGGGAGAAGAAAAGCAGCTCGCGGTATTGTCATAAGGAGGCGACAAGTCATGCATCATATTATTCAATTTTTGCAAACCAACGGGGGCGAACTCCTTTATAAAACATATGAACATATCACAATATCGCTCATTGCTGTCATCTTAGGCGTAATCGTTGCCGTACCCCTCGGGGTTGTGCTGACTAGAATGAAGAAGGGAGCCGGCGCGATTATCGGTATCGTCAATATCATTCAGACACTGCCGAGTCTGGCGATTCTCGCTTTCTTTATTCCGCTCTTGGGTGTGGGGAAGGTTCCAGCCATTGTGGCATTGTTTTTCTATTCCGTACTGCCGATTCTGCGCAACACGTATACCGGCATACGCGGCGTCAACAAAAATCTGCTCGAGTCTGGCAAAGGCATCGGAATGACGCCAGCTGAACAAGTCCGCTTGGTGGAACTGCCGCTTGCCGCGCCTGTCATCATGGCGGGAATCAGAACATCTTCGATTTACTTAATCGGCTGGGCAACGCTTGCTTCCTTTATCGGAGGCGGCGGATTGGGTGATTATATTTTTATCGGATTGAATTTATATCAGCCGGAATATATCATCGGGGGCGCTGTGCCCGTCACGATATTGGCGATCGTGATTGATTACGTGCTGGCGGTGGCTGAACGAAAACTGACACCTGCCGGCATGCAGAGATTGAAGGAAGTTTCATAAGGAGGCGGCTCATGAATAGAAAATCTCTCAAATGGATAATCGGTTTAACGCTCGCAACAATGCTGACGTTGAGCGGCTGTTCGCTTCCAGGGCTAATTGCCGCTTCAGACCAGACGGTTAAAATCGGCGCGCAAAGCATGAGCGAATCAGAAATCATCGCCAGCATGCTCGGGCAGCTGATCGAACACCATACCGACCTGAAAACAACAACCATTAAAAATCTCGGGTCCAACGCGGTGCAGCAGCAGGCCTTAATGAACGGGGAAATTGATATCGCGGCGACAAGATATACAGGCGACGCGCTGACAGGCACGCTGAGAATGGAACCTGAAAAAGATCCGGATAAAGCGCTGGCGCTGATACAGCGGGAGTTTAAAAAAAGGTATGATTTAAAATGGTATGACTCATACGGGTTTGATAATACATATGCCTTTACGGTCAGCAAGGAGCTGGCGAATCAATATCATTTAGAAAACGTATCAGACGTGAAAAAATGGGCGCCGCAATTAAAGCTGGGCGTTGATAACTATTGGATGAAGCTCAAGGGAAACGGCTATAAAGACTTTACAAAAACGTACGGCATGGCATTCGGCGGCACGTATCCAATGCAGATCGGCCTTGTGTACGACGCGGTGAAAAACGGAAAAATGGATATTGTGCTCGCGTATTCCACAGACGGAAGAATCAAGTCCTATGGCCTCAAAATGCTAAAGGATGATAAACAATTTTTCCCGCCGTACGACTGCTCTCCGGTTGTTCCGCAACATGTTCTAAAAGAACACCCTGAGCTGGAAGGCGTGATCCAAAAAATGATCGGGAAAATCGACACAGCCACAATGCAAGAGCTCAACTACGAAGTCGATGGCAATCTAAAAGAACCGTCTGTCGTTGCCAAGGAATATTTAGAAACGCATCACTACTTCGAATCGTGAAAGGGGGACGAAGGCAATGGACGTGCTTGAACAGTTAATGACGTATTATACGCAAAACGGAAGCTACGTCATGGAAGAATTCAGCCGCCACTTTCTCATGTCGGCTTACGGCGTTGTGTTTGCCGCTGTTGTCGGGGTTCCGGTCGGAATCCTTATTGCGCATTATCGCCGCTTGTCAGCCTGGGTGTTTGCCGTCACAAACGTTATTCAGACCATCCCGGCGCTTGCCATGCTGGCCGTCTTGATGCTTGTCATGGGTCTCGGCGCAAACACCGTGATTGTTTCATTATTTCTCTATTCCCTTCTGCCGATTATTCGAAACACCTACACTGGCATTATCAGCATTGAACACGCCTACTTAGAATCGGGAAAAGCAATGGGCATGACGAAATTCCAGGTGCTCCGGATGGTTGAGCTTCCGCTCGCGCTTTCCGTTATTATGGCAGGCTTGCGCACGGCTCTCGTCATTGCCATTGGGCTTACGGCAATCGGCACATTTGTCGGCGCCGGCGGCCTTGGGGACATGATCGTCCGCGGCTCAAACGCCACAAACGGAACTGCGATTATTCTCGCCGGCGCGATACCGACTGCGGTGATGGCTATAGGAGCAGATTTAATTATGGCTTGGATTGAAAGGGTGTTGAATCCAGTGAAACCAAAAAACAGAAGCAAGGTAATAAATGTGTAGACTTAAGCAAAAAGGATTCTTTTCTGAGAGGGAAAAGAGTCCTTTTTTTATGGTATTTATTGGGTGAATCTTGATATTTTTTTGATTTTTAGAATGTAAAGTATAAGTAGAGTATTGTAATAATTTTGGTTTAAATAGAATAAAATGGAGGACTCTGCAGAGGGATGTAGAATTGTTGTTATTATATAAAGTGGATAAATATGGGGGGCTATAGACTAATATGAAATCCTTATATACACCTATAGATCATTATATGATTCGGATTCCTTTAGTACATCAAGACTTAAAAAATGAGAATTCTCACGATATCGATCAGTTATTATATGACCTTTGCAACGATTCATTGTTTCGTGAACAAATACTGGTATCCAGCAGGACGCTTTACGAAACAATACATACTTTCCTGCAATCGCCGAATAAATTAAAAGGGAAAAAGAAGCGCAACTTTCAGCAGGCTATTTTGAAGTATGCAACAAGAAGAGCAACGAGAACCACACCTTTTGGCCTTTTTTCTTCGGTGGGAATAGGGTCTTTCGCCAATAGAAATCAATTGTCTTTTGACCAACACTCATTTTACAAAAAGGCTCGGGTTGATTTTAAGTGGCTCTATCAACTCATTAGAAAATTGGAAAACGAATACACGGATCGGCTTTCTTTCACATTAAATTCCGCTTGCTATATGAAAGGTGACCGGGCTTACTTGTTGTACAGTACAGATGGAAAATCTGAAGAAGTTAGTGTTCGGGCGACTTCGGTTTTCCATTTGGTAAAAGAACTTTGTGGTGAATCTGCTGCTTATCAAGATATGATCCGTTGTTTGGTAGATAACTATCCAAATACCCCAATCAATAAAATTAATCAGTATGTAACAGACCTTATTGACAAAGAGTTCTTGATATCAAATTTACGTCCGCCGATGACTGTTTCAGATCAATTTCAGTATGTAATTGTTCAAGCGGAAAACAGCCATATTCCGAATGATCTCATTCAGGCTTGTAAGAACATTCAATATCAGATAGATACATATAATCGAATCGCGATCGGAGAGGGGGAGCATCAGTATGTAAATCTGATTGAAACAATGGATAAACTCATAAAGACATCATCTCCTCTGCAAGTAGACGCTGGATTAGCAGACTCCTCTATTCAACTAGATCATGAAACATCTCTTGCCATAAGTGAATTGGCCAGCATGTTTACTTATATGGCTTCTCCCTCCGCGAAGAATGTAGACCACTTAGAAAAGTACAAACATGTTTTTTTGGAGCGCTATGGATATGAAAGAGAAGTTCCGCTTTTAGAAATGCTTTGTTCAAACACTGGCATCGGTGCGCCTGCTACCTATACGAATCCTGCTAATGAATTCTTTGAAGAAACATCATTTCCGGATCAATTTTCACCTGAAATGAAACAATTTTTCCTGAGAAAGTATTTTGAATCAGTTAGAAAGAAAGCTCCTATTCAATTAAATGACGAAACATTCCATAGCATATGCAACGCTACCATTTCTGATGAAGAGATCCCTTTATCACTTGAGCTCAATTTCTTTGTTAAATTACGAAATGGGAAAGTCATGCTTTATTTAGGCCCTAACGTGGGGTCAACCCGCGCAGGGAAAACATTTGGCAGGTTTTCCTATATGTCTGATTCAATCAGTGGAGTCATAGAGGCCTTACATAACAAGGAGAAAGAGTTAACAGAGAAACATTCGAAAGTTTGTGAGTTGAGTATTGTACCTAATCAGGTCAGGTCTGGAAATGTAACTAGAAATGTAAGCTACCGAGAAAAAGAAATGTCTCTTTTTACGAATAGCGCTCTGCATCTTAATGATTCCGTCAAAGCAGAAGATATTCTAATTGGAATCAATAAGAACGATATCTTTTATGCTAGACATAAAACAACTGGCGAAATTCTGTCTTTTGAATCAAATCATATGTTTAATCCGTTGTTAATGACAAACGCTATACGATTCTTATTAGAAATTTCAAGGGACGGAAAAAGAAAATGGAGTGACTTCCCTTGGGTTGGCATCTATAGTGATTTCAAGTATATCCCTGAAATCAAATATAAAGAGATAACCTTATCATGCGAACAATGGCTGATATACAAAAGTGATGTAAGCATGCACTCGAATTCATCACTAGAAGAGATGAAATCTGCTTTTTTTGAATTTCATCGTACTTATGAACTGCCGCAAACATTTTATATCGTTAACGCAGACAATCGATTATTGATTGATATAGAGGATGAACGTACTTTGGAGGTTTTTTTCTGGGAACTGAAAAAAATGGACCATAACCAGCCATTACAACTTATGGCTGCTGAGCATGATGAAGATGCATTGATGGATAGAGACCAACATGTCTATTCTGGAGAAATCGTCGTTCCGCTGCTCAGAAAACAGCCAGAAAAACCATTGAATGTACCGATGCTTAACGCAATAGAGGAAAGTGGTTCCGACAGAGTAAAAATGCCATTTGAAGATTGGCTGTTTATTAAGCTTTATTGTAAACAAACAAGGGAAGAAGAGTTAATTGCTTTTGAAATAGCGGATTTTTATAACCAGATTTCTGATCAATATCCAGTCAGACATTTCTTTATGAGGTATCGGGATCCAAAGCCCCATTTAAGATTTAGATTGAATGGAAAAGCCGAAGTGCTGTACAGCATGTTTCCTCAACTATTGAATTGGCTGAAAAGCTTAAGAGAAAAAGGGCTGGTTTCAGAGTTTGTTATCACTCAATACGAGCGGGAGATAGAACGATATGGCGGGCTAAGCCTTATGGAGGCTGCAGAACAGCTTTTCTGTGAAGACAGCAAAGTTGTTGAAACGATAATTAGAATGCACCGGATGAAAGATATAGCGATAAGCAAGGAAATTGCAGGCATGGTTTCGGTTATACAGTTTTTAGAACAGTTCGAGCTAACGTTTGAAGAACAGTTAACTTTTTTAGAGAGAAATTCCTTGCAGAATGAGTATCGTACTGAATTTAAAAAGGATCGAGAACTGTATATTGAGATGTGCAATTCTGATCGAGATTGGGATCATCTCAAGAAAACAAATGATGGCAGAATACTATATGAAACGTTGAAAGCAAGAAAAATGGCCGCAGCTCATTATGCAAGTTTAATCAAACAGGCATTTGATAACAAAGATGAGATTTATTCACGCATAGGAAGTGTCATCCATCTGCATTGCAATCGTTTATTTGGAACTGACAGAGAACTAGAAAATAAAATTCTTACCCTATGCAGACATTCTTTATATGCGCAACGATATCAGAAGATGAATGGTAGTTTAGTATGGAAGTAAAGGAACAACTGAAGCTAAAAGAGCTGCTGTTTATCATGAAACAAATGCCTAAGACGTTCAAGTTGATTTTCACCTTAGAAAGATCACTGTTTTTAAAGTTGATAGTATTCAGCATTATTACCGGTATTCTGCCAATTGTTTCACTATATATTTCACAAGAACTGATTAATTCCCTTGTGACGATCCGGAAAGATGTTTCAATTGTTATCACCATTTTCTTGACATATCTAGGGGTATCTTTTTTTTCGGAGCTCATTTCGCAGGTTTCTGAATTTTATAATGGCAAATTTCAATTAAATATTGGTTATAAGCTCAACTATAAAGTCATGAAAAAGAGCAGTAATTTAGCTCTCAAGGACTTTGAAAACCCGGAAATATATGACAAGTTGGAGAGGGTAACGAAAGAGATCAGTTATAAGCCCTATCAGATTATTCAAGCCATCATTACAATGATCACATCCTTTGTGACGCTGCTCTCATCAATTGCGTTTTTGATGTCATGGAATCCTAAAGTCTCACTCCTGTTGTTGGTTATTCCGGTCATTTCTCTTTTCTATTTCTTGAAAATTGGTCAGGAAGAATTTTTCATACACTGGAAAAGGGCAGGAAAGGAAAGAAAGTCTTGGTATATCAGCTATATACTCACACATGACTT
Source organism: Bacillus sp. MSP13 (assembly GCF_000815295.1). Classification (NCBI taxonomy): domain Bacteria; kingdom Bacillati; phylum Bacillota; class Bacilli; order Caryophanales; family Bacillaceae; genus Bacillus; species Bacillus sp. MSP13. Next base: position 249,379 of record NZ_JXAQ01000011.1, read on the forward strand.
TTCTTTTAAAGAATTAAAATTGTATAACCTTAAGGATTATTTATTAAACAAGTACTGGGATATCAAAAAATCATTTATAGAACAAGATACAAAGATATTAAGAAAGAAAACGTATTTGAACCTTATATATGAGATTGCAGTGCAATTAGTTGGAGCTGTCATTATTTTTATTGCCATCATGTCTGCTTTTGCGGGAAAAATAATGGTCGGTAATGTAATGAGCTATATCAGATCGGTTTCGCTGGTGCAAAATCACTCACAATCTATCATGACAAGCATTTATTCGATCTATAACAGCAATCTCTATATGAATCAATTGTATGAATTTCTGGAATTAAAAGAAGAGAAAAGTCAAGGTCACAAGAAGCCAATTGTTGAGCCTATTCATTCTGTTGTTTTTCAAAATGTCAGCTTTATCTATCCCAACCAAGGAGAACAGACACTGAAACATATTAACGTTTCCTTGCATAAAGGAGAACGTGTAGCCATTGTCGGGCCAAACGGATCAGGGAAAAGTACATTCATTAAGCTCCTTACCGGCCTATATGAAGTTCAGCAGGGCGACATTTTGATTAATGGAACAAATATTAAAGAACTGGATATGGAAAGTTATATGAACCAAATTGCAGCGCTATTTCAAGACTTTATGAAATACGAAATGACATTAAAAGAAAATATAGGATTCGGACAAATTGATAAACTACATCAAACAAACAAAATGCATGAAGTTCTCGATGTTGTAAAGGCCGATTTCTTAAAAAGCCATTCTTCCTATCAATTCGATACACAGCTCGGACTATGGTTTGATGAAGGAAGACAGTTATCCGGTGGACAATGGCAAAAGATTGCTTTGGCAAGAGCTTACTTTAGGGAGGCTTCCTTGTATATTTTGGATGAGCCCAGTTCTGCGCTGGATCCAATTGCAGAAAAAGAAACCTTCGATACTTTTTTCAGCTTGTCAAAAGATAAAATAGGAATCTTTATTTCCCATCGATTAGTTGCTGCCAAACTTGCAGATCGAATCATTGTAATGGATGAAGGAGAAATTGTAGGAATAGGATCACATGAAGAGCTATTAAAAACTTGTCCGTTATATAAAAAAATGGATGAATCCGAGAACTATATGAATCCATTAGAGGGGGAAGGCACCAAATGGAAAGAGGCACTGTATCAAGGATAGAAGTTGAAATTGTGAAAGAAATGGCTCGTCAAATTTCTAATTACGATAAAGTGCTTGAAATAGTGAATCAAAAAGATAATTTTCGCAGCATCGGTGAAGTTCCGCTGATCCCTTGGAAGTCAACTGCTTTGAGTCATGGGATACCTGGCATTTGCATGCTGTATGCCGAATTGCACGCCCATTTTCCTGAGGAAGGATGGGACGACCTAGGACATCAATATTTGTCGATTTTAGTAAATGAAATAAAAGAAAATGGGCTGCATACTCCTTCAATGTTTTCTGGAGCAGCTGGCATTGGGCTGGCAGCAGTCTGTTTATCGCAACGTTTCACCTATTATAATGGTTTGATTTCTAGTATTAACGACTATTTGGCTGAAACCGTACCTCAATTGCTTGCTGATTTTGAGCAGCGGCAAGTGTATATGAGTGACTATGATGTGATAGAAGGAGTTAGCGGCATTGCAAGCTATCTGCTGCTATTTCAAGAAGATAAGGCTATGGGAGACTTGTTAATTGATATGTTAACCTATCTGGTTAGGTTAACCGAAGACATTACCGTAGATGGAGAAACAGTTCCTGGGTGGCATATTCCTTCTCAACATCAGTTTACTGATATTGAAAAAAAAGCTTATCCTAACGGCAATTTTAATATGGGATTAGCACATGGAATACCTGGTCCTATTTGTGTTCTGTCTTCAGCACTCATGCAGGGAATTGAAGTAAAGGGGCAAGAACGCGCGATTGAAAAAATGGTGGACTTCCTACTGCGATTTTCCGAAAAAGAAGAGCAAGACCGCTTGTTTTGGAAGGGAATTATTAGCTTTGAGGAGTATCAAAACGGATCTCCGCCTAACGCAGTCAATTTTAGCAGAGATGCTTGGTGTTATGGGAGACCTGGTGTATGTCTGGCGATTGTTAAAGCTGGAAAAGCACTTCAAAATCCTGAACTTTTAAATATCGGAGTGCAAAATTTAAGATACACAATATCTGATATAAAGGGAATTTATTCACCCACCGTATGCCATGGTTATAGCGGTATCGGTCAGATTATGCTGGCCGTCAATCAACTCACCGGACAAGAGTATTTTAAGGAAGAGCTTCAAGAGATCAAACAAAAGATTATGAGCTTCTATGACAAGGATTATATCTTTGGTTTCCATAACTATGAATCAATGGAAGGGGACGAAGTGGTGCCTTTGCAGTACGTTGGTCTGTTGGATGGCGCTGTAGGTGTAGGGTTAGGGATGTTAAATATGGAATTAGGATCAAAAACAGATTGGACAAAAGCATTATTAATTTAATAAAAAAGGAAAAAATGATAAAATCTTGATATTTTTCCGTTACTATATAGGTATTGAAAGGAGGTGACCAATATGTCAAAGTTCGATGATTTCGATTTGGATGTTGTAAAAGTCTCTAAACAAGACTCTAAAATCACTCCTCAATGGAAAAGTGAATCACTTTGCACACCAGGATGTGTAACGGGTGCATTGCAAACTTGCTTCCTACAAACACTTACTTGTAACTGCAAAATCTCTAAATAAGTAAAACCGCTAATCACTTTGCCTCGACTCCTTGCACTTCTAAGCGTCATACATACTTATCTTTTTAGAGTTGAGACATGTGAAAAGCAACGGGTGTGAAAGAGTTATATCTCACACCCGTTTTTTATATTCAGCTTCATGGGAGATAAAGGGACCATTGACAAGAGATGAATGAATCGAATATTTGTAAGACAATCATTTTAATTTGGAGATGAATAGTCCGTCTAGAGTGAGGAGTGTGATCTGATCACACTTTTTTTATTTGGCATGTGATCGTGGAGCTGGCCCCCAAATGCCTAAAGTTTCCACTTGGGAATGTTTTTTGATTAAATTTTGATAAAAGTATTCTAGAATGGTCTGCATCCGGTAAAAAAGCATCTTCATATGGCTCAATAAAGTCGGTAATTAACAGCGATTGGGAAATTTCATAAGATTGAGGTGGTGTATGTTGTTTTTGAAAAGATGTGTAAACCTGTTAGGTTGTTTCATTGTTTTATGTACGTTATCAGCGTGTCAATCATTCACAAAGTTTAAAGATAAGGTTGTTGAAGAAACGAAAAAAACAATGCATTTTACTGATGACAACGAAAACGAGACATCTGAAACAATGGAGAGCTTGATTGATAAGGGAAAACTCGATCAAGTGGTCTATGACGATAAACTTTATCAGCTGAAAGATAAAGTTGATGAAGACAAAAAAGGAAAAGTCATTGGGGCTATAGGCCAAACTTTCTTTGTAGATGGTGATGGAAAGAGATGGTCGGAAGAAGAACTAAAAGAACCGTATATCTCTCATGACCCGGATGAAATCAGAGAGAAAAAACCTTTACGCTATGGGAAGGTTTACAGTACAAACGAGGGAACTGATGTCAACGAGGAAATCATTGTTGAGTTTAATCGTGAGTATTATCGAGCGGTCTTCATAAAGAATGAAACGGAACAAGGGAGAGAGTGACATGAGTACAGTCTTATTAGAAACCAAAAGTCTTACAAAAAGGTTTGGCAAAGAAACAGCTGTTTCAAATGTTTCATTAACTGTTCAAAAAAACAGCATTTACGGTCTTCTGGGACCAAATGGAGCTGGAAAATCGACAACCCTAAAAATTTTAACGGGAATTTTACGTAAAACATCAGGTGAGGTTTTCTTTGACGGACATAAATGGAAACGATCTGATCTGCAAAATATCGGATCGTTAATAGAATCTCCGCCTCTTTACGATAATTTAACAGCATTTGAAAATGTGAAAGTACATGCCACGCTGCTCGGCCTTCCCGAAGATCGCATCCACAGTGTGCTAAAGACTGTGGATATGCTGCATGCTGGGAAGAAAAGAGCAGGGCAGTTTTCGATGGGAATGAGGCAGCGGCTTGGAATTGCAATCGCCCTATTAAATCACCCTACATTATTAATTCTTGATGAACCTACGAACGGGTTAGATCCAATAGGAATACAGGAACTTAGAGACCTTATTCGCTCATTTCCTCAGGAGGGAATCACGGTCATTTTATCTAGTCACATTCTTTCAGAAGTAGAGCAAATTGCAGACCATATCGGCATTATCGTCGGCGGTCATCTCGGGTATGAGGGGAAAATAAACGAGGCGGATGATTTGGAGCACTTATTTATGGAAGTGGTAAAGGCAAGCCGTGAAAAAGAAGGTGTCAAAAGATGATAAATTATATAAAAGCCGAAAACCTAAAGTTTAAGAGGACGTTTTCTAGAAAAATGATTATCTTTGTACCTCTTCTTAATATAGGTTTTTCTTTTTTAATGAACGTTCAGTTTTTTGTATCAGGTACTTATAACTGGTGGTCTATTTTGTTTATGCCGGTAATGATTGCTTTATTTTGTTCTTTATCTCATCAAAAAGAAAAAAAGGCCTCCGATTATAATGGGACGTATTCATTGCCTATAAATCTGGGGAAAGTATGGTATGCTAAAATTATCATTATTGTCATTTATTCTCTATTATCTCAGATTGTATTTTTGATTTTTATGTTACTCATGGGATTCGTTATCGCTGATTTTGCCATTATTACGCTTTCTACAATCGCTGCAAGCTTGTTGCTTTGGTTAACAAGTCTTTGGCAGATACCACTCTGTTTATTTGTGGCAAAAAAGTGGGGGTTGACAATAGCGGTCATGTTAAATCTGATAGGAACATTCATTCTGGGCATTATGCCGGCCTCTCGTTCCTTTTGGTGGTTCATACCGTGGAGCTGGCCAATTCGAATGATGGCTCCAACTATTGGTATTCACCCTAATGGCCTGCTGCTTGAGAATAATGATCCTTTATTGAGTTGGCTGGTCGTCCCTCCTGCTATAGTGATTTCTATTCTGTTATTTTTGCTACTGGCATTTTTCACTAGCCGTTCATTTGCTCCTTCCAGCGATTACAGAACAAAAAAGCAGGGGGCGATGTAAGGTGAGATTGCTTTTGAGGTGTTTACAAGCTGATTTCCAGAAAACCAAGCACACCTCCTTTATGTGGTTGCATTTTATTATTCCTATCGTTTGTTCATGCGTATTGATCCTCTATTTTTATGGGAGAGATCAAAGCCAATTTCACTTGTATAAGTCTTTTATGGAAGCGATTGGAGTAGCATTGCCGCTGCTCATCGGGGTGCTGTGCGGAATGACTGCAACCTTAGAAGAACAGGCGGGGAAATTTCATGTGTTACTAGGGAGCACAGCTCCGAAAGTGATTGCTTATGTCAGTAAATTGTTCATGCTGCTTATCATGGAGGTTTTCTCTATTGGTTTAGCGCTATTGATCTATTTCATAGGGCTAAAGTTTATTTTAAACGTGCCGGATTTGTCTTACGATATGTTTATAATGGGTGGTGCCTGGCTAGTTGCGGGCAGTGTAGTCCTATATTGTATTTACTTTTTTATCAGCTGTATGTTTGGAATGGGAGCTTCTGTCCTGATAGGAGGAGCGGGCCTGCTCATGACAGCTCTAATGAACACTGGACTAGGCGATGCGATATGGAAATATAACCCGTGGGCTTGGGGGATTAGATTGTCAGATTTACATGGATTACTTCACTTTAAAGAAGTAAATCAAGGGAATCACCCTTTGTTAATGCATGAAATACATTCAGGTGTATTGATCATGGTTTTTGGTATAATATGTACAATGATTGCCAGTCTTATTTGGTTTAGTAAATGGGAAGGCAGAAAAACATTTGAATAGTATGAGGGGGCCGGGAAATGGCAAAAATCCTTGCTGTCGATGATGAAAAAGATATTCTTGTCCTGATACAAAATATTCTGCGCCGTGACCAGCATCAAGTTGACATTTTAGATCATGTTCATGGACAGCCGCCCGAGTTATTTCAAGGATATGATTTAATTTTGCTAGATGTAATGATGCCGGATATTGATGGATTTGAGTTATGTGAACAAATACGGCCTTTGGTTGATTGTCCCATTTTATTCCTCACGGCTAAAACGGAAGAGGAAGCGATAGTAAAAGGGCTTATTACCGGCGGAGATGATTATATTACAAAGCCGTTCGGCGTTAAAGAGCTTAGTGCCCGAGTGAATGCTCACTTAAGAAGGGAACAGAGAGATAAACACCAATCGAAGAGAGTGATCTCCGGTTTTTTATTTGATTTTGATAGTAAAGAGGTATTTATCAATAACAACAAACTCAACCTAACAAAAAATGAATATAAAATCTGTGAATTTTTAGCTCAACATAAAGGGAGAACATTTTCGAGAGAACAAATTTACGAGGAGATATATGGATTAGAGGGGAATGCCTTGTATTCAACCATTACTGAATTTATCAGAACGATTCGAAAAAAATGTAAAGAGCATCATGCAGATCCCATCAAAACAGTATGGGGCGTTGGGTACAAATGGGAATAGGTGTGAAGAGCCGGAAAACGCTTCTTAGAGAACTGGTAAAGTATATGGTGACCCTATGTGTGAGCTTGGTCGTGCTTGCACTGCTATATATTTTTGTGAATACGATCGCGATGAACACAGGTTTCTCACACCCAGCGAATTATAATGAACGGGAAGCGGAAAAACTTGCGCCGAAGCTGGAAACCATCGACAAAGTAACTGCCGATATGATTCCTGATACAATGTCATATGCCATCCTTGACAAAGAAACAAAACAAAAAACGGCTGGAACTATTCAAGAAAAAGATCTGCAGCTGGTCAAAAAAAAGATTGAAAAAAAACCGTATGTCAATTATAAGCAAAAAGGATATATGGTGATTGATAGAGGTAATGAATATTGTGTTTTGCAGTATTCATTACGGGCCGATTTCGGTTCGCCTTTACTAAGAAAATACCTTCCTAATTATGAATTAACGAGTATTTGTATTTTGATTATCTTGCTCATTATAGTGATTTCTATTATAACAACTTACTTTGCGAATCGGTTAAGAAAGCATTTTGAGACATTGAACGTCATCACCCGATATATAAAAGAGCAAAATTTACAATTCACTCCCGAATTTACACATATTAAGGAATTCGATGATGTGATTGATTCTTTGATTGAAATGAGAGATGCACTTCAGTCCTCACTTGAGGCACAGTGGCGTTTAGAAAAAAACAAAAAAGAACAAATAGGCGCTTTGGCGCATGACATCAAGATTCCAATTACGATTATTAAGGGAAATGCCGAATTACTCAGCTTGTCAAAACAAAACGAAGAACAAGCTGAGTATACAAAGTATATCCTTGGAGCAGGAAATCAAATTGAACAATATATGTATCAGCTTATTCACCTATCGAAAACGGAGGATTCCTTAACGATTCATTTTGAGAAAGCATCTGTAGAGAAGCTGACAGAAACGTTACAGAAAGATATATCCGCCTATAAAGGAAATAAAAAAATAAACATATCGTTCAAAAAAGAACATTTATTGAAAGAAGCGCAAATAGACCGGCAATTGTTACATAGGGCATTATTGAATATCTTAACAAACGCAGTTGACTATACACCGGAAGGCGGAACCGTCTCAGTGCATGCAAAATGCGATTCTGAGTCTTTTTATTTTTTTGTGAGAGATACAGGAAGCGGATTTTCGGAAATAGCATTAAAAAAAGCAACAGAACTCTTTTACATGGATGATAAGAGCCGCCATGCTAAAGGACATTATGGAATGGGATTGACGTTTGCTAAAAATGCAGTGAACCTTCACAGCGGAGAACTTGCTCTTGGAAATACGAAAGCGGGTGGAGGAGAGGTTCGAGTCAAAATCCCCTTAATAAGGAATAAACCCACGCCCTAACGGGACGTGGGTTATTTTTAAATGGTGAACTGATCCATCTTCTCATTGAGCTCCTTCGCCAGCTGCTCAAGCTCTTCGGCATTCTGGAGCACTTGGTCCATAGAGTGGGCGGATTGCTCGGTAATTGAAAATGTTTCTTCAATGCCGGCGGCCGACTCTTCAGATACAGAAGCGATATTTTCGATCGATTGATTGATGGTAATCGATTGGTTTGTTAATTGCTTCAGGCCATTCGTTACTTCCTTAATGCTTTCTGCGACGTTGGTGACGGAATGCTTGATTTGCTGCATAGCCTGTCCGGTGTCTGTCAGGTTTTCTGTTCCTTTTTCGACTTCTGTAAAGCTGCTTTCTAAATACTTGATGACAGCGTGGATTTCCTGCTGTGTGCCGCCTACAATCCGGGTAATATCCTGCACGGAATCAGAAACGCCGTCAGCCAGCTTTCTGACCTCCTCTGCCACAACGGCGAAGCCTTTGCCGCTTTCTCCCGCGCGGGCAGCTTCAATCGCGGCGTTTAGTGACAGCAAATTCGTTTGCTCGGCAATGCCATTGATGACCTGAACGAGCTTGTTGATATCCTGGGAATGCTGTTCCAGCGATTTCACTTTATGAACGGCTTCCTGAACGATATGATGGATCGTCTTCATTTGCTGCAATGACGTAGCCATATTTTCATTTCCGCTTACCGCGAGTCCGAGAACATTTTGAGACGTATCGCTGATGGTCATGCCGTGATTATAGGCTTTGTCAATGTTTTCGGTGAACTCGTTCATCGATTCGGCAATCGTCACGGCGTCTTGGGCCTGCTGTTCAGAGCCCTCTGCCATTTCGTTCATCGTTTCGGTAATATGTTTGCTGCCGGATCTCGTTTCATTTGTAGCTGTTGTCAGTACTTGTGAAGAGGAAAGAACCCGGCTTGAGATTTCCTTTGAGTACCCGACGATATCTCTCAGATTGCCTACCATTTTTTGCAGTGCTTCGTTCAGATCGCCCAGCTCGTCTTTTGAGTTGAGCGGCTCTATGTCATTCGACAGATTTCCTACAGCAATTTCATTCGCGGATTCCTTCATGCGAATGATCGGTTTCACAATGCTGCGATTGATATATAACCAAATCATAACACTGATAACAATGGAAGCTGTTAGAAGGACAGCCGAATAAATGAGTCCTTTATGATAAGCGTCCTTGGCTTGTTTCACAGCTGTGTTGCTGCCTTCTTTATTCAGTTCAACAAGCTGGGTGATTGTTGTTTTTAAATCCTCATATTCAGCTTCAGTCTGCGTCAGCAGCCCTCTTGCTTTATCCATATCATTGGTGCGGCCGCTCTCTACAATCTGCTCATGAATCGCAGCATATGCGTCCACTTCAGCTGTGAGTTCTTCGAAAAGCTTTCGTTCTTTGCTGCTATTACTGAAAATTGTTTTTTCATAGTTATCGAGCGTTTGATTGAGCTCGTTGAGGATTTGGCTCATCTCTTTTTCAAGCGTATCCATTTTCTCTTTCTCTGTATAAATGAGAAAGTCTTTTTCTTTCGAAGAGAGGTGTTCCGTCAAATAATTAACGGATGTAATTTGCTTAATTCCATCGATCCATCGTGTGTTGATTTCATCTGTCTTTTGAATGATATGCTGCATATTAAAAGCGCCTATTCCGCCTATCAGTAAATTGATCAAGATCAGTGTCAAAAATACCAGGCTAAATTTGCGGGAAATCGTCAATCGCATATACGTGTTCTCCTTTATAAGTACTGTGATGTACTATATATCGGCAGATAAATTGATTTTTCATCTGGAAATAAATAAAAATAAAAAACGGATATCTCATATCGAGATGATCCGTTTTTACTATTCATCAGTGAAAGGAAGGGTCAATCCAATCCGTCGCCCATTTCGAAATCTCACCCAAAATGGGGGCTAGCGCTTTTCCTTTATCGGTCAATGAATATTCGATGCGAACCGGAGTTTCGGGGATGACATCCCGCTTCACCACTCCTTCAAGCTCAAGTTCTTTCAGCCGTTCTGACAGAACTCTGCCGCTTAGATTTGGAAGTGCTGCTTCAATTTCGCTAAATCGCTGCGATCCGTTCAAGAGCTGAAATACGATCAAAGCGACCCAGCGTTTACTCAAGATGTCGACTGCTTTTTCAAATCTAGGACACATTTCTGATTGGTTCATACTTTTCACCTCGTCTGTCACTATTATAACGCAAATGACGAGCGAGGGTATCCAAGCGTGATTGATAAAATGCACGAAGAGAGATACAGGAGATTATGAAGAAGAGGTTCGTTTTTTTGCTTCCGAGGCTAAAAAATCGAAGTATTTGCTGAGATGTTCAATATCCTGTTTGGAGAGATATCCCCATTTTTGGCTATTGAAAATCGGGAGGTGCTTCACTCCGCGAGTGACAGCCGTCTGATAAATGCCATAAACGGATTGATAGCTTTCCGAAGCTTCGCGGATTTCTTCTGGAAAGGCCCGAATATGTCCTGCTGCCGTCATCAGGTTTTCGTAGGGCACTTTCAATACGGCCGCCAGTTTTTTGATAGTGGCGGGTTTTGGCGTGCCCCGCTTGCCGTTTTCAATTTTTGATATGGTTGCCGAGCTGATGCCTGAGTATACCGCGAGCTGATTCACTGTCAGTTTGCGGGCGCGGCGCAGCTCCCGCAATTGCTGTCCGAACGGTGACATGGTGATCGCCTCATTTCTATCAAGGATTAGTCAGCAGAACGTTTTTTGGCTTCGTCTGAGATAAACGAAAAATAATGATCGAGCATGAGCAAATCTTCTTTATTGAGATATTGCCACTTTTCTTTTTCAAGAAGAGCTAGATTTTTCAAGCCATAGGCCTCCGCTTTTTCAAGCAGCTTGCACTTCGTTTCATAAGGAGCCCTGGCTTCATGCACTTCTTCGATGTAACCAGCCTTATACATAAGCCCTTCATAAGGAATTTTTAAGGCTTCCGCCAGTTTTTTGATGGTGGCGGGTTTGGGTACGCCCCGTTTGCCATTTTCGATTCTGGAGATGCCGGCCGCGCTTACGCCTGAATAAGTCGCCAGCTGGTTGACTGTTAATTTTCTCTCTTCTCGCAATGACCGCAATTGTTCGCCAAAGCTTTCCATGTAACTCACCCCGTTCCTCACTGTTACTCATATTTTAGTATGTTTATTGACTAAAGGGAATAGGTAGGCTGGAAATGTATTGACAAAAGTTAACATAAGCCGTAATGTAAAAGTATAGAAAAAAGTTTCCCAGGAATGGAAGGTGAGGAAAGTGCCAGTAGAAAAGATACAGATTAGACGTGATTATGTCTTGCAGTATATGGTCAATAACGATTACTCCCTTAATCAGCTTGCGCTGGAAATCGGGGTCTCACCCGCCACACTGAGCCGCGTGCTGAATGGAGAAAGGCGGCCGGGACAGCTTGTGATCGGTAAAATGCTTCATTATTTTAACTTGAAATTTGAGGATCTTTTTTACTATGATTTCATTGACAAAAGTCAATAGATGGCAGGAAACGCAAGGAGACCAAGCGTTTTCTATCCCTATGAATGATGTGTCAACACAAAGCCTGTCACCAGTTCATTGCATGTTTTCCATTGTTTTGTCGGCAGTTGATGCCCCTGATATTCCAACCTGAAAAATTCGGCATGGCTGCAAGCTTTGCGGTAATAGCTTGAGGCAGGAAAGGTCCAGTCCCGCAGGCCGCCATACATAAACAGCATTGGCATGTGTAATTGAGGCAACTGTTCAATGCAGTTGTAACGGAGCGAATCCTGATAATATTGATGCCAATGGACAAGGTCCGCTTTTTTCATATGGCCTGTTAATAGATGTCGAATTTCTTTGTTTTTTGTGTGGCTGACAGCAAGGATGTTGATGAGCAAACCGGCGTTTTTCTCGAGCAAATACATTCCCGTCTTGTGAATCTTCTCTCCGATTACGTGATGAACAGCGGGGTAAGCGCCGGAGAGAACAAGATGAGATATTTTGTCCGGGTGGGTAAAGCCGATATGCTGGGCGATTAACCCGCCGGCGGAATACCCGAATAATACAGCCTTATCCATGTGAAGAGCGTCCATGAATTGCACAATCTCGTTCGCATAATAAGAGATGGAGGCTGGCTGATCCGCGTGATCACTGTCGCCGTGGCCGCTTAAATCGGGAAAAATCACCCTGAAATGCTCGGAGAGAAGGCGCTGATAATAAAAAACCTTACGTCCCATGCCCGGCGGGTGAATAAAAATAATAGGAATTCCTTGTCCATATTCCTCGTAATAAAGGTGTTTTCTGCTGGCTATGCTGATAAGGGGCATTGTTTTTCTCCTTTTGACCTTTTCATATGCATAGGGTAACCAAGATTATACGTCTTATCCCGCCTTTTGGCGTTTGATACAGCGTGACATGCCAATCCTTTTCATGTAAAATAGAAGTAATGTAGGCCAGTGAGTCTGGAGGTGTATGGGATGCACGCGGTTTTGATTACCTTATTGGTTATCGTCAGCATTGCACTTATTATTGTCGTTTTGCTTCAATCCAGTAAAAGTGCCGGATTATCTGGTGCGATTTCAGGCGGAGCGGAGCAGCTCTTCGGGAAACAAAAAGCAAGAGGTCTTGATTTGATTTTGCACCGCATCACGGTTGTGCTGGCAGTCTTGTTTTTCGTGTTAACGATTGCGCTTGCTTATATCCTATAGGGCAATGTTTGTATAAGGTCTGATGTGAAGTCAGGCCTTTTTCACGTTTCTGGTGATATTCAGAGCGTTTTTTTCTGGGCAAACTGTGGAAAACTAAAATGATCGTGCAGATAGAAAGGAAGACTGAGCATGAAAGTTGTGACACCAAAACCATTTACATTTAAAGGCGGAGATAAAGCGGTGCTGTTGCTGCACGGCTTTACAGGAAATACGGCGGATGTCAGAATGCTGGGGCGTTACTTAAATGAACGGGGCTATACGTGCCATGCGCCTCAATATGAAGGACACGGCGTCCCTCCTGAAGAATTAGTACATACGGGGCCAGAAGACTGGTGGAAAAACGTCATGGACGGCTATGAATACTTAACATCTGAAGGTTATGAGAACATTGCTGCCTGCGGACTGTCGCTTGGCGGGGTTTTTTCGCTGAAATTGGGTTACACTGTACCCATAAAGGGAATTGTCCCAATGTGCGCGCCAATGCATATTAAGAGTGAAGAGGTCATGTACCAGGGCGTCCTTTCATACGCTCGCAATTACAAAAAATTCGAGGGGAAAAGCCCGGAGCAAATTGAAGAGGAAATGAAGGAATTCGAAAAAACGCCGATGAATACGCTCAAGGCACTGCAAAACTTAATTGCTGATGTGCGGAACAATGTCGATATGATTTATTCACCGACATTTGTGGTTCAGGCTCGACATGATCACATGATTAATACCGAAAGCGCCAATATCATTTACAACGAAGTGGAAACTGATGATAAACACCTGAAATGGTACGAGGAGTCAGGCCATGTCATTACGCTAGACAAAGAACGAGACCTCGTCCATCAGGATGTGTATGAATTTTTAGAGAAGCTCGATTGGTAATCAACAGGAGGTTGAATAATGGAAAAAGAAGCATTTATGGATAAGCTTCTCTCGTTTATGAAGGAAGAGGCGTACAAGCCTCTGACTGTTCAGGAACTAGAGGAGATGTTAAATATTACGGAAGCCGAGGAGTTTAAAGAACTCGTCAAAGCGTTAGTCGCCTTGGAAGACAAAGGGCTTATCGTACGAACGAGAAGCGACCGCTACGGGATTCCGGAGAAGATGAATTTAATAAAAGGAAAGATCTCAGCACATGCAAAGGGATTCGCCTTTTTGCTGCCAGAGGATACGTCGTTAAGCGATGTGTTTATTCCGCCTAATGAGCTGAATACGGCAATGAATGGTGATATCGTCATGGTTCGCTTGAATTCACAGTCAAGCGGCTCCAGACAGGAAGGGACCGTCATCCGCATTTTAGAAAGAGCGATTCAGCGGGTTGTCGGTACGTATACTGAAACAAGAAACTTCGGCTTTGTTGTTCCGGATGATAAAAAAATCACGAGTGACATTTTTATCCCGAAAAATGGGAAAAACGGTGCGGCGGAAGGGCATAAGGTTGTTGTCAAGCTGACAAGCTATCCTGAAGGCCGCATGAACGCAGAGGGCGAGATTGAAACCATTCTCGGCCACAAAAATGACCCGGGCATCGATATTTTATCGGTGATTCATAAGCACGGCCTGCCGGGAGAATTTCCTGCAGATGCCATGGAACAGGCATCAAGTACGCCTGACACCATTGACGAAAAAGACCTGAAAGACCGCCGCGATCTTCGTGACCAGGTGATTGTCACCATTGACGGGGCGGACGCGAAGGATTTGGATGATGCAGTTACAGTGACAAAGCTTGATGACGGAAGCTATAAGCTTGGCGTGCACATTGCCGATGTCAGCCATTACGTAACCGAAAACTCCCCGATTGACAAAGAAGCGCTTGAAAGAGGGACGAGTGTGTATTTGGTTGACCGTGTCATCCCAATGATTCCGCATAGACTGTCAAACGGAATCTGTTCCTTAAATCCAAAGGTTGACCGCTTGACCCTATCTTGTGAAATGACCATTAACAGCCAAGGGCAGGTCACGGAGCACGAGATCTTCCAAAGTGTCATCAAAACAACAGAAAGAATGACGTATTCAGATGTGAATCAAATTCTTGTTGACGATGATGAAGAGCTGAAACAAAAATACGAGCCGCTTGTTTCCATGTTCAAAGACATGGAGCGCCTGGCTCAAATTCTGCGTGATAAGCGGATGAACCGCGGCGCCGTTGATTTTGATTTTAAAGAAGCAAAGGTGCTTGTTGATGAAGAAGGAGCGGTGAAAGACGTTGTCATCAGAGAACGCTCAGTCGCCGAGAAGCTGATTGAAGAATTTATGCTCGTGGCGAACGAAACAGTAGCGGAGCATTTCCATTGGATGAACGTACCGTTTATATATCGGATTCACGAAGAGCCGAATGCCGAAAAACTGCAAAAGTTTTTAGAATTCGTCACGACATTTGGCTATGTGGTGAAAGGAACCGCGGGAGATATTCATCCGCGCGCGCTGCAAAGCGTTCTGGACGCTGTGCGTGACAAACCTGAAGAAACAGTGATATCCACTGTCATGCTCCGTTCGATGAAACAGGCGAAATACGACCCGCAAAGCTTAGGGCACTTCGGTCTGTCAACGGAATTCTATACGCACTTCACATCGCCGATCCGCCGTTATCCAGACTTAATCGTTCACCGTCTGATCCGAACGTATTTAATCAACGGCAAAGTCGATGAAGCGACACAGGAAAAGTGGGCTGAACGCCTGCCGGATATCGCCGAACATACATCATCAATGGAGCGCCGGGCAGTTGACGCCGAGCGTGAAACGGATGATCTGAAAAAAGCGGAATACATGCTTGATAAAATCGGTGAAGAGTTTGACGGCATGATCAGTTCCGTGACAAACTTCGGAATGTTCGTCGAGCTGCCGAATACAATCGAAGGGCTCGTCCACGTCAGCTTTATGACCGATGACTACTACCGCTTTGACGAGCAGCATTTTGCAATGATCGGCGAGCGGACAGGCAACGTCTTCCGCATTGGAGATGAAATCACGGTCAAGGTGGTCGATGTCAATAAAGACGAGCGCAATATTGATTTTGAAATCGTCGGCATGAAAGGCTCTCCGCGTCGTCCTAAGGAACTGGACAGCAGCCGGGGCAGAAAACGCGGAAAGCCTGCCAGAAAACGCGTCCAAAGCACCAATTCGCCTGTTTCTCCAGCTCCATCTGAGGAAAAAGGGGAATGGTTCACGAAGCCGAAGCCGAAAAAGAAAAAACGCGGTTTTCAAAACGCGCCGAAACAGAAACGGAAAAAGAAGAAATAACAGCTCAACCAGCAAATAGGGCCGCGGCGCTCTATTTGCTTTCTTTCGGAAACAGCTTTTCATTGTAGAGGTACGTGACATTTGGTAAAATAGAGCGTATCGCAAAAGGTGGACAGTTTTTCCTTAGAGAGAGGAGGTTCTGGCATGCCAAAAGGGTCAGGAAAAGTATTATCTCAAAATAAGAAAGCCAATCACGATTATTTTATAGAAGAAACTTATGAAACAGGCATCGTTCTGCAAGGAACCGAAATTAAATCGATTCGCGCCGGCCGCGTAAACCTTAAGGATTCCTTTGCCAAAATCGAACGGGGAGAAGTGTTTCTCCACAATATGCACGTCAGCCCGTACGAACAGGGAAACCGCTACAACCATGATCCGCTTCGGACGAGAAAGCTGTTAATGCATCGCAAGGAGATTAACAAGCTGATCGGTCTAACAAAGGAAAAAGGCTATTCTCTCGTTCCGTTGAAGCTGTATTTGAAAAACGGCTTTGCCAAAGTGCTTCTCGGCCTTGGAAAAGGGAAGAAGAACTATGACAAACGGGAAGACCTGAAGCGCAAGGACGCGAAGCGGGAAATCGAAAGAGCGTTCAGAGATAGTCAAAAAGGCTTCTAAAGGCATAGTGCTTGATTCAAAAATCAGGCCTGTGCTATACTGTGTTCACGATCAGATCGCAACGCTGCTTTTTTTCAAGGATTTGACAATTGAAAAGCGCCGTGATCATGTTATAATAAGACTATAGCCAGTTTGAGTGAGAGCTTGATATTTTCTCCCGTATTTCCCTTATCACAAGGGGACGTTACGGATTCGACAGGGATGGATCGAGCTTGAGCTGCGAGCCGAGAGGCGATCTCGTAAACACGCATCTAAATATAACTGGCAAAACTAACAGTTTTAACCAAAACGTAGCATTAGCTGCCTAATAAGCGCAGCGAGCTCTTCCTGACATTGCCTATGTGTCTGTGAAGAGCACATCCAAGTAGGCTACGCTTGCGTTCCCGTCTGAGAACGTAAGAAGAGATGAACAGACTAGCTCTCGGAAGGCCCGCCCGCAGGCAAGAAGATGAGTGAAACTACAAATATGCAGGCTACGCTCGTAGACGCTTAAGTAATCGATGTTTCTGGACGTGGGTTCGACTCCCACCGTCTCCATACATACTTTGAAACCGCAGTGCTATCAAGGCTTTTAAAGCTTTCGAGGGCACTGCGGTTTTTTCGTTGAGTCAGTCAATTGTACTGGTCGCTATGCTAAAAAGAACCAAAACCCTATAATCTGATGTAACCGGTGCTGTCTTTTTAGCGCTTTTTTTGTCTTTTCATTGCTCTAGCTCCGGTTTCGGCACTACAGTCCCGGGGTTGAAATCTGTTACAGCAAATCGGGAGGCACTAAATATAAGGCGGCAGAAAAGCTGTTTATCAAGTTTGTGGCGCAGCTATTTAAAGAACGCGGCTGGGGGATTGATCGTGTACGAAAGGATCAAGACTGGAACGGCAAGTATTGCCCGCACCGTATTTTGTCAGAGGGAAGATGGGCACAAGTGAAGGCCGCCATTGCTGCAGAATTAGAACGCCTTGGTGGTAAAAAAGCACCTTCTCCTACGAAAACGAAAACAAAGGCTAACGGGGCGACGTACACCGTGAAGAAAGGTGATGCTCTTTCTGTCATTGCACAGAAAACAGGCGTAAGTATGGCAACCCTGCAAAGGTTGAACGGTATCAAGAATCCGAACTTGATAAAGGTCGGCCAAGTATTAAAGCTCACAGGTTCAAGCGCTTCAAGCACTAAACCAAGCAGTGAAAAAACGTCATATGCACTGCCTTCCGGAGTTATTAAAGTGACAAGTCCGATGACGAAAGGAACGAAAGTCAGACAGGTTCAAAACGCTCTGGCGGCTCTTTATTTCTATCCAGATAAAGGAGCAAAGAATAACGGTATCGACGGGGTATATGGTCCGAAAACAGCAAACGCGGTCAAACGGTTCCAGTCAGTAAGTGGCCTGACTGCTGACGGCATTTATGGACCAGCTACTAAAGCGAAAATTGAAGAAAAATTGAAGTAATAAAAGGTCCCTTGAAAATTCAAGGGGCCTTTTATGGATTATAAAGTTTTAATATTCTTTTCTATTTTTTGAATAACTTGTTCGAGCCATACTAATGGAGATACTCCGTAACTACGAATGTCCACTCCATCAGCAGCTTCATCGATAAAATCATTCTTTTCTTCATCCGAATAATCACTGTTAATAAAATCTTTTAATGCTGCTATATCAGTTTCTTGCTCTTCTTTTGGAATCTCTTCTAAGTATTCGTCCAGTGCTGATTCTGGAGTTTCTATATCTTGATGAAAAATACCTCCTAGAAATTGAAATACAGGTTCGGAAATGTTTGTATCTATCATGGTATCACCTCGTTGGGTAGCCAGTTAATATAAAGCTACCATCTTTGTTCTTTTTCAATATAATTTTAGCATTAGTTAAATCAGTAATTGTATCTTCTCCCTTTGGTATTCCTCTTCCTAAAACTTCATTCCCTTTATAAGAGAGTACTAAAGGCTTTTTCACATCACTATTTAACCATTTTTCTATTTTTACTTTATTATTAGTGAGAGCGCTATTAGCAACTCTTTCTGCAGTTGCTCTATCTTTAAATGATGATGAACCGGATATCTTCTTGTTACTCATTTTGCTCTTATCAAGTCTTTGAATTAGTTCTTCGTCGGTCTTCCCAACGTGTCTTTCAATAAGATGCCCGCCTTTTGCTTCATGAGCAGCTAACCCTCCACCAGGTGCGAGAGGGGTACTATCACCTTGTTTGACATTACCTATACCCATGTTGTTAGAACGTTCAGATCTTCTCAGAACACTCTCTTTTTTATCTTCAATCATACTTTTTAATAGAGGCGTATTTTTTGCGTTATACGTATTCTCGACGTCTTGTGCAATCCCCACAAGTGCAAGATCATTCTTATTTTTAACGAAAGAATTGAAATAAGATTTGCCTTTGTTTATCCCTTTATTGACATGAGCAGCGGCTGATCCACCTTCAACCACTTTGCCTACTTTAGAAAGTTTGCTCGTGGTTTGCACTGCGGAACCCGCACCTTTTGTGCCAACGATATTTCCTGCCACATAACTGATATAATGCCCTTTTTCGTATGCATTGCCATTTATCATTTTATCATTCCATGAGTCGGCAAGGTTTGTCCAGATGATTTTTGAATAAGAAGGTACGCTCAATACGGTTGTAATTGTTTTTGCGAGTTTTAGTTCGGTAGGGAGCTGCGAATAGTCCCATGCGCCCACAACCAAGTCTTTGACGCCATATATCGTATCGTCAATCGCATCGTTAATTCCATCATTAACCCCATCGACGAAATCAATTACTGTCTTACCGGCATTGATTACACTTTCACCGACGTCCTTCAGCTGTTTTGCTTGTTCCAGCTGCACTGCGTACTGGAGCTGTTCAGGGGTAAGGTTCTCATATCCGACCTTCTTGGCAATGTCTAAGTATTCATCCGGATCCGTCACTCCGTCAGCTAGCTTCTTTTTCAGCTCTTTGATTTCTCGTTCTTTCGCTTCATCTTTCTTGATCTTCAAATAGGCTTCAGTCTGTTTCGAGATATCGCCTTTTTTCTTATGTATGTCACTTTCTCGATACGCTTTGGCATTGTACTGGATAGGGGAAGCATTTTTGCCTTTGCCTGTGGATTCCTCAAGCTTTTGGAAGTCCTTCTTGATGAATTGCTCGTTAGGCTCTGACTGGGCATATTCAGAAACAAGTGCTTCGTCCACGCTGTCTAGTTTATTGACTGTTTTTTTGCGATGGTTCTCCGCATCGGCGAGATCGTCTTTGAAGTTTTCCGTTGAGAACAAATCAAGCGGAAGGATATCGTCGATATCATGTAAGATGTCTTTCATCGCTTTCTTTTGTTCAGACATAATCGATTTTGATTTTGTGTAGGCGTTAGCCAGCTCGTGTGCTAAGAAGGATTCTTCTATATATGCATCAGATAAGCTGGCGTCCTCTAGAGTGCCTGAAATGCTTGTCAAGAAAGCAATTCTCATATCAAGTAAGTCAATCCAATTGTCAGCTACACCTGCGTGGTCTTGATAAAATGCTTTAATGTTGTTGGCGCCTTTGCCGGAAAACTCGCTGTCATCTAAATCAGCTACAGTTTTGAAGGCTTTCTGTAGATTGACCATCTGGCTTCTTAACTCTTTGTATTCCTTTGCACGTCTATCTGCTTCTGAATACAGTGTTTTGGCTTCAAATACTTTCATGTTCATATCCTTTCGTTTCAATAGCCCCAACAAGATATTACCATGGAAAAATGAAGAAATAGACAGCGATGTGATTCAAAAGTGTGAAATGAATCATTTGATCTGTGTCAATTTTCCTATTTAACTTATTTGTTTGAGAACCGATGACGCAGTGAAACGCTTCTAACTAATTTAAGTCTAACGGTATTTACGGGCCAGCTACAAAAGCAAAACTTGAAGCGAAATTAAAATAAAATAAACCCATTCTGTTGGAAACGATGCTGAATTCGCTGTATCCCGGTGAAAACCTGACTGTTCAAGAAGCTGAGGCGCGTTTTATGAAAGAACATCGGCCGACATCCATCATTCAAAGACTGATCCGTCCGGAGGAAATCGCCCACTTCGTTACACTTTTAAGCAGCCCGCTTTCCTCCGCGATCAATGGCGAGCTTCGGGCGGACGGCGGTTTGGTCCGCAGTGTCTACACCTCTTCCTGAGGAGAATTTTTTTGTGAAAACCTTTGTATTCAGAAAAGTGAAACGATATAATATGTAATATATTGCATATTATCTATCAGGAGGGTGCGCATTGGCGACTCAAAAACAACGGATATACGGTTTTTTTATGGTCATAGTCGGAGCAGCATTTTGGGGTTTATCGGGGACGGCTGCCCAGCATTTGTTTGAAACAAGTGATGTGTCGGTGGAGTGGCTTGTCACCGTGCGTTTGCTTTTATCAGGTGTGCTTCTGTTGATGATGATATGTGCCGGCAAAAACAGACGTGCTGTGTGGGGGATATGGAAGGATCAGAAATCGGCTATCCAGCTGATCGTTTTCGGGATTGCTGGCATGCTGGGCGTTCAGTATACATTTTTAGCTTCGATCGGAACCGGAAATGCTGCTGTGGCTACGCTGTTACAGTATTTAGCGCCTGTTTTGATTATGCTGTTTTTGCTTGTGACCCGGAAGAACTCCTTTCAGATAGCGGATATGTTCGCGCTTGTGCTGGCTTTGGGAGGCACTTTTTTACTGCTGACCAACGGCAGTGTCAATCAATTAACCGTCTCGTCTTTATCTGTGATATGGGGATTGCTTTCTGCCGCGGCTTTGGCCTTTTATACGCTGTACTCCAGCTCTCTTTTGAAAAAGTGGGGTTCTGCTCTCGTGGTTGGCTGGGGAATGCTGATCGGAGGCATTGGCATGAGCTTCATCCATCCACCATGGGACGTTGATATGCAGGGATGGACAGTGTCTGCGAGCTTATTAGTCGGTTTTATTGTGATCTTCGGAACGCTATTGGGTTTTTATATGTATTTGACAAGCTTGAAATACTTATTCCCGCAAGAAGCGAGCATGCTTGGGTGCACTGAGCCGGTTGCTGCAGTGGCATCCTCCATTCTGTGGCTCGGCGTGCCCTTCGGATTATATCAAGCGCTAGGGGCGGCGTGTATTTTGGTGATGATTTTTGTTTTATCGCAAAAGAAGAGCGCCGGCAAAACAGCGGCGGTAAAAAAACAAACCAATATTCAGAGGTGATGCTCTTATGCCAATCCCGTCAAATATCTCGAAGCCTGTCAGACAAACTGCTAAAACGATTGCATTGGAACAAATTCAAAAATGGATCGTGGAAGGCATTCTTGCTCCCGGAGAAAAAATCAACGATGACGAGTTAGCGAAAGCGCTTGGCGTCAGCAGAACGCCGGTTAGAGAAGCTCTGCAATTATTGGCTGTACAAGGCTTTGTTGAAATGTCACCGGGAAGAGAAACAAGAATCTCACAAATTGAAAAAAACGATGTATTTAAGGTGTATCCGCCAATGGCGGCTCTCCAGTCCACCGCTGTCGAGCTGGCAATGGAAAACATCCAGCCATCCCATTTGGAAGATATGGCTGCGATCAATCAGCAAATGAAGATGGCGATTGACCGAAATGAAATCTATGAAGTGCTTGGGTTTGATAAAGCGTTTCATGATGTCATGATTGATACGGCCGATAATGAATATATCCGCAATTTCACATCCGTTCTTCATATGCATATTCTTCGGCTCGAATATCTTTTTTTTAAATCACCGCAAAATTCGATTGAAGAACATGAACAAATTATTCAGGTATGTAAAGAGAAGGATCGGAAAAAAGCATCGGAGCTGACATACAGCAACTGGATCAAGCCGATTCAGGATATTTCGGATAAATTGAGGTAAAGCAGGCAGAGACAGTACGGTCTCTGCTTTTTTTGCGTTTTTTGGGCATACTAAAGCAGATAAACGGGAAGAGATCCGTATATTCATCGAAAAGGATTTTGTCAAATGAACAAAACTGCTGGGAACAATCAAAGAACTATGCCAAGCATCGTGAAGGATGCGTTTCGCATTCGCGCGACCCCATTTCCTTGGAAAAAGGCGATTGGATCAGGCGTCGCTTCAGGAATTCCTGTGCTGGTCGGCGCACTGGCGGGCCGCACGGATTATGGATTAATTGCAAGCATTGGGGGCTTTGTTTATTTATACGCGGGCGGAGAATCGTACAAAAAACGCGCTTTGAAGCTGCTTTTGGTTTCTCTTGGAATCGCCTTCTCATTTGGATTGGGGACGTTTTTGTCCGGGACGGTTTGGGGGATGGCAGCTGTCCTGGGGCTGATCGGCGCAACGGCGATGTTTATTTTTAGCGCACTCGGTATACAAGGCCCTGCGCCGATGTTTTTTGTCCTTGCTTTTTTGGTCAGCTCCGGAATGTCAGCCGATCCTTCACAAACGCTGTTCAGAGCGGGATTGACGTTTCTTGGCGGCATTTTCGCCACGGGCATCTCCTTAAGCGGCTGGCTATGGAACAAACATGGACCGGAGAGGGCGGTGCTGCAAAAAACATATCACCAGCTGGCCTCATGTCTTTCTGCGGTTGGCACGAAGGACTTTCATAACAGGCAGCATCAAACGGTGCTTATGCTCAGAACAGCCCGTCAAACCGTTCTCGGGAAAGGGAACTGGAGAAAAAAATCGCAGCATGATGAACGCTTTTTCCGCCTGCTCGAAAAAGCCGATGACATGTTCCTTGCCATTATTCATTTTTCAGCTGAAACGCCAGATGGAGAGACGGCACAAATTGAAAAAGCACTCCGACAAGCAGGAGATACGCTGGGGCATGCCCGTGATTGCAGTGCGTTTGAAATCAAGGAACATGAATCTGAGCCAAGACGGAAGCTGTTTGAAGAAATCAATGAGGCTTTGCGGATAGCATCAGGACGGTTTGATGAGCAGCTGGGCGGGGAACCGGGCCGCCTGCCAGGACCTTTTTTCTTTTTGAGAAATGCTTTTGGCTGGCAGTCTCCGGTTTTGATACGTGCGTTACAGTACGGGATCGTCCTGATTACCGCCGATCTGTTTGCTCTGGCATTCGGCTTTGCGCGTTCCTATTGGATTCCGCTTTCGGCAGCAGCGGTCATGCTTGGCGCAACTGTGGTTTTGACGCTTCACAGGGCCATTCAGCGCTCAATTGGAACCGTGATCGGTGTTGGGCTGGCAGGCGCCATTCTGTTTGTTGAGCCAGGCGGTATTTATATTGCGTTTTGTATTGCAGCGCTGCAATTTCTGCTTGAGATGCTGATTGTCCGCAATTATGCGCTGGCGGTTCCTTTTTTGACCGCAAATGCGCTTGTCATTACAGAAAGCGTGCATGGCGGCGCGAATGTGGGTTATTTTATGATAGCGAGGCTGACCGATGTAGCAGTCGGCAGCATTATCGGGCTATTGGGAACGATCCTTTTATGGAGACGGTTTTCAACGAAACGGCTGCCTGAACTGATGAGGGATGTGATCCAGCTGGAAGGGCAGTTTATGGAGAAACTGTTAACCGGCCAGAAAGCAGACGAACACAAGTTGCGGGTGGGCCTGGTCAGGCTTCGGGACGCGTATGACAAGGCGCTTGGGGATTTTCCTCAGACAAATGTGGATGAGCTCTGGCCTGCCATTTCCGGCGTTCAGCACTTAGGGTATTATTTACTCTCGGCCCAGGCTCATCATCGGCCGCCTGCTCCGTTTTCTGAAGAAGAGATCAACCTGCTGCGGTCTTTTTTTGAACAGGCTGAGAGATCCGCTTTGTTGAAAAGGATGCCGGCGGACATACAAGTGCCGCACGTTTCTTATTA
This sequence comes from Bacillus sp. MSP13, assembly GCF_000815295.1. Taxonomy (NCBI): domain Bacteria; kingdom Bacillati; phylum Bacillota; class Bacilli; order Caryophanales; family Bacillaceae; genus Bacillus; species Bacillus sp. MSP13. The sequence continues at coordinate 273,686 of NZ_JXAQ01000011.1, forward strand.
CCCGCGAATCAGCAAAGAGCTTTCCGCACTTTATTTAGGCTTAAAGACAGCTTTTGAAAAATGAGCTGTGTGGAAGAGTGAAAGAATCTTTGATTCAAGATATATCACTTGAAAGTAATTTTTGCTGTCCCTATAATAAAGTCTAAGAGAGACAGAATAATCATAAAGCATCTGTATGATAATAATGAATGTGTGATTTTTTAAAAACGAAAGGGCTGGTAAACATGGCAAAAGTATTGTATATTACTGCTCATCCTCATGATGAAGCAACATCTTACAGTATGGCAACAGGCAAAGCATTTATTGAATCTTACAAAGAAGCGAATCCAAATGATGAAGTTGTACATATTGATTTGTACAAAGAAAACATTCCGCACATTGACGCGGACGTTTTCAGCGGCTGGGGCAAGCTGCAATCAGGCACAGGCTTTGAAGAGCTTTCTGAAGGCGAAAAAGCAAAAGTCGGACGTCTGGGAGAGCTTAGCGATCAATTTGCGTCTGCTGACAAGTATGTGTTCGTTACTCCTTTATGGAACTTCTCATTCCCGCCTGTGATGAAAGCGTACCTTGATTCTGTTGCTGTTGCAGGAAAATCATTCAAATACACTGAACAAGGTCCTGTCGGCTTGTTAACTGATAAAAAAGCAATCCATATTCAAGCGCGCGGCGGCTACTATTCAGAGGGCCCTGCGGCTGAAATGGAAATGGGCCACCGCTACATCGGCATCATGATGAACTTCTTCGGCGTACCATCCTTCGATGGCATTTTCGTAGAGGGACATAATGCGGAGCCTGATAAAGCACAACAAATTAAAGAAGACGCGATTGCGCGCGCGAAAGAAGCAGGAAAAACGTTTTAATGAAAAGGTCTCCCCTGATCAAAAGGGGAGGCCTTTTGTTTATTGCTCAAGTATAATGGTTCGTTTTTCTTCACTGCTTTTCATCGCGGCTTCAATGATGCGGATGACATCAATTCCTTCCTCAGCGGTGACAGGCAGTGCGGCGCCTTCCCGAATGCTTTTCGCTATTTTGCGGTAATAGGTAAGATAGGAGCCGTTTGCCGAAGGGATGGTTTCTGTTTTTTTATCCTGGCCATGGATGGTTGTCAGCTGTCCGTAAAACGCCGGATCATCCGCACCCCAGCTGTCATCCTCAGGTTTACTTCCCGCCCTGAGTGCGGCTTCCTGTCCATCAATGCCGTATTTGATAAAGCTGGAATGCTGTCCATGGATTTGATAACGAGGTCCGTTTGCCGGAACGATTGATCCTCCATAAAGAATCGCTTGGAGTTTGCCGTAATCCATCATTACATGAAAATAATCAACAGCTTCGGCGTTTTCACGCTGGACCATCACGTTCGCCGTAACGGCTTTTGGCATCCCGAACAAATGCAAGGTTTGGTCTATGATGTGGGAGCCGAGATCATACAGCGTGCCGGTTGCGGCGCCTTCTTTTTCACGCCACCGCTCTTGAACCTCGGGTTTGTAGCAGTCATAGGAGACTAGATATGTATTGATTTCTTCAAGTGATTTGTCCTCAATCAGCTTTTTAATGGTTAAGAAATCATTATCCCAGCGTCTATTATGGTATACACTTAACAATACACCTTTGTCATCGGCAGCCTGCTTTAATTTTTCCCCTTCTTCAGCTGTCGCTGTCATCGGCTTTTCCATCACAACATGTTTTCCGGCCTGAATGCATGCCATAGCGTGTTCGAAATGAAGGCCGCTCGGGGTGGTGACAATGACAAGCTCAATGGCTGGGTCATTTGTTATTTCCTCAAGTTCATGCACAACGTCAGCATCCGGGAAATCCCGTTTCACTTCTTCAGTCCGCGATGTCATGACTTTGCTGATATGATACTCATCCAGAACAGCAAGCAGCGGCGCGTGAAAAACGGAACCGGACAGTCCGTACCCTAATATCCCAACCTTTATCTTATCCACTTTTCTTCTCTCCTTTAAAAGCGTTTTCACAAAAGGTATATACCCTTCTGATCAAATGGTAAAACCTAACTGATTCATTTTTTTGCCGCGCCAAGCTTAGACAACAGTTTAGACAATCAGTATAATGGGAATTATTATAAGGAACAGAGGTGTGCGCATGGAGAAGCATAACGAACATAAAGCATTAAACCATAAAAGCTCGAAGGAAAAGGATCAAATCACAAACCGGCTGAAGCGAATAGAGGGACAGGTCAGAGGCATTCAAAATATGGTGGAAAATGATAGATATTGTGTAGACATTCTGGTGCAGATTTCTGCAGTTCAGGCGGCAATGAAAAATGTGGCGCTCCATTTGCTCGAGGACCACGCCCATCATTGTGTAGCGGATGCCATTAAAAGCGGAGACGGGGAACAAGCTATTTCTGAGCTTTTGGATGTATTTAAAAAGTTCACAAAATCATAAGGCTTTTTCATTGTAATACCCTACGGGGGTATGGTAGACTGAAAACAGAAAGAATAAACTAGGAGGAATTCTTATGGAACAAAAAACATTGCATGTAGAAGGAATGTCTTGCCAGCACTGTGTTAAAGCAGTGAAAACGAGCGTAGGAGAACTGGACGGCGTCAGTGCTGTTGATGTCAATCTGGAAGCGGGAAAAGTCGATGTTTCGTTTGATGCCGGCAAAGTATCAGTCAAAGACATTGCGAATGCGATTGAAGACCAAGGCTATGATGTAGCCGATTGATTGAAGGTATCGCGCTAATGGAGGCGCGGTATTTCTTTCATTTTTATATACCCCCCGGGTGTATATAAAGGAGTGAGTGTGTTGAGTGAACAAAAGGAAATCGCGATGCAGGTAGCTGGGATGACATGTGCGGCCTGCGCATCAAGAATTGAAAAAGGCCTCAAGCGGATGCCGGGTGTCACGGATGCTAACGTCAATTTGGCAACGGAAACATCAAATATCACCTTCGATCCCGCTGAAACAGGGCCTGCAGCGATTCAGGATAAAATAGAAAAACTAGGCTATCACGTCATAACAGAAAAAGCTGAATTCGGTATTGAAGGCATGACCTGTGCGGCCTGCGCCAATCGGATTGAAAAGCGGCTTAACAAAATAGAAGGCGTCACAAATGCTCCTGTAAACTTTGCTTTAGAAACGGTTACAGTCGAGTACAATCCAAAAGAAGCGTCTGTCGGCGATTTGAAAGAAGCCGTAGATAAGCTGGGATATAAGCTTAAGCCGAAGGGCGATGAGGAACGGGATTCCGCAGCCTCTAAAAAGAAAGAGGAACGGAAGCAAACGACGAGACTGATCTTTTCAGCGATTCTGTCGTTTCCTCTTCTTTGGGCGATGGTGAGCCATTTTACGTTTACCTCGTTCATTTGGGTGCCGGATCTATTCCTCAATCCGTGGATGCAGTTTGCGCTGGCGACACCAGTTCAGTTTCTGATCGGCTGGCCGTTTTATATGGGTGCGTATAAGGCGCTCAAAAATAAAAGCGCCAATATGGATGTTTTAGTCGCGCTCGGGACAACGGCTGCTTACGCTTACAGCCTTTATATTACGATCCAAAGCATCGGCTCACATGGCCATACAGCCGGCCTTTACTATGAAACAAGCGCGATATTGCTGACGCTGATTTTATTAGGGAAGCTGTTTGAAACAAAAGCAAAAGGCCGTTCTTCGGATGCCATTAAAAAGCTGATGAAGCTCCAAGCGAAAACAGCGACTGTCGTAAGAGACGGACAGGAGCGAATCATTCCGATAGATGAAGTGCTGGCAAACGACATTGTTTATGTCAAACCGGGCGAACGGATTCCTGTCGACGGAGCAGTAGTGGAAGGCCGGTCGGCTGTAGATGAATCGATGATTACAGGAGAAAGCCTTCCTGTTGATAAACATCCGGGTGACAGCGTGACAGGCGCAACCGTTAACTCAAACGGATTCCTGAAAATCAAAGCTGTCAACGTCGGAAAGGATACTGCCCTTTCTCATATCATCAAAATTGTCGAGGAAGCACAAGGGTCAAAAGCGCCGATCCAGCGTCTCGCTGATCAGATCTCCGGCATTTTTGTGCCCATTGTATTGGGAATTGCCGTACTCACTTTCCTGATTTGGTATCTTTGGGCGGCTCCCGGTGATTTTGGTGACGCGATCAGCAAGTTCATTGCGGTGCTTGTCATTGCCTGTCCATGCGCCCTCGGCCTCGCCACTCCGACGAGCATTATGGCTGGATCTGGCCGCGCGGCTGAATTCGGGATTCTCTTTAAAGGCGGAGAGCATTTAGAAAAAACCCATCGTTTAGATACGATTGTTCTTGATAAAACCGGAACTGTCACAAACGGGAAGCCGCAGCTGACAGATGCCATTCCATTCGGCCGTTTTGCAGAAACAGACCTGCTTCGATTTGCGGCGGCAGCCGAAACGGGCTCGGAGCATCCGCTCGGCGAAGCGATTGTTGCCGGCGTGAAAGAAAAAGGGCTTGAGATACCGAAGCTGACCCGCTTTGAAGCAAAAATCGGCGCAGGCGTTTTAGCTGAAGCCGGGGGCAAAACCATTCTCGTCGGCACAAGAAAGTTAATGGAGAGCGAAAAGATCGAGCATGGAGCTTTCCTTGCCCAAATGGAAGAACTTGAGGCAGAAGGGAAAACGGTTATGCTTGTCTCTATTGATGGTGAACCAGCGGGGCTTATAGCTGTTGCCGATACGATAAAAGACACCTCACGAGAGGCAGTGGCCCGTCTGAAAGCGTTGGGTCTGGATGTCATTATGATGACAGGAGATAATCGCAGAACCGCAGAAGCCATCGCGAAGGAAGCGGGAATTACGAGTGTCATTGCGGAAGTTCTTCCTGAACAAAAGGCGGCGGAAATCGCCCGCCTGCAAAAAGAAGGCCACCAGACGGCCATGGTAGGCGACGGAATTAACGATGCGCCGGCGCTTGCCACAGCCGATATCGGCATGGCGATTGGAACAGGAACGGATATTGCCATGGAAACAGCGGACATTACGCTGATTCGCGGCGATCTAAACAGCATTGCCGACGCCATTCGAATGAGCAGACTGACAATGAAAAACATTAAACAAAACTTATTCTGGGCGCTTGGTTATAACAGCCTCGGCATCCCGATCGCAGCGCTCGGATTTTTAGCGCCATGGATCGCGGGAGCAGCGATGGCATTCAGCTCTGTTTCCGTTGTTTTGAATGCGCTGCGTCTGCAGAAAGTAAAATAAAAAACCGGCGATATGCCGGTTTTTGTTTTTCATTGACACTTTTTTGGGAAACATCATATAATAGATACAACTAATATATGAGCATATGAACATATATAATCCATAAAAGCACTCATTGATACGCTTTGAAGAGGGAACCCTAATTCGGAAGGTAAGGTGAGACTAGTGAAACAGGAATACGTTCTGGACGGTTTAGATTGCAGCAATTGTGCCCAAAAAATCGAAAACGGAATTAAAGGCATAAAGGGCATAGACGGATGCGCGGTAAATTTTGCGGCTAGCACCTTGACTGTCTCAGCCGGTGGGAAAGAAGAGCAATGGGTCACCCATAAGGTGGAGAAAAAAGTAAAATCAATCGATCCGCATGTAACGGTTCGCCAAAAGCATAAAAAGAAATCGGCTGATGACGGCTTTCGCAATCGCATGATCAATATGCTGATTAGAATGACGGCAGCTGTCATGTTAGGAGCAGCGGCCTATGCCGTTCAATCCGGAACCATCGAATTTTTCCTTTTCCTTGCTGCCTATTTGATTATCGGCGGTGATATCGTCATCCGGGCAATGAAAAACATCAGCCGTGGCCAGTTGTTTGATGAGCATTTTTTAATGGCCCTTGCCACAATCGGCGCTTTTCTGATCCAGCAATACCCTGAGGGTGTCGCCGTTATGCTGTTTTACCAAATCGGTGAGCTTTTTCAAGGAGCCGCGGTCAGCAGGTCCAGAAAATCAATCAGTGCGTTAATGGATATACGGCCTGATTACGCCAATGTCAAAACAGAGAACGGCATCGAATTGGTTTCTCCGGAAGACGTGAAAATAGGAGACATCATTGTGGTCAATCCGGGCGAAAGCATACCCCTTGACGGTAAAGTTGTGCAAGGATCAGCGATGGTTGATACGTCTGCATTGACAGGTGAGTCCGTTCCGAGAAAAGCTGCGGAAGGACAAGATGTGATGTCAGGCTTTATCAATCAAAACGGCGTTCTGCATATTGAAGTCACAAAGGGCTATCAGGAGTCTGCGGTATCAAAAATATTAGATTTGGTTCAGAATGCGAGCAGCCATAAAGCCCGGACAGAAAACTTTATTACGAAGTTTGCCAAGTATTACACACCCGCTGTCGTGATCATCGCAGCATTGCTGGCCTTTGTCCCGCCGCTGGTGATTCCCGGCGCCCTACTTTCCGATTGGGTGTACCGCGCGCTGATTTTCTTAGTGATTTCTTGTCCATGCGCGCTAGTTGTCTCCATTCCGCTCGGGTTCTTTGGCGGAGTCGGCGCAGCCTCAAAGGCCGGAGTGCTAGTGAAGGGAAGCAATTATTTAGAAGCCTTGAATCAAGTCAAATACGCGGTGTTTGATAAAACGGGAACATTAACAAAAGGCAGCTTTGAAGTGACAGAAATCAAACCTGCTGAAGGATTCACAAAGGACAAATTACTTGAAACGGCGGCATATGCTGAGCTTCATTCCCAGCATCCGATCGCTGAATCTGTGCGTAAAGCTTACGGAAAGACGCTTTCCTCTGACGCGATAGAGTCATACGAGGAAATATCCGGCCATGGCATTTTTGCAAAAGTAAACGGAACAGAAATCCTTGCCGGGAACCAGAAGCTCATGGAAAGAGAACAGGTGAAAGGCGTCCCCGATGAACATGCGGGAACAATCGTACACGTAGCTGTTGACCAACACTATGCCGGAGCAATCATCATAGCGGATGAAGCAAAAGAAGACGCAGCACAGGCGGTTGCTGATTTGAAGTCGCTTGGAATCAAACAGACGGTGATGCTGACAGGTGATTCAAAACAAACGGGAGAAATGGTCGGAAAACAGCTTGGCATCGACGAGGTATATGCGGAGCTCTTGCCGCAGGATAAAGTCGCGCGGGTCGAAGCATTAGAAGCCAAGCTATCGCCAAATGAAAAACTCATTTTTGTCGGTGACGGCATCAATGATACGCCGGTGCTTGCGCGCGCGGATATCGGAGCGGCCATGGGCGGCCTTGGCTCAGACGCCGCGGTAGAAGCAGCAGACGTCGTGCTCATGACTGATCAGCCGTCAAAAATAGCCGAAGCGATTCGGATTGCCAAACGGACACGGCGGATCGTATGGCAAAACATCAGCTTTGCTTTAGGCGTGAAAGTGATCTTTCTTATTCTCGGAGCATTCGGAATTGCAACCATGTGGGAAGCGGTTTTCTCAGATGTCGGCGTTACGCTGCTCGCTGTGGCAAACGCCATGCGCGTCATGCGTCTCAAAAACAGTTAAATTGTCGGAAATAATTCATTTTTTCGGGGTTTTCTTATCAGCGCTTGTCTTGTTAAAATGAAGAAGTGGGTCAATTGCGATCCGCTTCTTTTTTATAATTTTAAAACGATGAGGTGTCGGAGTGAAAAAGAAACAGCAGTCTTCTGCGAAATTCGCGGTGATCCTTACGGTTGTGGTTGTTGTCTTGCTAGCAGCCATTGTCATGATTAATAACAAAACGGAACAAGGCAATGAAGCGGTTTCCGGACAGCCGTCTATCAAAGGCCAGCCTGTGCTCGGCAAGGATGATGCACCGGTAACTGTAGTTGAATTCGGAGATTACAAATGTCCGTCCTGCAAAATGTTTAACAGTGACATCTTCCCAAAAATACAAAAAGACTTTATTGATAAGGGCGATGTAAAATTTTCATTCGTGAACGTCATGTTTCATGGAAAAGGTTCAAGGCTAGCGGCTCTCGCATCAGAAGAAGTATGGAAAGAAGATCCTGACTCTTTCTGGGCATTCCATGAAAAGCTGTTCGATAAACAGCCGGATACAGGACAGGAGTGGGTGACCCCGGGCGTTCTCGGTGATCTTGCCAAAAGCACCACAAAGGTCAATCCTGAGACGCTCAAGGATAATCTTGATAAGGAAACATTCGCTTCTCAGGTGGAAAGAGATTCAGAACTTAATCGAAAAATGAACATAAAAGCAACCCCGACGATTTACGTTAATGATAAAGTGATTAGCGATTTCTCAGATTATGATGAAATCAAAGAGACAATAGAAAAAGAGCTGAAAGGGAAGTAATCATATGAAAAATAGAATCGTATGTTTATATGCTTCCTGGGTTGTCGCTCTTATCGCCATGCTCGGCAGCCTGTATTTCAGTGAAATCAAAAAGTTCATTCCATGTGAACTGTGCTGGTACCAGCGTATCCTGATGTATCCGCTCGTCCTGATTTTAGGAATCGCCACCTTTCAAGGGGATACTCGCGTAAAAAAATATGTGCTTCCGATGGCGATTATCGGGGCGTTTATTTCCATTATGCATTACTTAGAGCAGAAAGTCCCGGGCTTTTCCGGCATTAAGCCGTGTGTAAGCGGTGTGCCGTGCTCAGGCCAATACATTAACTGGTTTGGTTTTATCACCATTCCGTTTCTGGCCCTGATTGCTTTTATTCTGATTATTGTTTTTATGTGTCTGCTGAAAGGCGAAAAATCTGAATAACCAATGAAGCGTCCGCGTATGCCGGGCGCTTTTTCTCTGTAAATGGCAGCTCTACAGCGTTTGGCGAATTCTCTCTATATTTATCTTTTTTTATTGTGAAAATGTTATTGATTTTACGCTTGAGCGATTATAAAATCTAGAGGTCGTCAGAAAATTTAACAAACCTAAAGGGAGTCATCAGAATGGCTTGGGAGCTGCTCAGTGTGATTGGCATCATTGCGTTTGCAGTCAGCGGCGCAATTGTTGCGATGGAAGAAGAATATGATATTTTAGGAGTTTATATATTAGGAATTGTCACAGCCTTTGGAGGAGGAGCGATCCGTAATTTGCTAATCGGTGTTCCGGTGTCGGCATTATGGGAGCAGGGCGCATACTTTCAAATCGCCCTCCTGTCCATTACGATTGTGTTTCTGTTTCCGAAGCTGCTGCTGAGGCATTGGAACAAGTGGGGCAATTTATCAGATGCAATCGGTCTCGCGGCTTTCGCCATCCAAGGCGCGCTGTATGCCGTCAAAATGGGTCACCCGCTTAGTGCCGTCATCGTGGCTGCGGTCCTGACGGGAAGCGGCGGCGGAATCATCCGCGATCTTCTTGCTGGACGCAAACCGCTTGTGCTGAAAGCGGAAATTTATGCGGTCTGGGCGGCTCTCGGCGGTTTAATCGTCGGCTTGGGCTGGCTTGGAAACTCGTTTGGCTTGTACGTTCTGTTTTTCGTGCTCGTCGTTTGCCGTGTTTGTTCCTACATGTTTAAGTGGAAGCTGCCAAACCGTTCTTTTCGTTTAGATAACTAACAGGAAAAACCGATTTCAATTGAAATCGGTTTTTTTGCATATAAATAACCCAAACCTTGATTGAGATTGGGTACATGTGCTAAGATAAATTGTATTTGTTTGTTTTTGTCATAAATATAATTTATATCCAAATTTATTTTACAGTATTTCATCTGTGTTTGTCAACTATTTTCTGGAGGTGCCGTCCATGAATCAGCAGGATAAAGAATGGAAGGAAGAGCAGTCAAGAATAGATGAGGTACTGCAGGAACTCGGCAAAAAAGAGCGGTTTCTCGAAACATCAGCAGGCGGGTTGAAGCAAGATATTATCGGATTAAGAAAAAGCTTTTGGGAGGATGTTACGGTCAATTTTGATGATACCCATGAAGCCGTTGAAACGATGGCTAGCATGAAGCAGCAGGCGGAGCTGCTGTCTGATCGGGAACGGAATCACCGGCGCATGGATCAGCAGCTCAAACGAATTCATCAATTAAAAGCATCACCTTATTTCGGGCGGATTGATTTTATTGAAACTGGCGAAGAACAGGCGGAGCCAATTTATATCGGCTTAGCTTCTTGTATGGATGAGAAGGAAGAACACTTTCTGATATATGACTGGAGGGCGCCGATATCCAGTATGTACTACAATTATTCCCCAGGAAAAGCGGAGTATGAAGTGCCCGGTGAAACGATAGAAGGCGAAATGGTGCTGAAACGACAATTTATCATTAAAAACGGCGCTCTCAAGGCGATGTTTAATACTGATATGACGATTGGTGATGAAATGCTGCAAGAGGTCTTAAGCCATCAATCTGATACCCAAATGAAAAACATCGTGTCTACGATTCAGAAAGAACAAAATCAGATTATCCGTAATGAAAAAAGCAAATTCCTGATCGTGCAGGGAGCGGCCGGCAGCGGGAAAACCTCGGCAGCGCTTCAGCGTGTCGCTTATTTGTTATACAGGCACCGCGGTGTCATTGATGCCGGACAAATCGTTTTATTTTCGCCCAACTTTTTATTTAACAGCTACGTCTCTTCTGTTTTGCCCGAGTTAGGGGAAGAGAATATGGAGCAGGCGACGTTTCAGGAATATATCGAGCGCCGGCTTGGCCGCACGTTCCAATGTGAAAGCTCCTTTGATCAGCTCGAATATTGCCTGGCCAAATCAAAGGAAGGCGGTTTTCTATCAAGGCTTTCGGGAATCACATGGAAGGCGGGCTTATCTTTTCAGCAATTCATTGATGAATATGTCAGCCGGCTGTCCACCGAAGGGATGATCTTTAAAAATATCGTCTTCCGCGGACAAAAACTGATCACTAAGGAACACATTCAATCCTATTTTTACTCACTGGATCAACGACAATCCATTCCGAACCGGATAGAGCAAACGGCAAAGTGGCTGCTGAGTGAGCTTAATACATTTGAGAAAAAGGAACGGCGCAAAGATTGGGTCATTCAGGAAGCTGAGCTGCTCGACAAGGAGGATTACCTGGACGTGTACAAAAAACTCCAGGAAAGGAAACAGTTCAGTGAGAGCACGTTTAACGATTATCAAAGAGAGCAGCAGCTGCTTGCCGCCATCATTGTGAAAAAGGCGTTTAACCCGCTCAAACAGGCGATCAGGCTTCTCGCATTTCTTGATGTGAAACAGCTGTATCTGCAATTGTTTTCAGCCTGGGGAGGGACATCTCAGCATGAGAAGACGGCGCCAATAGGGGAGCAGACCCGAGCGGCATTTGCGGAAAATCAATTGCTCTATGAGGACGCGGCGCCGTTTCTTTATTTGCAGGATTTGATCGAAGGCAGGAAGAAAAATATGAAAATCAAACACCTTTTTATCGACGAAGCCCAGGACTATTCACCGTTTCAGATGGCGTATATGAGAAGCATTTTTCCGGCCGCCAGCATGACAGTGCTCGGCGATATCAATCAGTCCATCTACGCCCATACTATACATGGCCCAAAGCGTATGGATGCGAGCTTTGAAGCTGAGCCGGCTGAATATGTTCGTTTAAAAAGAACGTACAGATCGACAAGGCAGATTGTCGAGTTAACAAAAGCGATTCTTGAGGATGGAGAGGACATTGAGCCTTTTAACAGAAACCGGGAAATGCCTCTCGTTTTCAAAAGCGAAGGGCATGAAGACCTTTGTCAAAAGCTTACGAAAGAAATGGAGAGGCTTAAGAAGCAAGGACACGAAACAATAGCCATTATTTGCAAGACTGCGCGGCAATGTATACAGGCGCACGCAAATATAAGCGAATATATAGATGCCAGGCTGATTCATAAAGAAAATCAAACATTTCAAAAGGGAGTTTGTGTTATTCCAGTGTATTTAGCGAAGGGTATTGAGTTTGACGCAGTCCTTGTCTATGATGCATCAGAAGAACATTATCATACCGAGCACGACCGCAGGCTCTTATACACTGCCTGCACTCGGGCGATGCATTCGCTGACGGTGTTTTATACAGGTAAGGCAAGTCCGTTTGTAACGGCTATGCCGTCTCATTTATACCAGGATGCTAAGTGAAGAGAAGGGGAGCCTTCTCTTTTTTAGCATGCCGACAACCTCTCGCATTGGTGATCACGTGAAAAAACTCTTCGGGTAAAAACCAGAGCATCCGGCCGAATGCCGCTCTCACCCATCGCCTGCCCCGTTGCTCGTCCTTCCTAAAACTCTGTTTAGGGTTTTCTCTGCAATTTGAATGAAACAAAGCGGTTTTATCATTAGGATTCTTAATCGTTATCATCATGTAAATATATTTTACTTAAGCCTAGTATTCCGGTAAAGTTCAATTAGATGCAATTTTCGATCAGTTTATAACTTTGTGAGGTGGATACGTTGCAACTTCAGGTAATGAACAGTCCGTTTAATCAGGAGCAGGCAGAACTCCTTAACCGCCTTCTGCCAACTTTGACCGAATCTCAGAAAATCTGGCTGAGCGGATATTTATCCGCGCAATCTGTTTCCGCCCAAGAAACCGTGGGGGCGCCTGCGGCTGCGGTGTCTGCAGAAGCGGCGGCACCGGCCGTTTCAAAAGAAGTGACCGTTCTTTACGGTTCACAGACGGGAAACGCACAGGGACTTGCAGAACATGCTGGCAAGCAGCTTGAGGAGCGCGGATTTCAAGTGACCGTCTCATCTATGAGCGATTTTAAGCCGAATCAGCTGAAGAAAATAAACAATCTTTTGATCGTTGTCAGCACGCACGGTGAAGGCGAGCCGCCTGATAACGCGCTGTCGTTTCATGAATTTCTGCATGGAAGACGGGCGCCTAAGCTTGAAGACCTTCGTTTTTCTGTTTTGGCGCTTGGTGATAGCTCGTACGAATTCTTCTGCCAGACAGGGAAGGAATTTGATCAGCGCTTAGAAGAACTTGGGGGAAAACGTATTTCTCCGCGCGTTGATTGCGATCTTGACTATGATGAGCCAGCAGCTGAATGGCTTGAGAGTGTATGTGAGGGCTTAAGTGAAGCCGGTGGCGGAAGCGCCGCGCCTGCGTCAGGAGCAGCTTCGCCTCAAAGCGGTGAGTCTTCTTACTCCAGAACAAACCCGTTTCGGGCTGAAGTGTTAGAAAACATAAATTTGAACGGCCGAGGATCAAATAAAGAAACACGCCATATCGAGCTGTCTCTTGAAGGATCTGGCCTGACATACGAGCCTGGTGACAGCCTCGGCGTCTATCCGGAAAACGATCCGGAGCTTGTTGAGCTGCTGCTGAAGGAAATGAATTGGGACCCCGAAGAAATTGTGACGCTGAATAAGCAAGGTGATGTGCGCCCACTCAAAGAAGCGCTCATTTCTCACTATGAGATTACCGTTCTCACAAAACCGCTTCTTGAACAGGCTGTTCAGCTGTCGGGGAGCGATGAGCTTAGAGAGCTATTAGCCCCGGGAAATGAGGGTAACGTAAAAGCGTATCTTGAAGGACGCGATTTGCTTGATCTTGTTCGTGATTACGGACCGTTCAGCGTCTCGGCGCAGGAGTTTGTTTCGATTCTGCGAAAAATGCCGGCCCGCCTCTATTCAATCGCGAGCAGTTTATCAGCAAATCCGGATGAAGTACATGTAACGATCGGCGCAGTCCGCTACGATGCGCACGGCCGTGAACGAAAAGGCGTCTGCTCGATTTTATGCGCGGAGCGTCTGCAGCCGGGAGACACGCTGCCTGTTTATGTCCAGCATAATCAAAACTTTAAGCTTCCGAATGATCCTGAAACACCAATTATCATGGTTGGCCCTGGGACAGGCGTCGCTCCGTTCCGTTCCTTTATGCAGGAGCGTGAGGAGACGGGAGCGGAAGGCAAAGCGTGGATGTTCTTTGGCGATCAGCACTTTGTCACGGATTTCCTTTATCAGACAGAGTGGCAGAATTGGATCAAAGACGGCGTTTTGACAAAAATGGATGTGGCGTTCTCACGTGATACGGAAGAAAAAGTATATGTTCAGCATCGCATGCTTGAACAGAGCGCGGAATTGTTCGAATGGATTCAAGCCGGCGCGGCTGTCTATATTTGCGGTGATGAAAAACACATGGCGCATGACGTCCATCACACATTACTTGATATTATCGAGAAAGAAGGCAATATGAGCCGCGAAGAAGCGGAAGCTTACCTTGCCGACATGCAGCAGCAAAAACGCTATCAGCGGGATGTATATTGATTTGACTTGAAAGGGGTTTTTTCAACATGGTGACCAAAATCTTAAAAGCACCGGACGGCTCTCCAAGTGATGTTGAACGCATAAAACAAGAAAGTGATTATTTGCGCGGCACACTGAAAGAAGTGATGCTGGACCGGATCAGTGCCGGAATTCCGGATGATGACAACCGCCTGATGAAACACCACGGCAGTTATTTGCAGGATGACCGTGACCTTCGCAATGAACGCCAAAAGCAAAAGCTTGAACCGGCCTATCAGTTCATGCTGCGCGTGCGTATGCCAGGAGGCGTTTCAACACCGGAACAATGGCTTGTCATGGATGATCTTTCCCAGAAATACGGGAACGGCACATTAAAGCTGACGACCCGTGAAACATTCCAAATGCATGGAATTCTGAAATGGAACATGAAGAAAACCATTCAGACGATCCACTCCGCTCTGTTGGATACAATCGCGGCCTGCGGAGACGTAAACCGCAATGTGATGTGCGCATCGAATCCTTATCAGTCTGACATCCACTCAGAGGTATACGAGTGGTCTAAAAAATTAAGTGACGATTTGCTGCCGCGGACGAGAGCCTATCATGAAATTTGGCTGGACGAGGAGAGAGTGGCCGGCACGCCTGAGGAAGAAGTCGAGCCAATGTACGGCCCGCTCTATCTGCCGCGGAAATTTAAAATCGGTATTGCCGTTCCGCCGTCCAATGATATTGACGTCTTTTCACAAGATCTCGGATTCATTGCGATTGTCGAAGATGGCGAACTGATCGGTTTTAACGTGGCAATCGGCGGCGGTATGGGAATGACGCATGGCGACACAGCAACATATCCGCAATTAGCCAAGGTGATCGGCTTCTGCCGTCCTGAGCAAATGTATGACGTTGCTGAAAAAACGATTACGATTCAGCGTGATTACGGAAACCGTTCTGTCCGCAAAAATGCGCGGTTCAAGTACACCGTTGACCGCCTCGGTTTAGAAACGGTAAAAGAAGAATTGGAAAATCGTCTCGGCTGGAGTCTGGAAGAAGCAAAGCCGTATCATTTCGATCATAACGGCGACCGCTACGGCTGGGTGGAAGGCATTGAGGATAAATGGCATTTTACGCTGTTTGTCGAAGGCGGCCGAATAACGGATTACGATGATTATAAGCTGATGACAGGCTTGCGGGAAATCGCCAAAGTTCATACAGGCGAGTTTCGTCTGACATCTAATCAGAACTTGATTATCGCGAATGTTTCAAGCGATCAAAAAGATGAAATCAGTGCATTAATTGCGCAATACGGACTCACTGACGGCAAGCATCATTCAGCGCTCCGCCGCGGCTCTATGGCATGCGTGGCGCTTCCGACCTGCGGATTGGCAATGGCTGAAGCAGAACGTTATTTGCCGACCCTTTTAGATAAGGTTGAAGAGATCATTGACGAAAACGGCCTTCGTGATCAGGAAATCACCATTCGCATGACAGGGTGCCCGAATGGGTGTGCACGCCATGCACTCGGTGAGATCGGATTTATCGGAAAGGCGCCGGGCAAATACAATATGTATCTTGGCGCCGCATTTGACGGGAGCCGTTTAAGCAAAATGTACCGTGAAAACATCGGTGAAGCAGACATTTTAAGCGAGCTGCGCAACCTTCTTTCCCGTTATGCGAAAGAACGCGAGGAAGGCGAGCACTTCGGTGACTTTGTCATTCGCGCCGGCATCATTAAAGCAACAACGGACGGCACGAATTTTCATCATTGATAAAGAAAGACGAGAGACAGGGATGGCCCCCTGTCTCTTTTTGGTTGTGTTTTGCCCTGCTGCAAAAAAGTTCACTATGAGCATATCGTGAGAAATTATATTCTGAAAAGGGTACTATAAAAGAAGAGAAGTGGAGAGAACTCCTGCGGTATTACCTCTCGGATGTAGACTGTCCGAGATTCAGCCTCTTTTTAGACAAGCATTCACCGACGATCTATGGAACACAGCAGACGAAGGAGGTCATGTCTTTGGACATATTTTTAGTTGTTCTCGTTTTATTAACGATTATTGCGATATCCAATATCGTGAACCGGTTTATTCCGTTTATTCCCGTGCCTCTGATTCAAGTGGCGCTGGGGATTCTTGCGGCCTCATTTCAACAGGGGCTTCATTTTGAGTTAAACACCGAATTGTTTTTTGTTCTGTTTATCGCGCCTCTCCTATTTAATGATGGAAAGAGAACGCCGCGGGCGGAGCTTTGGAATTTACGCGCTCCGATTTTATTGCTTGCACTCGGCCTTGTATTTGCGACTGTGATTGTAGGCGGATACACGATTCACTGGATGATTCCTGCTATTCCGCTGGCAGCGGCTTTTGGACTTGCGGCCATTCTTTCACCGACTGATGTCGTCGCTGTCAGCGCATTATCAGGAAGAGTGAAAATGCCAAAAGGGATTCTTCGCCTGCTTGAAGGGGAGGGGCTGATGAATGATGCATCAGGTCTGGTGGCCTTTAAGTTTGCGATTGCGGCAGCAGTGACCGGTACATTTTCATTAGCGCAAGCGGCTGTCAGCTTTGTCTTTATTTCTCTCGGGGGCTTGCTGTGCGGAGTTGTCATTTCATTCTTGATTATCCGCTTTCGCCTCTTTTTGCGCCGTCTCGGCATGCAGGATGTCACAATGCATATGCTGATTCAAATTCTGACGCCGTTTGTGATTTATTTGGCAGCGGAAGAAATCGGCGTTTCCGGTATTTTAGCTGTTGTGGCGGGTGGAATCATCCATGCGGTTGAACAGGATCGGCTGGAATCGTCAACGATGGCCAAACTGCAAATCGTCTCCTCGAGTACATGGAACATTATTTTATTTATTTTGAACGGCCTGGTCTTCGTTATCCTCGGGGCACAGATTCCGGACGTCATTTCTGTCATCTTTAATGACACCGCAGTGAGCAACATGCAGGTGATTAGCTATATTCTGGTGATCACATTTACGCTAATGCTGCTAAGATTTCTGTGGGTGCTGTTCTTCTGGAATGGGAAGTGGTTCTTTAATATGGATCAAAACATTTATAAACCGGGTCTTCGTTCGACACTGTTGCTTTCGATTTCCGGGGTGCGCGGAGCTGTAACGCTTGCGGGTTCTTTCTCTATTCCCTATTTTCTGGAGGATGGCACACGGTTTCCGGAAAGAAATCTGATTCTCTTTTTAGCGGCCGGCGTCATCTTATGCACTTTAGTCATTGCTGCCGTTGTCCTGCCTCTTCTAACGGAAAAAGAAGCAGAGGATGAGAAACGAAATGAAAAATGGCTGACGGCGAGACGCAAATTAATTAAAATAGCTCTCCAAACGATAAAAGCGGACATGAATGATACAAACAAAACAGCCTCTCTGGCGGTAATAGGGGAATACAATGAAAAGATGAAAAATCTTCGTTTTCAGCAGTATACATCATCCAATCGTATTAAAAAGCTAGAGCGAAAACTCAGGGCGCAAGCCATTATCGCTGAGCAAGAGGCGTTGATGGAAATGCGAGAGCGGGGAGACATTCCGGAAGAAACGGCAAACGTGCTGCAAGAACGGTTTAATGAATTAGAAATTTTGTATGGCAACCCATTTAAAGTCGGGTTATCAAAAACAAGGCTCAAGCGGCTGATGTATTGGATTTTCTTTGGTGAACATAAAAAGCCGGAGATGTCGATTTTAAATGAAGCGGGACTGATACAGGCAACGAGAGTGAAAACGGCGAAAGCAGCAATTGCATATCTTGAAAAACAGAAGACGGAAGAACATAAAGAAGTGCTTTTATCTGTCATTGCGTTTTATAAACAGTTAATTTTCAGGCTGGAACACAGCCATCATGACCTGAAATCTAGCGCCCAATTTGAAGCTCAGAAGCTGGAAGTGAAGTTGAAGGCTGTGCAGGCGATCAGAAATGAAATTCAAACACTCTTCGAGAAGCGGGAAATTTCCCGGGATATCTCCCACGAGCTTCGCCAATACATTAATGATGTGGAAGCCGCCATGCTTGAAGGCGGCGAATAGATGAAGCAAAAAAAGCTGGCGCTAGAGCGTCAGCCTTTTTCTATATTAAGGACGATGGAATTCGACAGTGCTGCCATCCCGATCAAACCAGCCTCTAAAGACCCAGTTGATCCAGCGGCCATCACCTTTGTTTGTAAAGATTCCATCTTCAAATACCCAAATGCCGTACGTCATGCCGTCGTAAACGGCTGAACCGTAAAAATTGCACACCGTTTAAGTGATCTTCATATTCCTGGCTCAAATTACATATCATAACGTTGTATTTCTGGCCGGAAGCGTAGAAGGAAGTCTCCATAAGGTTTTTCACAAATCCATCCCGGTTCTGTGCGGATTTAATAGCGTCAGCAATCTGATTGGCAATGCCAAGCACATCAAGGTTTACATGCAAACCGATCTCAGCGGCAGATGTTCCGGCCGTCGTGGTCTTCGGAGCGGGTTTTTTCTTCAGCTGAAGAAAAGGACAAAGGGGCAATTGTCAAAGCGGCACCGAGCGCGAGTGTCATTGGGATACGAATACGTTTCAAGTTGTTTCCTTTGTTTTTTATATGTGTTTACAATAATGGATTCCCACCTCATTCAAATAGGAAAAAATAGTGTGCGGCTGCCCTTGATGTGAGAAAAGAAGCAGAAAGAGGATTTTAAGCGTATTATTGGTATCGGCTCGGATGAGTGTGAGATAATATAGACGCTTATATTTCAATGAAAGGGTGGATGTTCAAGTGGCAACAAGTTTAAATGATACTGTAAAGTTACATAACGGAGTTGAAATGCCTTGGTTCGGTCTAGGTGTTTTTAAAGTAGAAAACGGAAGTGAAGCGACTGAATCTGTGAAAGCGGCGATTAAAAACGGTTACCGCAGCATTGATACAGCAGCTGTCTACAAAAATGAAGAAGGCGTTGGCATTGGAATTAAAGAATCCGGTGTGGCAAGAGAAGAGCTCTTCATTACATCAAAAGTATGGAATGAAGACCAAGGCTACGAAACAACGCTTGCTGCCTTTGAAAAAAGCCTGGAAAGACTTCAGTTAGATTACTTAGATCTATATTTAATCCACTGGCCTGGCAAGGATAAATATAAAGATACGTGGCGCGCGCTTGAAAAGCTGTACAAGGACGGAAAAATCCGCGCGATCGGCGTCAGCAATTTCCAAGTTCATCATTTAGAAGAATTGCTGAAAGACGCTGAAATCAAACCGATGGTAAACCAAGTGGAATTTCACCCGCGTTTGACGCAAAAAGAATTAAGAGACTATTGTAAACATCAAGGCATCCAGCTGGAAGCATGGTCTCCGCTCATGCAGGGACAGCTTTTGGATAACGAAGTGCTTGCAGAGATTGCTGAAAAACACAATAAATCTGTGGCTCAAGTGATTTTGCGCTGGGATCTGCAGCACGAGGTTGTCACGATTCCGAAATCTATCAAAGAACACCGCATTATCGAAAATGCTGATATCTTTGATTTTGAATTGTCCCAGGAAGACATGAATAAAATCGACGCGTTAAACAAAGATGAGCGTGTCGGCCCAAATCCCGATGAGCTTCTGTTTTAATCAAAAACTCCCCGTTATTGGGGAGTTTTTTAGTGTGTTTTTTTCTGCTGAATAAAAAACAGCATCAAAAAGGAAATGACGACAATACAGACGACCCACGCCCAAGCAAGGGTATTGTTGCCGGAATCCAATGCGACATAAATAGCTGTTGGCAATGTTTGCGTAACACCGGGGATGTTTCCTGCAAACATGAGTGTTGCGCCAAACTCTCCGAGCGCCCGTGCAAGGCTGAGGATGCTTCCGGTCAGCAATGAGGGATAGGCGAGCGGGATGGAAATATGGATAAATATCTTCCATCTGCTGGCACCGTCTACCATTGCAGCACCTTGTATATCGCGATCAATGTCAGCAAATCCGGTTTTGGCGGATTGATACATAAGCGGAAAGGCCACAACAGCCGAGGCGATTACAGCGGCCCACCAGGTGAAGATGACAGGCTGATGAAAGACCCACTCGATGGCCTGTCCGATAAAACTGTGCTTTCCGAAAATGACGATCAAGATAAAACCGACAACAGTAGGCGGAAGAACGAGCGGAAGCATAAACAAAGTTTCGAGCGCCGTTTTTCCGAAAAATGTTGCCCGCGACATCCATGACCCAGCCAGTGTTCCGAGAATAATGACAGCAATTCCGGCAACTGCCGCGACCTGAAAGGAAAGCACAATAGGTGTGAAAAACGCTGAAGCGCTTATGTTACTTAGCAGTAAAACCATATTTCTCAAAAACTTTCATTGCTTCATCGGATTGCAGGTAATCGTAAAATTCCTTCGCTTCCTTACGGTGTTTTGTATCTTTTACGATTCCTAGCGGATAGACAATCGGGCTGTGGGTATCTGCTTTTGCCTCGTCAGTGATGTTGACTTTTTTTGAGATCAGGGCATCTGTTTTATAAACAATGCCTGCGTCCACATTGCCGGTTTCAACATAAGAAAGAACTTGGCGGACGTCTTTTCCGTAAACGATCTTATCCTTTACTTTGTCCCATAGAGACAGCTTTGTCAGTGATTCTTTCCCGTAAGCTCCTGCCGGCACGGATTCCGGCGTTCCAAGGGCGATTTTTTCTGAATCAGCCAGATTGCTGAAGCTTGTCACAGGCGAATCTCCGTTTTTCGGCACGACCAGCACGATTTCATTGCCAACTAAATCAGTGCTGTCTTTTTTGGCGATATCGCCGTCATCCACCAGCTTTTGAAATTTATCCTCAGCAGCTGAGAAGAACAGATCTGCCCCTGCTCCTTGAGAAATCTGTTTTTGCAAGGCGCCTGATGAGCCATAGTTATTTTGGATTGTGATGTGTTGATGTTCTTTTTCATAGTTCTGTTGGATTTCCTCAAGCGCATCCTGTGCACTGGCAGCAGCTGAAATGGTTAACGTTACGTTTTCCCCGCTATCCGTTGAAGACTGGTTTGCGGTGCAGCCTGCTGAAAGCAGAATAGCCGTTAAGGCTGCTGTTAACATGAAATACTTCTTAAACATGATTACACCCCTTATAATTAGTTATATCTAATTATAACTGATTATGTTTGGTTTATGTGGGTTTTTATACATTCGTTGAAAAGGTATAATAAAATAGGGAGGTGATGATAATGAATGAAACCTCTTCCTATACAATAGAAGAAGTTGCAGGTCTGCTAAAGGTATCAAAGCTGACCGTTTATGATTTGATTAAAAAAGGCGTGCTTCCTGCTTACCGTGTCGGAAGGCAGATGCGTGTTGACGAAGAAGATTTAAAGCAATATAAAACGAATATGAGAATGTCTCAGCCCATTGCCGTTGCCGAAGAGCCGAAACAGATGCAGGAGGCGGAACCGGATGGCAGAAAGAATGTCATGATCAGCGGACAGGACATTTCGATGGATCTGCTCAGCAAACATTTGGAGAATGTGATTCAGGAGACGCCGCTTAGGAAATACAAAGGGAGCTTAAACAGCCTGATTGATATGTATCAAGGCAAGTGTGACATTGTCAGCCTGCATTTGTATGATGCGGAAACGGGGCAATATAATGCGCCTTATGCAAAACGGATCTTGTCAGGCGAACCGTTTTGCCTGATCAACGCCGTTCTCCGCAAAGCCGGACTGTATGTGCAAAAAGGGAATCCAAAAAACATTCAAGGCTGGGATGACCTAAGAAGGGCAGATATTCGGATGATCAACAGGGAAAAGGGTTCGGGCGCCAGAGTGCTGCTTGATGAACAGCTTGGCTTACTTGGTGTGAATCCGGCTGACATAAAGGGATACGGCGATATCGTGACCGATCATTACGCAGTCGCTTCACAAGTCTCAAGCGGACAGGCTGACGCGGGAATCGGAGCGCAGCACGCGGCACATATGGGCAGTGTGGATTTTATCCCGCTCATCGACGAACAATATGATATCGTCGTTTTGAAAAAACAGGAGCAGCTGGTGAAAGCTGTGAAGGAGATCTTGAACTCTGAGGACTACAAAGCGAGTCTATCTCATTTAAACGGCTATCAAACGAATCTGACTGGAAAAGTGATGTTTGAAACGTGAAAAATCCCTCTGTAAAGAGGGATTTTCAGCGTGTCGACAAACCCTCGCATTCGTTGTCAGTCCTGCGCGTTGGTGCTCACGAATAGCTACGTTCGCTGTGCTCCAATGCTCGTCCTTCCTAGACTTCAAGGGTTTTCAATCACGCTGAAAAGATGACAAAGTCATAAAACGAAACCCGTTTTATGACTTTGTCAACAATCTGCAAATCCCTCTGTAAAGAGGGATTTTGTCATTCAGAAAATCTGAGCAGGTCACCGTTTAAAATTTTATCAGAGAGAGACAGCTCTTCAGTTGCCTTCTCTTTATAAGGGAGGCATGCGTCCTGGTCTTCCAGCACTTCCCCTGTTTGTTGGCTGTAGCACGTGTTTTTCGTATAGATATAGTCGTTCGTAATAAAACTGCCGTTTCGCAGTACGGTGAATGGCGTTCGGTCGTTTGAAAGCAAATCATTGCCGAATTGGATATCGCCCTTTGTCTCAATGCCGAGAAGATGCATCAGTGTCGGCCTGACGTCGACCTGTCCTCCGGCATCATGGATGGTTTCCGGCTTTTGATCTGTGATTCCCGGGATATGTATGATAAATGGCACCCGCTGGAGCTGAACGTTGTCATACGGCGTAATTTCATCTTTCCCTAAAAACGCTGCCATCGCCTCATTATGGGCTTCAGAAATGCCATAATGATCTCCCATGAATACAATCATCGAATTTTCGTATAAACCTTCATCCTTCAGTTTTTTGATAAAGTGCTTCAACGCCTCATCTTCATAGCGCACCGTGGTCACATAGCGGTTTAACAGGTCACTGCTGGAATCAAATTCATCTATCAGCTGATCCTTTTCATTAATCTCAAACGGAAAATGATTCGTCAGCGTGATGAAATTGCTGTAAAACGGCTGCGGCAGACTATTGAGCTTGCCGGCTGACTGTTCTAAAAATTCCTTATCCTTCAGGCCCCAGCTTGTCGATGTCCCAGAAGTGACATGGAAATCATCAACATCAAAAAAGCGGTCAATCCCAAATGTCTCGTACATTACATCTCGGTTCCAAAATGTTTTATGGTTGGCGTGAAAAACAGCTGAGTAATAATCATGTTGTTTCAGCGATTTGTACATCGTGTGAAATTGATGGTCGCTTTTTGTGAAAAAGACGGCGCCGCTAAGGGAAGGATACAGCGAATTAGCGACGATGAATTCTGAATCGGATGTTTTGCCTTGTTCTGTTTGCTGATAGAAATGATCAAAGGAATAGCTTTTTTTGATGAAATCATTCATAAACGGGGTGATTTCTTTTCCATTTACCTTTTCATTCAAAACAAAGCTTTGGGTCGATTCAAGCGTTACAAAAATGACGTTGCGCCCCTTCGCCAGCCCGAATTTGCTTTGGTCAGGCTTGCTGTAATCAGCCTCTGTATAGTTTTTAATCGCAGTCATGCTGTCTTCATTGGCAAATGCCTTCGCGCTTACATTGACAGTTTGAGAAACCGTATCGTATATATGGAATTGAAACAGCCCGATGCTTTTGACGAGCATTTCCCGGTCAAAGGAATGTGACAAAAGCTTCGGCTGCTGTACTTCTGCCAGTGTCAGAGTGCAGAGAATCATGCCGCAGGAAGCGGCATAGTACCGTTTAATCGTGCGGGGGGCTGCTTTTGTCTGCGGTTTCTTCTCTTTTCGGGCAAGCAGCAGCAAACAAACCATATCCGCAAACAGAGCGATAAACAAAGGGTTGAACAGTTCTTTTACACTGCTGCCCATATCGCTCATGTTACTGGCCTGAAACAAAACCGGGATGGTAATAAAATCGATATAAAAGCCGTAAAAAATCGTATTGGAGATCAAGATGGCAGTCAGAACCAAATTGGCAATCAGCAAAAAGACCCGCTGCTTGATATCTTTCAGGAGCAGGCCAATCCCGAATAAAGGAAGGATAAAGCTGAGCGGATTGATCAGCAGTATTAGCTCCTCCAATAGGGAATCAATCTGCAAATGAAAGCCGAGTTTATAAATTGCATACGTTTTCATCCACATGAATACGATTGATATACATAAAAACCGCTGATTATGAAAAAAGGTTCCTTTCATTAATATGGCTCCTCACGTTTTCTTGGTTATCTGCATGAAATGCTTCTTATGTAAAATCTACTAAAAACAGCCCGTTAGAACAAGCGTCAGCACTCACGTTTAAATCATGTGTCCATGAAACAGCATATAAAAGTAGTAACATGAAGCAATTGTCAGGCCGGCTAATACAAGCTGCTCAGAAAAACTGCCTGTCTTCATATATAATGGGAGCCTCACGCGAATCGTTGATGGGAATAGCAGTTTAATTCCGTTCACCGTCCAAGCGTCAAGGATCAAGTGGCTCGCCATTCCGATCATCAGTCCGGTTGATATGTTTTGATCTGGAATATATGTGGCCGTGATAAAAAACATGATGAGCAGAAACAGCAGGCTGTGCGTAAACGTCCGATGGCCAAAAACGGAGCTGACGACTTTCGCAAGGATAGGAAATCTTCTCCCGATTTTGCTTTGCGTGTGGCAGATATCGGGAATCAATGCCCCAACCGCGCCGGACGCTGCCATAAGCGCAGGATCAAATCCATAATAATAAGCCGCTGCCGTACAAGAAGCGATGCCTCCCATGATGTGTGTTTTTCCTGTCATTTTCCGCTTCTCCTTTATCTTTTGCAAAAATCTCTGAAATACAAATATAGCAAGAGAATGTATGTTTGATCAACAGGACTTTGGACGATAAAACATTTCCCGTATAATTTTTTGAGAAAAAGGCATCTTAATCATGTACCTATTTTCTAAAAGAGGTGATTCGAATGGATTTCTTTAATAAAGATAAAGGAAAACGTTCTGAAAAAGAAAAAAACGTCATTCAGGGAGCTCTTGAAGATGCGGGTTCAGCCTTAAAAGATGATCCGCTTCAAGAAGCAGTGCAAAAAAAGAAAAATAATCGGTAATCATATGCGGATAGGGCTAGGGCTCTATCCGTATTTCCATCTGTTCCCTTTGACAGATCATCCTTTCTTTGATAACCTTCTGGGAGTAAGTAACTGAATCATTAAATCCTCACTCTTTCTCAGTGAGGTAGAGGTTGCGCGGATGATGAGTAGCACATGCCAGGCTGACAGGAGCTGTTTAACATGTGTAAAAGGCATCAGCGCCGAAGTGTGGAGAAAGCCGATCCTTCTCTATGCTGGGACTGTATCTGAATAAGTGCAGGACTGCCGCGTGCTTTTTCGCGGAGGGCTATCCGGAGATCAAGGGTGTGTGTTTCTTTAAGCATGGACTTTTGTTCAGGCTTTTTTTGCGTTTACATGATCTCGGGGTCTGGTCCGTACAAAGAATCATGGAGGTACTGGAATGGAACAGACGAAAAAATGGGGTTTTTGGTTATTAACGGCGTTTGTCGTTGGAAATATGGTAGGATCGGGAATTTTCTCCTTGCCGAGCTCGCTTGCTTCAATCGCGAGTCCGTTTGGCGCCACGTCCGCTTGGCTTTTGACAGGTGCCGGCGTGCTGATGATTGCACTTGTCTTCGGACACTTGTCCATCCGCAAGCCTGAACTGAAAGCGGGACCGCAGAGTTATGCAAGGGCGCTGTTCTCTGATCCGAAAAAAGGGAACGCGGCCGGTTTCACAATGGTATGGGGCTACTGGGTGGCGAGCTGGATCAGTAACGTGGCGATTATCACAAGTCTCGCAGGTTACTTGACTTCGTTCTTCCCGATCCTGGTTGATAAACGTGAAATGTTTTCGATCGGCGGGCAAGAGGTGACTCTTGGCCAATTGCTGACGTTTGCTGTATGTACGATCTTGTTATGGGGCACGCACACGATTCTCGTTACAAGCATTAACGGTGCAAGTAAATTGAACTTTGTCACGACGCTTTCTAAAGTATTAGGTTTTGTCTTCTTTATCGTTGCCGGATTGTTTGTATTTCAAACGGCATTATTCGATCAATTTTATTTCCCGGTTCAAGGAGAAAACGGCACAAGCATTGGAATTGGCGGGCAGGTGCATAACGCCGCGATTTCTACACTGTGGGCGTTTGTCGGCATTGAATCAGCGGTTATTCTGTCAGGCCGTGCGCGCTCTCAGCGTGAGGTGAAACGCGCGACAATTACCGGATTGGTGATTGCATTGAGCATTTATATTATTGTGACTTTGATTACCATGGGTGTTCTGCCGCATGATAAGCTTGTCGGTTCTGAAAAACCGTTTGTTGATGTGCTGTATGCGATTGTTGGAAACGCGGGAAGCGTGATTATGGCACTTTTGGCCATCCTTTGTTTATTCGGAACGATGCTCGGCTGGATTTTGCTCGGCTCTGAGGTTCCATATCAAGCGGCTAAAGCGGGGGATTTTCCGGCATTCTTTGCGAAAACGAACAAAAAGGGAAGTCCGGTTATCGCACTTATCATTACAAATGTCATGTCACAAGTCTTCATTTTCTCGGTTATTTCCCGGACAATAAGTGACGCATTTACGTTTTTAACGACAGCGGCAACGCTTGCCTATTTAATCCCGTATTTAGTATCAGCGATTTACAGCTTGAAGCTTGTCATCAAAGGTGAAACGTATGACCAGCTGAGAGGCTCCCGTGTCAAAGACGGATTGATCGCGATATTAGCGTGCGCGTACTCATTGTTTGTCATCATAACAGGCACAGCGGATTTAACGACATTTATTCTCGGCATCGGTTTATTCTTTGTCGGATTGATCGTTTATCCATTTGTTGTTAAAAAGTTTCAGAAAGCATAAACAAAAGACACCTGATTCGCTTTGTCAGGTGTCTTTTGTTATAAAATCATCATTTCTCCCGTTAGTAATCCGATTGTTAAAACTGCTGACAGGAAAGCAGAAATTGAGAGAAAAATTTTGACTGATAATCGAATATGCAAAAAACGTTTTTTCAGCCTTTCCAGCAAATCAAACAGAACGAGCACTAAGATAAATACAAGAAGCACACTAGAAAAGGGTTTTCCGATATAGAGACCGTTAAAAAAACTGATCGCGATGATGATGAGGCTAAATATGAATTGCGAAAGAAAATATCCGATGTGGTTCAAAATGAGCCGCTCCTTATAGATGTGGCAAAAGAGCCGCGGGCAGGCGGCTCTTTTGTTATTTTGTTAAGCTTTCCGTAATAAATGTCAGCTGTCCTTCTAATGAGATCGGGTCAGAGAAGTAGAAGCCTATCGGGTCCATCTTAAAGACATGGCCATGTTTAACGGCGTTTAGATTTTTCCAAATGGAGCTTTCAAATACGCCGCCATCATCGCCGCCTGCTTGCCATGGACCTGCGAAAATATAATCTCCGGCGAAGTCAGGGAGCCTCTCTAATGAAATACTTGTATATCCCGGGCCTTGATCAATGGCTTTTTCCTTTGTCAGCTTTGTAGCTTGCAAACCGAGATCTTTGTAAATGATGCTTCCGCCTCTTCCGAAATCTTTTCCGAATACGTAGATATCTTTTCCGTTCGATTGCATAATGGAGACTGTTTTGTCACCCACGGCTTTTTTGATTTTTGTTTTAGCCGCAGCAACTTTGTTATCCCACTCAGCCAGCCATTTTTCTGCTTTATCTTCAGTTCCCGTCATTTTTGCGAACTCTTTCAGTTGCTCAATATTGTCGAGCTTGTCGTATGTTACCGCGACGGTCGGCGCGATTTTTTCAAGTTTTTTAATATCAGCGCCTTGCGTTGTCCAAACGATAATCAAGTCAGGATTCAAATCAATGACTTTTTCAACGGAAGTACCGTCTCCGATGTTTGTGACACCGTCGGTTTTCCCTTTATAGTAAGGGTTTTTAAATACGTTCTCAGGCGCACCGACGACGTTGATGCCGAGTGTCTTGAAGTAGCCGTAGTAGCCGTCAGCCATGACAACCACCCGTTTAGGATGCTTAGGAATCTTCACATTGCCGTTTTCAGCCTTATATGTAACGGTTTCTCCGGCGTTTGAATCAGAGGAAGATCCTTTGCTTTCAGAGTGATTCCCGCAGGCTGCCAGTGCCGCAATCAATAGCAAGGCAAAACACGCGGCTCCGAGTTTCTTGTATATATGGTTCATATCTCATACCTTCTTTCCAGAAAATAGATGATAAAGAGAATCATTATCAAATGTGATTATACCATTGCAAGAGCCAGTTGGACACGGTATTTTTTGCAATCCTATGCTCATTTTATTCAGAACGCTCTATTCCATTAGCAGAAAAATTGATATACTGGAACAATAATTGATAATCATTATCAGTATTAGAAAGGAAGTTCGGCTGTTGAGTCAAAGGAAAAATATACAGATGATATCAGAAGAAAACCAATGGACGTCCAGGTCTTTTGGCGCGGTTATTGTCCTTATTGCAGGGATAGGCTTATTATGTCTTGGCGCGCTTTTATCCATATCCCTCGGTGCGGCCGATATTCATTTGCGCACGGTGTGGGACGCCATTTTTCATTTTCAGCCGAAAGAGACTTCCCATCAAATCATACACGACCTTCGGCTGCCGAGAACGGTTGCCGCTGCGCTTGTCGGCGCTTTGTTAGCGGTGTCGGGCGCGATCATGCAGGGGATGACGAGGAACCCTTTGGCAGAACCTTCGATTATGGGCGTGACATCAGGCTCTGCGTTTGCCGTTTCGATTGCATTTGCTTTTTTTCCCGGACTTTCTATGATGGGGCTTGTGTTATGGTCCTTTGCAGGAGCGGGGCTCGGGGCATCTACGGTAATGGGGATTGGCATGTTTTCAAGGGGCGGACTTACGCCGGTAAAGCTTGCGCTGGCAGGATCAGCAGTTTCTTATTTTTTTACAGGCATTTCAACTGCCGTTGCCATCCGCTTTGATGTCGCTCAAGATATCAGTTTTTGGTATGCTGGCGGGGTAGCTGGCGTGACATGGTCAGGTGTCCATCTCTTGCTTCTCGCGGGGGCAGCCGGTTTAACGCTGGCGTTTATCATCGCCCGGTCTGTGACAGTGTTAAGTCTCGGTGACGAGCTGGCGAAAGGGCTTGGACAATATACATCGGCGGTGAAGGTGGTTGGCATGCTTGTCGTTGTAATTTTGACGGGAGCTGCTGTTTCTATTGCCGGCACCATCGCATTCATCGGGCTGATTATACCGCATATTACCCGCTTTTTGGTCGGTGTGGATTATCGATGGATCATTCCTTGCTCGGCGGTGCTTGGCGCCGTTTTGCTCGTGTTTGCTGACATTGCGGCAAGACTTGTAAACGCGCCCTTTGAAACACCTGTCGGCGCGCTGACCTCTCTCATCGGTGTTCCCTTTTTCTTTTACTTGGCACGCCGGGAAAGGAGAGGGCTGTAATGAAAACGAAAAAGAAAAAACCGCTCGTTGTGATGGCTGTGACCTTTCTGCTGATCGTAATGGTCTTTTTTATCAGCTTGAATTTGGGTGTCATCAAAATTGCACCGCTTAAAACGCTCCAAGTTTTTTTCGGCCAAGGAATGGCGCGTGATCAACTTGTCTTATTTGAGTTCAGGCTGCCGCGGATCATCCTTTCATTGCTCGTTGGGGCAGGAATCGCTGTTGCCGGCGCCATTTTGCAAAGCGTGTCTCAAAATGATCTGGCTGAGCCCGGCATTCTCGGCATTAACGCCGGCGGCTCGCTTGCTGTTGTGCTTTTTATATACTTTTTTCAAGAATCAGCTTCAAATCTCAGCTTTTTCGGAACATTTATGCTTCCGTTCAGTGCTTTGGCGGGCGCATTCCTCGCCGCGTTTCTCATTTATCTTCTGGCTTGGAAAAAAGGTGTGACACCGATTCGGCTGATTTTAGTCGGTATTGGCGTGAATGCCGGATTTAACGCTCTGCTGCTGATTTTTCAGCTCAAGATGGACCCTCATGATTTTATGCAAGCCGCGGTTTGGATTTCCGGCTCGATCTGGGGGGCGAACTGGAATATGATCTGGGCGATCCTTCCTTGGATTGTGATCTTGCTTCCGTTTACTTTATATAAGGCACGCTATTTGAACATTTTGCAGCTCGGAGATCAATTAGCGACCGGACTGGGCACTGCTGTTGAAAGGGAAAGACGGATTCTCCTTCTGGCAGCGGTCACTCTTGCCGCTTCATGCGTGGCAGCAGCAGGGGGGATCGCGTTTCTCGGATTGATCGCGCCCCACGTGGCGAGAAGGCTTACCGGTCCCCGTCACCAGACGCTGATACCGGTCTCGGCCTTCATCGGCGCATTTCTGTTTTTGCTCGCTGACACGCTGGCGAGAAATGTATTGGCACCGTCAGAAATTCCGGTCGGCCTTGTTATCTCCGTGTTAGGCGCGCCTTATTTTATTTATTTATTGATGAAAACGAATTAGAGGAGGGGGCCGAATATGAATTCATTATCAACGGAACAGCTTGGAATCGGTTATGGCGACAGGGTGATTGTAGAAGATTTAAATATATCGGTTCCTAAAGGGAAAATCACTACCTTAATCGGCCCGAACGGCTGCGGGAAATCAACGATATTAAAAACAATGTCCAGAATTATGCGTTCACATACAGGTGCCGTCTATTTAAACGGTAAAGTGATTCATAAAATGCCTACAAAGGACATTGCGAAAGATATGGCGATTCTGCCGCAGACACCTGAAGCGCCAAGCGGTTTAACGGTGTATGAATTGGTGTCGTACGGCAGGTTTCCGCATCAATCAGGATTTGGCCGATTACATGATGAAGATCGCCGGATTATCAAATGGGCGCTAGAAGAAACAGGAATGGCTGAATACGCTGAACGGCCGATTGAGGCCCTGTCAGGCGGACAGCGTCAGCGCGTCTGGATTGCCATGGCCCTTGCGCAAGGGACGGAACTGCTGCTGCTGGATGAACCGACAACGTATCTTGATCTCGCACACCAGCTAGAAATTCTTCAGCTGCTTGACAGACTCAACAAAGAACAGGGACGGACGATTCTAATGGTCATTCATGACCTGAACCACGCAGCCCGTTTTTCTCATTATATGATCGCGCTCAAAAAAGGCGCGGTCATCAAGGAAGGCACAGCACTGGAGGTCATGACACCGGACATTTTGAAGCAGGTATTTCAAATTGATGCTGAAATCGTCACTGATCCCCGCACTAATAAACCTGTATGCTTGACCTATGACCTGATTAAAAAGGAAAAAACACTTGTTTCTGTGTAAGAAAACTCCCGGTTCAGAGCCGGGAGTTTTTATTTTCGGCCCTGAACATACAATTTTTCATTTGATTGCTTCATTTTCATAAAAAGATTGCAAGTCTTTTTGAATTAATAGATAATATTGGTTAGAATGTTTCGAAAATATTACATAGTTTACAGAAAGAGGAGATCGTTGTGTCCAAGAAGAAAAAATGGCTTATTGCCGGTGCGATATGTGCCGGTGTGCTTGTATTGGCAGGGATCGGCGCCGGCGGTGTTTACGTTTTTACCCACATGAACCAAATGGCCGTATCATCAGAGCCCTATGCTGAATCGGTAGCGGTATACATGGGGGGAGACTCAGAATCAGGCCAAACGTTTTCCGGAAAGGTTGAACCTGAGAAACAGCAGAAAGTCTATATTGATTCAGAAAAAGGCAGCATAAAAAAAACATACGTCAAAGAAGGCGATCAGGTCAAAAAGGGCGATAAACTTTTTGAGTATGAGGGCGAGGATCACTCTGACGAAGTGGAGCAAGCCAATTTGCAAATCGAAATGACTAACCTGCAAATCAGCCGTTTGCAAAAATCAATAACGGAAACGGAAAAACAGCTGAAAACAGCCGGAAAAGAAGAGAAATCACAGCTGCAAGATGAGCTTGACCAGGCCAACTTCGATTTAAAAACAAGCCAGCTTGAGTTGAAGCAGCATCAAAAAGAGCTGTCAGCCCTTACGAAAAACAAAGGCTCCAATGTCATAACAAGCAAGCATGACGGGATCGTTCAAATCGTCAATCAGGATATTGCTGACGGGGCAACGGGCGATCAGGCAGGAGGACCGTATATCCAGATTGTTTCCACGGGCAAATATCTAGTCAAAAGCCAAATCAACGAGCTGTTAATGGACACAATGAAAAAAGGCAGCAAAGTCAAAGTCACGCTGAAAACAGGCGGTGAAGGCGAGTGGAAAGGAAAGGTCACCTCGATCGGCAAGCTTCCAGCGGGAACAGGCGAGGGTGAGGAAGAAAGTTATGCTGAAGAAGAAATGAACCCTCAATCCTCTAACTATCCATTCACCATTTTATTAGACAGCCATAAAGGTCTCGAAGTCGGCTATCATGTCAACATCGAGGTGATGAGCGATGAGGCTGATGCGGACGCGATTAAGCTGCCGTCCGACATGGTCATTCAGGATGATGGCGAACCGTACGTGTGGAAAGCGGATGAGAATCAGAAAGCGGTCAAGCAGCCTGTTGAAATCGGGGACACTGATGAAAATGACATGGTGGAGATTAAGAGCGGCCTGACGCCGGACGATTATGTGATCTATCCTGATCCCGCGGTCAAGGAAGGAAAGCAGGTTACAGTCAATGCTGACACTGAATAATATTTCAAAATCGTACAAGCTGGGAAAAGAAGAAGTTCCGATCTTGAAACATATTAATCTGACGGTCCAAGCCGGCGAATTTCTGGCGATTATGGGGCCTTCGGGTTCTGGAAAGTCAACGTTAATGAATATCATCGGCTGTTTGGACAGGCCAACCTCTGGAACCTATACGCTTGACCAGATCGATATTTTGAAAGGGAAAGACGGTGCCTTAGCCGAAATCCGCAACGAATCAATCGGGTTTGTGTTTCAAACCTTTCATCTGCTGCCGCGTCTCACCGCGCTGCAAAATGTCGAGCTGCCGATGATCTACAATAAAGTGAAGAAAAAAGAGAGAAGGCAGAGAGCCTATGAAGCGCTGGAAAAGGTCGGACTAAAAAACAGGGTCTCCTACAAGCCTCCGAAGCTGTCAGGCGGGCAAAAGCAACGGGTGGCGATCGCGAGAGCCTTAGTCAATCAGCCGAGATTTATTTTGGCTGATGAACCGACCGGGGCGCTAGATACCAAATCAAGCGAACAAATTTTGTCGCTGTTTTCTGAATTGCATCGGGAAGGCAAGACCATTATTATGATTACCCACGACCCGGATGTTGCCAAAAAAGCTGACAGAACCGTTTTTATCAGAGACGGAGAATTGATATTAGATGAGAGAGGGGATATCAGCCATGCTTGAGCATATTCGAATCTCCTTTCAATCCATTTTCTCTCATAAATTAAGATCCATTCTGACCATGCTCGGTGTCATTATCGGCATAGCGGCAATTATTGCGATTGTGTCGATGCTGAAGGGCCAAAGCGAACAATTAAAGCAAAGCATGATCGGCATGGGAAATAACGCGATCAATGTTGTCTACCAGCCGTCGGGCGGAGAAGAGGAGAGCGTCGGCTATCAGGTTTCGTACACGTCCGCGCCGCCTGTCACTGACGAAACAGTAAAGGCGATTACATCTGATCCTATGGTCAAAGGATTATCCTTATATTACTTGTCTGAAGGTTCGAGCGTGTTTCATTTGACAAACGTTTCGTACCCCCAAGTGTACGGAGTTGACGGTGACTACTTTGATATGTTCCCAGTCCGTATAACCGAAGGGAGGAAGCTGGCGGAAAATGAATTGAACAGCACACACCAAGTGGTGATGATCAATGAAGCCGCCAGAGAGGAACTGTTTCCAGACGGAGACGCTCTGCATAAAAAGATTGAGATGAATAGTGTGCCGTTTAAGGTTGCAGGTGTTTTTACAGAAAAAAATCAGCAGGAAAGCATGTTTGAAGGTGATTACGCGAACCCGGTTATGTACGTGCCGAAAAAGGTGTGGCCGCTTATCGAAGGATTTGACGCGCCGACACAAATCGCTGTGCAGGCCGATTCTTCTGAACATATCCAAGAAGCCGGCGTAATGGCTGCTGATCTTTTAAACCAAGGACTGTCAGATGCTGAGTTGGCAAAAGCAGAGTATAGTGTGATGGATCTTCAGGAGATCGCACAGGAAGTGGAGTCCTTTAATCAGTCATTTGCACTGCTGCTTGGCGGAATCGCCAGTATCTCACTATTGGTCGGCGGCATTGGGGTTATGAATATCATGCTCGTTTCCGTTACGGAGCGCACGAGGGAAATCGGAATTAAAAAAGCGCTAGGTGCTAAGCGGCGTGTGATTTTATTTCAATTTTTAACCGAGGCGGTCGTGCTGACAAGCATTGGCGGAATACTCGGTGTGCTGGCGGGCTTCGGCATCGCTAAGCTGCTGACTGTCGTTTTTCCAATGCCTTTTATCGTCTCCGTTCCAGCTGTGGTCGGAGCACTCATCTTTTCAATGGCAGTCGGCATTATTTTCGGTTTGCTTCCGTCCATCAAGGCATCGAAGCTTCAGCCTGTAGACGCGCTACGCTATGAATAAAAAGAACGCATCCATTTGGAATGCGTTCTTTCAGCGTGTCGACAAACCCTCGCATTCGTTGTCAGTCCTGCGCGTTGGTGCTCACGAATTGCTACATTCGCTGTGCTCCAATGCTCGTCCTTCCTAGACTTCAAGGGTTTTCAATCACGCTGAAAAGATGACAAAATCCTAAAACGAAAACCGTTTTAGGATTTTGTCAACAATCTGAAAGAACGCATCCATTTGGAATGCGTTCTTTTTTTAGCTTGGAAGAGCTGAGTTGCATTTGTCTAAAATTAGAAAAACGGCTGCGACGATCATTTCTTCTGTAGTGGACAGCCAAATGTCACTCATCAATTGGTCTGTCGTATGGGCCGTCATCCACAAAAACAGCAGCTGTACGATGCCGGCAAGAAGAATGATTAAGCGTTTGTCTGTCTTGAAAAATGTAAAGCTATGTATCATCAGGCGTTCCAATGGTTCTAAGAATAGGCCGAGGACAAGAAATAACACGGTAAAAAGCAGGACATGAGCCGCTGAGCGGTAGCTCGTTCCTGCTATGGAAAACAATATATAGATGACGGTAAAATAGGTCAACACCACTGCCGCCGCGGCCAAACAGTATTTTATAGAGAGCCGCAATAATCGTTTTGAAGACATTTGATGTTTCACGGGTTTATCTCCTTATAAAGGCCTGCAGAGAACGAACGCTCTCTGCAGGCTGGCAGTTTTTTATTTATTGCATTTCTTTTTCACAACCGGATGTTTTTCTTTTGAAAGGATATCGGTAAAGTCTTTGCCTAATTCAAGATGCTGTTGAACAAGTGTCTCAGGAAGCATTGCAAGCCATTGGTTTAAAGATACATCGGCATAGTGGTCGTCTTTGAAGATCTCTAAAAAGACTAGCGGTTCATCTCCAGTGTTTTCAACGTAATGCCCCATTGCAAACGGAACATACCCAACATCACCGGCTTGGTAGTCAAACGTTCTCGCATGGCCGTCAGATGCAAAAACGGTCATTCTTGCTTGGCCGGAGATGTAGTATTGCCACTCGTGCGTATTCGGATGCCAATGCAGCTCGCGAATGGCGCCTGGTTCCACTGTTACGAGCGCGGATGCGATCGTTTTAGACACTTTGAAGTTTGTAGAATCTGCAATGTATACTTTTCCTCCCTCTGATTCAATTGGTTTCTGTTCAAGAAGGCGGTAAGTAAACGGATAAGGCGCTTCGCCGTTCGGCCCTTCTACAATGTCATCTTTCAAACATCCTGGGACTGGTTCTTCAAATATATATTTCTCTTTGCCCGGCAAATTGGCAATCTCTTCTTGTGTGACGCCAAAGTTTGCAGCAATGACTTCTTTAGGCGTGTGGGCAAGCCAATCTGTCAGCTGGAACGTGCTGTTTTCAGAGAATGAGCCATCGTCAAACACGAGCAGGAACTCGGCTCCTTCATCCAGCGCTTGAATGGAGTGCGGCAGGCCTGACGGGAAGTACCAAAGATCTCCTTCGCCTACATCATCAATAAAGCTGCGGCCCTGTTCATCCACAATGGTAACTCTTGCACGTCCGTAAATCATATAAGCCCACTCGGCTTCTTTATGCCAATGCAGCTCGCGAATGGCACCTGGTTTCAGCCGCATATTGACAGAAGCAAGGTTTTCTGAAATCGGCAGCTCACGTACGGTAACTTCACGGGCATATCCGCCTTTTTCTAATCGGTTGTGAGTATCAGAGAATGAAAACTTCATATTGCTGACGGTGCCGTGATCGGTTTCCGGCGGAACAAGCATATCAGGATTTTGGCGGTCTCTTTCAATATTACGCGGGATTTTTACTGTTGCTCCTTTGTCTCCTCTGATTGGCTGCGGAATGTCGTTTTGTTTTTTCATGAATGTTTCCTCCTTAAAATTGAAATGTGATACTGCAAGAGAAGGTGAAAGGCCTTTCGTTTTCCCTTCTGTCTTGTTAAGTGAAAAAAAACAGTGAAAAGTCAACTTCGATTAAAAATTATTTTTTTGCTTTCTGATCTTTCAGTTCTGTCATCAGTTCGATAAGCTGATCGAACTTTTTCTCAAATCGGGTCAGCAGGTACATTGCAATCAGCGCAGGAAACCCTAGATTGCCGATCTGTTTTACGACTTCTTCTATAAAAACCTGATCCATGGAAAATACCTCCCTTCTTTTTTTGCAGTCATGTATGTAAGTGAAAGAAATCCATGAAAACGTAAACTGCGGCTGGCGTAATGAAGGCAAGCGCTAGTCAGAAAGTAGTAGTTTACTTTTTTTTGCTTTCTTTCATTTAATTTATAGGGAGGCGGTTTGATGGACTATCAAGGTCTTTTGCGATCAAAATGTAAGGAGATAATGAAGCATCCCATCGTGAAGCATTTTTTGAGCAATCCTCAGCATTACCGTTTGTTCAAAAACGTCATGGAAAGCCCGAACGAGAAAGATGCAAAATCACTGGACGAGCAATTCAAGCAATTTTATAAGGAAATCCGCATCGTCAAGTATATGAATTCAATGATTCGCATCTTTTCTATTGATTTTGATAAGCGGGTGCGTAAAAACCAAAAACGGTATCCGCTGACGGTCGATCATCCGGAAGCGGGGGAACGGCTTCCTTCTGAAACGGGAAGCGATGCGTTTGAAGCGTTTTTAGACCTGCAGGATGATCTGAGCCAGCACGTCCAGGATTATCAGCTCTACCAAGCGATCCAGAAGCTGACTGACAAACAAAAAAGCGTGCTGACGAAAGTCTATCTTCACGGTGCCACGATGCAGGAGATTGCAGATTCGCTAGGGGAGTCCCGGCAAAACATCTCTAACATTCATAAAAAGGGGCTTGAGAATATCAGAAAGCAGCTAGCGGCGCAAAAAAAGGGGGAAAGTAAGCTGTGAACGGCCAGTTTGATCAAAAGAAACAAAAAGACGACATGTATGACATTGAACATCTGATTGCATGCTTTTCACCGATGATCAGAAAAAAACTCAGCAATACGTCCTTTCAAGAAAGAGAAGATTTAGAGCAAGAGCTGAGGATTAAGATGTTTGAAAAGGCTGATATGCTTTTGTGTCAGGACGTTCCGGGGTTTTGGGAGTTTATTTTGTATATGGTAGACGAGAACTCATAATCATTTATCATCTGAACATACGAAAAACGGGAACTGCCACGTTCCCGTTTTTTATTTGTCCTGCCAAGGCAAGACGACTGTATTCAAAAATGTACCAAAAATAATCGATATAATGATAAGATGAAAAAAACAGTGACAGAAAGGAACATAAAAGTGGAAAATGCATCAATTTTAATCGTAGACGATGAGAAAGCGATTGTGGATATGATCAAACGCGTTCTCGAAAAAGAAGGTTATCGAAATTTACTGGATGCGGCAAGCGCAGAGGAAGCGATTCCGGTTGTGAAGGCCAATAAGGTAGATTTGATCGTGCTGGATGTCATGATGGGCGGAATGTCCGGTTTTGAAGCCTGCACAATGATCAGAGAGTATTCAGAGGCTCCGATTTTTTTCCTGACGGCAAGATCATCCGACGCGGACAAATTGTCGGGCTTTGCGGTTGGGGCTGATGACTATATCACAAAACCATTTAATCCGCTGGAATTAGCGGCGCGGATCAGAGCGCATCTTAAGCGCACATATCAGTCGAAAGAAACGAATTCAAACCAAACCTATACATATGATTATTTTACATTTTCTCCGCAAAATGCCGAGCTGATTGTAGGCGGTGCAGCCGTCGCTTGTTCAGCCCAGCTTTTGCAGCTTTTGCAGTATTTTTGTGAACACCCTAATGTGGTGCTTTCGAAGGATCAAATTTATGAAAAAGTGTGGGGCTACCCTTCCTACGGCGACAACAACACCGTCATGGTTCATATCCGCAAGCTCAGGGAAAAAATTGAGCGTGATCCGAGCAATCCGGAGTATATTGTAACGGTTCGCGGTCTCGGATACCGTTTTATCCCGAATCCTGAAGGCAAGCGGTCATGAGGTTAAGATGGAAGTTTTTGTTCCATTTTTTCGGGCAGATGCTGATTGTAATCCTGCTGCTCACGGTTATGCTGGTTGCTTCGTTTTTCTATTTAGATTCGCGATTTAGCGACGCGGAATCCAATTCAGGACTGACGAAGGCAACGACCGACACACTTGAGGCATATCTCGATGTAAATGAAGACGGGACATGGGAAGTGGATAATTTTCTGAAGAAATCTGTCGATAAACAGGACGGCTGGATGCAAATCATTGATTCCAAAGGAAAGACCGTTTATTCCTACAGTGTGCCGAAAGACGTGCCCAAAACCCATGCCAAGAAAGAGCTTTTATCGATTTATAAAACCAAAAAGCTCAATCATTATAAGGTGAATTATTGGGCCATCAATATTGAAGACAAGTCCTATCTTTTATTATCGGGCTGGAAACTAAAAAGCGAACAGCTGCTGACTTCCATTGGAAAGCGTGAACAAGAAATAGACGCTCCAGCACATTATCAATCAAGTACCATCGACTATATCAAGAAGGAAAAAGGGGCCATTTACCTATTGGACAGCAATGGAAACATTCTGGACAGCGTCAACGGCACAAAAAGCGAAAGAAAAATGATGAACCAGCTGGAGCTGCTCAAATACAGCTCTAAACCGTGGAACTATAAGCGGGAAATTTCCGTTAAGATCCTCGATAAAGACAGATGGATGGTCGCTACGGTGCCAAACCCTGTCTATGTCACCGATCAGGAGTTTAACAAATCATTTCTGAAGGTTGTTTTAAAGGCGATGTTCCTGATTATGGCTGTTCTGTTCCTGTATATCATTTGGATGACGGTTTGGTATATGTTCCGCTTCGGGCTGCCGATTTTTCACACCATTAAATGGCTGGTCAATCTATCAAAAGGAAAGCTCGAGGAGCCGAAAAACCGAAAAGGCCTTCCTGTCAGCAAAAACAAAAAGGGGAAAATCAAACAGCCGTACCGCTTCTTCGGTGAGATTTTTGAATCGATGGATCAGCTGACTGAAACGCTGAGACGGGATAAGCGAAATAGAGAAAAAATCCAGGCGACAAGAGAAGAATGGATTGCCGGTTTGTCGCACGATTTAAAAACGCCGCTCAGCAGCATTTACGGCTACAGCATGATGCTTGAATCTAAGCAATATGACTGGTCGCCGGAAGAAGTGAAAGAAATGGGACAGGTTGTCAGAGAAAAATCTGAATACATGTCCAAGCTGATTGAAGATTTAAATTTAACGTATCGGCTGAAAAATGATGCCCTTCCTATCAAGAGAAATCTGACAAGCCTGATCCCGTTTTTTAAAAATGTCATTGAAGATTTCAAGAAAAATCCGTTTTCTGAAGGGTATGATATCTCCTTTGTGTCCAAAGAAGAGCATATTGAATTTGCGCTGGATGAAGCGTGGTTCAGGCGTATATTAGAAAACCTTCTTGGGAATGCGGTAAAGCACAACGACAAAGGAACAGAGATTCAGGTTCTTCTCGAACAAACGAAAAATCATATTTCCTTGAAAGTGAAGGACAATGGGAAGGGAATGGATGAAGAAACGATCACCCATTTGTTTAACCGTTATTACAGGGGGACGAACACAAAAGATTCATCTGCCGGAACGGGCCTCGGACTCGCCATTGCCAAGGAGCTTGTCCATCTGCATAATGGGACGATTCATGTGAACAGCAGAATGAATATGGGAACGGTCATTACCATCCTTTTCGAAAAGCAATAAACATGTGGTTTGGCCGCGTCTTAGCCGGGAATAAGAATATATAGACTGAAGCTAAAGAGGTGTAAAACATGGATGCAGTATTGGAAGCAGACACTCGGGCAGTCATTGGTGAAGGCCCATTATGGGATGAAGAAAACGGACGTTTATATTGGGTTGATATCTTAGGGAGTGAGCTCCACATCTTCGACCCTGAAGAAAAAATCAACCGGTCAATCAAGTTCAACTCCTTTGTGACGGCGCTTGCGAAATATTCAAAGGACGAACTGATGATGACGATGAAGGATGGGTTTTACCTATACGATCTTCAGGATGACAGCTTGGAGAAAATCAAACAGCCGAAGGACATGCGTGAGAGCCTGCGTTTTAATGACGCGAAATGTGATCCGTACGGAAGGCTTTGGGCGGGGACGATGAGCATGGAAGGCGAACAAAAACAGGCCTCGCTATACCGATTGGATCCAGATGGCAGTCTTGTCAAAATCAAAGGCCAAGTCTCAATCTCGAACGGTTTGGATTGGGACCGCGAGCGGAATTTGATGTATTACATCGACACGCCGACGCAGGAGGTTGTGCGCTACAGCTACGACCCTGAAAGCGGAGATATCTCAAACCCAGAATCCGTCTATCGGTTTGGTCAAACGGACGGATTGCCGGAC
Source organism: Bacillus sp. MSP13 (assembly GCF_000815295.1). Lineage (NCBI taxonomy): Bacteria > Bacillati > Bacillota > Bacilli > Caryophanales > Bacillaceae > Bacillus > Bacillus sp. MSP13. The sequence continues at coordinate 314,656 of NZ_JXAQ01000011.1, forward strand.
GGCATGACAATCGACAAAAACGGCATGCTGTGGGTGGCACTGTTTGGCGGAAGCCGCGTTGTTCACATTGACCCGTTTCAGCAGAAAGAAATCGATTCAATCAGCGTGCCGGCCAAATACGTCACATGCTGCGCGTTCGGCGGCAGAGACTTAAAAACCCTTTACATCACAACGGCGACAGAAAAAATGACAGAGACGGAAAGATACAAGCAGCCTCACGCGGGAGGACTGTTTTCAGCAAAACTGGAAACAGGCGGATACCAGCCGGTTTCCTTCGCTGGAGATGTATAAAAAAATGCATCCGAAACACGGATGCGTTTCAGATTATTGACAAAGTCATAAAACGGTTTTCGTTTTATGACTTTGTCATCTTTTCAGCGTGATTGAAAACCCTTGAAGTCTAGGAAGGGCGAGCATTGGAGCACAGCGAATGTAGCAATTCGTGAGCACCAACGCGCAGGCCTGACAACGAATGCGAGGGTTTGTCGACACGCTGAAACGCATCCGAAACACGGATGCGTTTTTTGCATATTACAGAGAACGGATAATGCCGCCTTCTACACGCTGTGCCGTGCCGTTAATGGCGGATGCGGCGCCTGATGCGAGGAAGACGATTGTGTTGGCGACTTCTTCTGCTGTCGCGTATCGCTGAATAAGAGAAGTCGGCTCATTGACGTTAAAATAGTCTTTGATGAATGTATCTGTATCCTGCCCGGCAGCTTGTGCGGCGCCTTCCATGTAGGATGCCACGCCCTCTGTCCAAGTAGGTCCCGGAAGCACTGAGTTGACCGTTACATTCGTGCCTTTTGTCATTTCAGCCATGCCTCTTGAAAGGCTGATCAGCGCCGTTTTTGTCATGGAGTATGGAATCATTGTTGGAAGCGGTTTGACGCCTGCTTCACTTGCGATATTTAAAATGCGGCCGCTGTTTTTGGCAAGCATTTTTGGAAGGAAGTGGCGGCTTGTCCGCACCGCGCTCATCACATTCACTTCAAAATATTGATTCCACTCTTCATCTGTCACATCGGCAAAGTCTTTTACCTCGAAGAAACCAAGGTTGTTGACAAGGATATCGATATCACCGATTTCATTAACTTTTTCAATAAGTGCCGCTGCTTCATCTATTTTTGACAAATCGGCAGCCGCACCGTGCACCGTTCCGTATTCAGTTAGCTCTTCGACCGTGCGATTGACAGTCTCCTGTTTGCGTCCGTTGACAATCACTGCGGCACCCTCTTGCAGAAAGCTTTTTGCCGTTGCTTTCCCGATGCCGGAAGTCGAGCCGGTGATGAAGACGAGTTTGTCTTTTAGTTGTAAATCCATAAGAAATCATTCCTTTTAATAGATGATGGTATTCAGTATACAAGAATAAATTTAGTGTTTACGAGGATTTTGCTTCCATACACATACCGGGGGAAAAGTCATTCAGGACGCATATACAAGCCTGTCAGTCATATAGTATAATTACTCCGAAAAAAGGATACGAATGTCGAATGGGTGCCGGTCCGTGAACAACAGCCGGCTTAATAGGGAAACCGGTAAAAGCCGGTGCGGTCCCGCCACTGTAATTGGCCATACGCCAAGAGCCAGGATACCTGCCTGTTTGATCAGCACGAAGTCTGCGAGGACAGATGATGTGTAAACAATAGGTTTTTTTGTGTTGTTTACAGCATCTTTACCATCGTAGGGATGCTTTTTTTAGTTCACTTAGGAGGAAAGATCATGAAAAAATTAGCTGGAATATGGACTGCGCTTCTGTTGGCTGCCGTTATGATGGCAGGCTGCGGGAATACGGCAGATCAGAAGGATTCCAAGGCAAAGCAACAGACAGAAGCGTTCCCTGTCACCATTGATGATGCGTCAAATCAAGATGTGACCATCAAAAAGGAGCCGGAAAAGATTGTTTCATTAATGCCGAGCAACACAGAAATCACATACGCTCTCGGTCTCGGTGAAAAAGTGGTCGGTGTCACCAAAAACGATACATATCCGAAAGAAGTCCAAAAGGTCGAGAAGGTCGGAGATATGAATGTAAACGTTGAGAAAGTCATTGCTCTTAAGCCGGATCTCGTTCTTGCCCACGAGTCTTCCATGTCAGCGTCAGCGGATGCCATCAAACAGCTGAAGGACGCGGGCATCACCGTGCTGACTGTCAATGATGCGCAATCATTTTCCGAGGTCTACAAATCAATCGAAATGATCGGAGAAGCTTCCGGGGCTGAGAAACAGGCCGATCAGCTCGTAAAAAGCATGAAATCGGATTTGCAGGATATTCAAGAAAAAGCGAAAACCATTTCAAAAGATGAGGAGAAAAGCGTATTTATCGAGGTTTCTCCTGCTCCCGACATTTACACAACAGGGAAAGACACGTTTATGCATGAAATGCTGAATGTCATCCATGCTAAAAACGCAGCGGCAGACCAAACAGGCTGGGTGCAAATGACAGACGAGGCGATCGTAAAACTCAATCCGGATGCTATCGTGACAACAGACGGAGTGGAAGCGAAAGCAGTGGAAAAACGTGATGGCTGGAGCGAAATCAATGCTGTGAAACATCATCGCGTGTATGATGTAGACCCTGATCTCGTGACACGTTCCGGTCCCCGTCTGATCGAAGGGGTCGAAGAACTTGCGGAAAGCATTTACCCGGATACGTTTAAGGAATAACCGTTTTGCCGCATATATCATCAGTTTTTCATTTTTAGCTGTGAGCATCATGTTAGGCATTTCTTGCGGCAGCCTGCAAATTCCTATTTCCGCTATCCTTCGTGTCTTGTGGCATGAAGGCTTCGGCGGCTCTATCGGCCCTGATGATCCGATGTACACCAATATTATGATGAATATCAGATTTCCTAGAGTTGTGCTGGCCGCCCTTGTGGGGGCGGCTCTTTCTATCGCGGGGGCTGCTTTTCAGGGGCTGTTGAAAAATCCGCTTGCCGACCCATACACGCTCGGTGTATCATCCGGTGCTTCAGTCGGAGCGGTTGTGACCCTGTTCTTCGGCTTGCAGCTTCCTGTCATCGGAGGGTTTACACTCCCGCTTGTGAGTGTAGCCTCGGCACTTGTCACGATGGCGGCGGTTCTTTCCTTCAGCCGCCTCGTTCATGCTTCGATGTCTGTTTCCACCCTCATTTTGACCGGTGTCATCATCAATTCTTTTATGGGCGCGTTTATTTCTCTTATCATTGCCCTGACAGGAGACAACCTGCTGCCGATTGTGCATTGGCTGCTTGGCAGCGTTTCGATGAGGGGCTGGAGCTATGTTGTTCTGTTCCTCCCGTTTTTTCTTTTGGGAACGATTTTACTGATCATAAACGGAAGAGAGCTGAACGTGATGACATATGGAGAAGACAAAGCAAAGCTTCTCGGAGTCAGCGTTCAGCAGAAAAAAATGCAGATTTTAATAGCTGGCTCTCTTTTGACGGGAAGCGCCGTGGCTGTATCAGGCACGATCGGATTTGTCGGTCTTGTCATTCCTCATATTACAAGGCTTTTGTGGGGAACGGACCATCGGCATTTACTGCCGCTGTCCGCCTTGCTCGGAGCTGGTTTTCTCGTTTTAGCCGATCTGCTTTCCAGAACGATCATTGAGCCGGTTGAACTGCCGATCGGGATCATTACGTCCCTGGCGGGGGCGCCTGTTTTTGCCCTTATTTTAATTCGGCAGCATCGCGGAGGGAAAAGCTTATGATGAGAGCAGAAAGGCTGTCGGGAGGATACGGAGACAGGCGGCTGATCAACAATGTCAGCTTAACAGTAGATCAGGGCGAATTTCTCGGTATTCTCGGCCCTAATGGAAGCGGAAAAACGACGCTTCTGCACTTGCTGACAGGCACGCTGCCGGCCAAGGAAGGCAGCGTTTATTTGGCTGGCAAACCGCTGTCGGACTATAAACCAAAGGAACTGGCGCAAATTATGGCCGTCCTGCCGCAAAAAACGGATCAAGCCTTTACCTTTACCGTTCAAGAAACGGTAGCCTTTGGCAGATACCCATTCCAGACAGGGCTGTTCAAACAGCAGACTGAAAAAGATCAAGCCATTGTACAGGAAGCAATGGAGCAAACAGGAGTGGCCGCTTTTGCGCAACAATCGATTCGTGATTTAAGCGGAGGAGAACAGCAGCGGGTGTATTTGGCCCAAGCTTTGGCGCAGCAGCCGCGTATTTTATTTCTGGACGAGCCGACAAATTTTCTCGATCTGGCTTATCAAAAAGACCTGCTGGATCTCATCAAACGCCTGACAAAAGAAAACGGATTGACGGCTGTCAGCGTTTTTCATGATTTGAACACCGCAAGCCTGTACTGTGATGAGCTCTTGTTTATGAAAAACGGTACAGCCGGACCTAAGCAAAAACCGGAGTATGCTGTCACAGAACCTCACATCAAGGCGGTGTACGATACAGATGTCACCGCTTTGGTCCATCACAGCTCACCTACACCGATGATTGCGATTCAGCCTGAACAAGACAGGGTGAAGCAGTTGTCTATCCCATTTGAGGCTTTGCTGCAAGCGAGGCGCGATGCCGTTCTGGTGCAAACGGAAATTCCGCTTCGTACCCTGTCCTCCGCGCCTGTCGGTGGAGGGTTTTCATGGAGCAGAACGCTGATCCATAAACGGCTTCCCGTTCAGGCAGATCCTATCGGAGGGCTTACAGCCTTCCTAACGGAAAACGGTTTTCATCTGCCGGAAACCTGTGCGATGGCTTCTTCGGGAAGGCTTGACCGTTTGGTGTATCGAACGTATGAGGATGGGGAGTTATCCGTATGTATTTGCGTCATGACTGGCTTTTCGATCTGGATTTTGATCAATGGCTATGCGGCAGATCAATTCTTCGTCAAAGCTCTTATGGCTGCTGAAGCAGAACGTGTGAAAGTGTTGGGAGACAGACGGGCAGAGGGGGATATTCTCATCGCTGCGACACAAACTCAGCCATTTAAAAACACAGATCATCAACGGCTGAATCAATTGATACAGGTCGGCATAGCTGAATGTGTAAAAGAAGCGTCAAAGCTGCTTGAATAAGTCTGTAAAGGAGACGTAAGCATGAAATTATACACAAAAACAGGCGATCAGGGCCAAACAAGCTTAGTCGGAGGCAGAACCGGCAAGGACAGCCTGCGTGTCGAGAGCTATGGCACGATCGACGAACTGAACAGCTTTGTCGGGCTTGCTTTGGCAGAGCTATCCGGACAGCCCGGCTTTGAGGATTTGACAGCCGAGCTGCTCACCATCCAGCATGAGCTGTTTGACTGCGGTGGCGATCTGGCAATCGTCACAGAAAGAAAAGACTATACATTAACGGAAGAATCCGTTTTCTTTTTAGAAACGCGCATTGATGCCTATACTGCAGAAGCGCCGGAACTAAAGAAATTTATTCTCCCGGGCGGAACGAAGGGCGCTGCGCTTCTCCATGCGGCGCGCACCATTACGAGGCGGGCGGAACGCCGAGTGGCGGCGCTGATGAAATCGGAGGAGATTCATGAAACAGTGCTGCGTTATCTCAATCGTCTTTCCGATTATTTCTTTGCGGCTGCACGGGTTGTGAATGTGAGAAGCGGCATAGCCGATGTGGAATATGAAAGAAGCGCTATTGTGTTTCGGGATCGAAACAGCAGCGAATCATAAAGAGAAAAAACGGAAGCCGGCGTGTTCGATACATGCCGGTTTTTTTCATTCTGTCAATCTCCCATATTACGACAAAAAATGAACCTTATGAATTATTGACTCAAAAATGGAAAAATGAGATATTGTTAAAAATAGATGTAAAAAATAGGCAGTGGGGGGGCTCTGATGGATGGTGAATTTAATTGAAAGTGATAGCATCTGGAAGAGAAATTTTAATTATCTTTTTTTCTCAAGAATAGTCAAGATATCCGGCGATATGTTCGCATTTAATTCGATATTATGGTTCTTAATTTATGGCGGCAAAGGCGCGATCGGAACTGCATTATTGATTGCTGTCACCTTTTTGCCGGAAGCTGTGCTGGCGCCTGTGACGGGTCCTTTCATGAAGCAGAATACGCTGAAATTTTGGATGTACTTTTCAGATCTGACAAGGGCTGCGATTGTCTTGATTATTCCTCTTTGTCATTTTGCGGGTTTTTCTCCGCTGTGGTTTGTCATGACGCTAATGATTGTGCATTCTGCTACAGGGGCTGCCTACAATCCCGCCTCCATAGCTTTAATTCCCCAAATTGTAAATGAACAGGGCATCCAAAAAGCAAATGCTGTGCTGCAGTCCTCCGCTCAGGTTGTCCGGCTCGGAGCTGTCACGTTATGCGGCGCTATTCTGACATTTGTCAGCCCTGCTTATACGATGCTGATCGCACTTGTGCTTTATTTGGTTTCTGGCTTTCTCGTCCTTTTTATTAAGTACACTGCGGTTAAATCTCAGTCTGAGTCTGCTGCCGTTGCGCAGAGAGGCACATATATCGGCAGGCTGAAACGCGGTTTTACGCTCGTCAGAAAACATCAGATTTTATATCCGCTCGCGATTTACTGTATCTTTATGAATTTTGCGGCTGCCCCTTGGGAAGCTCTCTCAGCCGTTTACGTGGCGGAAGATTTAAACGGCCAGCCGATCGTTTACTCACTTTTAAAGGCCACCACCGCCGCAGGCGCGTTTTTATTGGGGTTTGTGCTGGCGAAAGTCAAAGTAAACAGGTACGGCCTGCTATTTGTAACTGCCGGCATTGTGGAAGGGATTGCATTCTCTATTACCGGGATGAATACCTTTTTGCCGCTCGTTTTTCTCGCTGCGTTTACCTTTGGCGCCGCAGTCAGTGCTGTTAATGTTCCTGAGTACACGATTATCCAGACATCTGTGGACAGTGAGGATCAGCCGCAAGTCTACGCCGTTATACATATGATCTCAAATATTTCGATTCCTGCCGGAGCTGTCATTTGCGGGTACGCCGCAAACGCTTTTGGTTCAGGACCTGTGATTGCTGCCGGAGGAATTGTCGAAATTATCGCGGGTATCGGCATATTGCTGTTTACAAAGCTGGCCAAAGCAGAACAGGCCGATTTGGTCAAAGAAAGAGAAGCAAGTGTTCATCTATAAAGGATTTTGAAACGCCATGCCTCGCGCATGGCGTTCAGCGTGTCGACAAACCCTCGCATTCGTTGTCAGTCCTGCGCGTTGGTGCTCACGAATGACGAAAGGAACGGCGGCTAAATGCTTAGGCGTCCTGCCTAAACGCCGCCGTCATCACATCCTGTGAAAGTCTGCTCCAATGCTCGTCCTTCCTAGACTTCAAGGGTTTTCAATCACGCTGAAAAGATGACAAAATCTAAAACGAAAACCGTTTTAGGATTTTGTCAACAATCTGAACGCCATGCCTCGCGCATGGCGTATTTTTTATGTCTGTGGGTCCGGCACAAAATACGACTCCGGTCTTATATCAAAATCAATCTCTGATTCGTTTTGCGCAAATGCCAATTTGTTTAAGATGAAGACAAGGAAAACGAAAGGAGGATCTGCATGAAGATAAATATGAAAACGATCGGCGGATTCTTATTCATTGTATTTGGGATCTCCGTCTTTTTTGGAGGAGGAAGCTTCGGCTTTATCATCCCGCTTGCCATCGGCGCCTTGATGACATACGCAGGAATCAAAAGATTTGCAGCAGGAAAAGCCATCACAGGAATCATCGTGGGCGGTATCGGAGCGGTCATGCTCATTTGTTCACTTCCATTTATTGTCGGGCTCGCACTGGCGGCAGCAATGGTGTATTACGGCTGGAAGCTGATGAAAAACGGATCAGCTGATAACGATGCATCATCTTTTGATCCTGAACCGTCTTCGGCTGCCTACCAATCTCACTTTGATGCCGAGTGGGAAGAATTTTTGAAGAAAAAATAATATCAGTGTATAAGGAGGAATTAGGTATGGTATTCAAAAGAATGAGAGATATGTTTGTTGCGTCAGTTCATGAAGGGCTTGATAAACTGGAGAACCCGAAGGTGATGCTGAATCAATATGTCCGTGATATGGAAAGTGACATTGCAAAAGCAAAACAAACCATTGTAAAACAGCACACGATTACCTATCAATTTAAGAAAAAATATGAAGAAGCAGCTGAAGTGGCTGGCAAACGCAAAAAACAGGCGCAGCTCGCATTTGACGCAGGTGAAGAAGACCTGGCGAAAAAGGCGCTGACTGAAATGAAATATTTAGAAGGGAAGGCGGCTGAGCATAAAGCATCGTATGAACAAGCGAACAGTCAGCTTGCTGACCTGAAAGAACAGCTGGCTGCGCTCGAAACTAAGCTGCAGGACGTAAAGGATAAAAAACAGGCGCTGATTGCCCGGGCCAATGCGGCAAAAGCAAAAGAGCATATGAATACGACATTTGACAAAATGGACAGCGAAAGCGCGTATCGTGAATTTTTGCGCATTGAAAACCGCATTGAGGAAATGGAGATTCGCGCGAATGATTCAAAGTCAGCTGAAGCCGGCACAGAACTCACGCGCAAAGAATTTGCAGACGAAGTGGAGGCGGAGATTGAACATATGAGGGCGCTCTCACTGAAAAAATCAGATCAGACATCACAAGCAGCAAATGAATAAACAGGACGGGGAAGGATTCGCGGTCAAGTCCTTCCCTTCCGCACGTATCAATTCACAGGCTTTTCCTTTATAATAGAATGAATGAGAAGGATGAAATCGAATGAAAAAAATGTTGGGCAAACTGTTAATCACTGCCGGTATTCTTGTGTTTTTTGGCGTCATCGTAAAAGACGTGTTTGCTGCAGGTTTGGGATTCATAAGCGGCACTGAAGCCGATTCAGCCAGCGCATCGCCGCGGGACATCGATAGCGTGGTCATTGAGTCGGACACCAAGGATGTCCAAATCATAGCGGAAGAACGAAATGACATATCGGCAGGCATTTCAGGAGACTCCGGAAAATTATTTGTCACTGAAAGCAGAAGGAAACTGGAGCTGGACGCAAAGGAAAAAGAGTTTCAGTTTTTGAGTGGATTTAACCGTTCTTTTCTTGTCGTCCGGCTTCCTTATGATTATAAAGGGGATCTGATGGTGCGAACTTCAAGCGGGGACATATCAGTGGACGGGAATCAGCGTCTGGCGCTTTCCGGGCTGAACGCGGCATCTGCGAGCGGAAATATGAGCGTGACGAATGTCCGCTCTCAAGAGATGAAAGTAAAGGGATCATCCGGTGATGTCACCATGTCAAATACGGTCTCCAACACAGCCCGCATTGACTCAGCTTCCGGAGACGTCAATCTGGCTGATGTCTCCGGCTCTCTTGATGTGAAGCTGACTTCCGGAGACCTGGATGCCGCACTGAAAAAGGTATCGGGTCCTGTATCTGTCACGCTGACAAGCGGTGACGCTGGTCTGAGCCTTCCCGAAAGCGGCAGCTTTACAGTCAACGCGAAATCATCGAGTGGTGACGTCAGTTCGCCGTATTCATTTGCTGATACAGCACATAAAGAAGAACATCACATCACAGGCTCGCAAGGAAGCGGCCAGCATCCAATCGATATCAAAACGGACAGCGGGGATCTAACGATACGGTAGCACAGGCAGAAGAAAGGAGGCGGACACCAGGAATGACAAAAAAACAGCTTCTCGGATTGATCATTGCTTTATTCGGCATCAGCATGTTTTTGCAAATTATCGGAATAGGCGATCTGCTGTTTTGGCCGCTCTTTTTTCTGATTGCCGGCTATTTCTTGAAAAAATATTCCCGTGATTGGCTTGGTTCCGTCATGTACATCTTTGCCGCATTCTTATTTTTGAAAAACCTCTTCAGCATCACCTTTAATTTATTCGGCTATGCGTTTGCCGCCTTTCTGATTTACGCCGGCTATAGGCTTATCAAAGGAAAACCGATATTTGAACCGAATGAGAAACGGGTCGATCTCACTAAAAAAGAACGGCACGAGCCGCCAAAAGATGAGAAACATCCCGACATGCGCAGCTTTTTTATCGGGGAGCTGCAAATGATGAAGCAGCCGTTTGACCTGAATGATCTCAATATCTCCGGTTTTATCGGAGATATCAAAATCGACTTGTCTAAAGCGATGATTCCCGAAGGAGAAAGTACAATCGTCATTAGCGGCGTCATTGGAAACGTTGATGTTTATGTGCCGTCAGACCTTGAAGTGGCTGTCAGCTCGGCCGTTTTTATCGGTGATATTAATCTGATCGGCTCGAAGAAAAGCGGTTTAAGCACGAAGGTATATGCCGTGTCACCTGATTTCAGCGAATCAAAGCGCCGAGTGAAGGTATCCGTCTCCTTATTTATCGGTGATGTGGATGTGAAGTACGTATGAGAAAAAAACAGCTTGCCAGCCTCCAGTGGCGCGCCATCCGCATGACAACGGGAATCAGTTTGCTCCTTTTTGCCTGCATGATCTCCTTTATGATGGTATATTATCGGCTCGATCCGCTTGTTTTGCTGTCGTCAAGCTGGTTTGGAATTCCGTTTATCCTGATATTGCTGCTGATAAGCGTGACGGTTGGTTTTGCCTCGGGGTATATGTACGGCAACAGGCTGAAAACAAGGGTTGATACATTAGTCGAATCGATTTTAACCTTTGAAAACGGCAATTTCGCTTATCGAATACCGCCGCTTGGAGATGATGAAATCGGCCTGGCCGCCGATCAGCTGAATGAAATGGCGAAGCGCGTGGAGCTTCAAGTCGCTTCCTTGCAGAAACTTTCCAATGAACGCGCGGAATGGCAGGCGCAAATGAAGAAATCGGTGATTTCAGAAGAACGCCAGCGATTGGCAAGAGATCTTCATGATGCGGTCAGCCAGCAGCTCTTTGCGATATCGATGATGACATCGGCTGTATTGGAACACGTCAAGGATGCTGACGATAAAACGGTCAAACGGATCAAGCTGGTCGAGCATATGGCAGGGGAAGCCCAAAATGAAATGAGGGCGCTGCTGCTTCATTTAAGGCCTGTTACCCTGGAAGGAAAAGGATTGAAAGAGGGGCTTACGGAGCTTTTGGACGAGTTCCGGAAGAAACAGCCGCTGGAAATTGAGTGGGATATTCAGGACACGCCGATATCCAAGGGGATGGAAGACCATTTGTTCAGGATCGTTCAGGAGGCCCTTTCAAATGTATTCAGACATTCAAAAGCCTCAAAGGTATCCGTCATTCTGGGCGTAAAGAACAATCAGCTCCGGCTGAAGGTCATTGATAATGGAAAAGGCTTTACAATGGATCAGGTGAAAGCATCCTCATATGGCTTGAACTCTATGAAAGAGCGCGCAAGCGAAATCGGCGGGGTAGCCGAAGTCATTTCAGTAGAAGGAAAAGGTACACAAATCGAAGTGAAGGTTCCGATTTTCCCGGAAGAAAAAGGAGAGAACGAACGTGATTCGAGTATTATTGATTGATGATCATGAAATGGTCAGAATGGGGCTCGCGGCTTTTTTAGAGGCGCAGCCTGATATTGAAGTCATCGGTGAAGCGTCTGACGGCCGCGAAGGCGTGCGGATTGCTGCCGAACTGTCGCCTGATGTCATTTTAATGGATCTTGTCATGGAGGGCATGGATGGAATTGAAGCCACAAAGCGAATTTGCCGGCAGCTTCCTGATCCAAAAATTATTGTACTCACAAGCTTTATAGATGATGACAAAGTGTATCCGGTCATTGAAGCGGGCGCGCTCAGCTATTTATTGAAAACTTCAAAAGCGGCGGATATCGCCGATGCGATCCGCGCGGCAAGCAAGGGAGAGCCCAAGCTGGAATCAAAAGTGGCGGGAAAAGTATTGTCCCGGCTGCGCCACTCAGGTCAACACGCGCTCCCGCATGAATCACTGACAAAACGGGAGCTCGAAATTCTCCGCCTGATCGCAGAAGGAAAGACAAACAAAGAAATCGGCGAAGAACTGTTTATCACCATTAAAACAGTCAAAACCCATATCACCAATCTACTATCAAAGCTGGATGTCAGTGACCGGACGCAGGCCGCGGTGTACGCCCACCGAAACAATCTAGTCAAATAGGCGAATGCTATTTGGTAGCGCCTTTTGTCCCAAAGTCTCTGATAATGACATTAACGCGATAGTCGATTTCCGCATTGCTGAAATATTCATCATCCCATTTTCTCGCTATTTCTTTCCACTTTTGAGGATAATGAATTCTGACCTCGTTTCCCAGACCGGTTACGTCTGCTTTGATCTCTTTTTGAAGCTTGCCTGTAATAAACGATGTTACGGTTTGATTTAATCGTTTGGCGACTGCCTTTTCAATCTCCTTTATATATGAATCCTTAAACGAATCTTCATTGGGGTTCCAGTCCTCGGATAAACGCCCTTCAATATTGCGTGTCACGATAAATTTGAACTTTCCGTTTTTGTAGATTGTTTTGATCTTGCGATTACTTGAATACACTTCATAAGAAAAAAAATTGCCTTTGTGCTTCAAGTCGATCACACCGCCCTCGACTGTGCCTGTAAATAAGTTAATATTTTGAATTTCTCCCGGTGTTAAATTTCGCACCCAAAATTTGTTTTTAATGATGGAAGCCCCGTTAATCGCAAGCTTGCCATTTTCCTCACCGACATGCGGGATGAGAAACGAATCATCAGAAGTCAAATGCTCCGACACTTCCCCTAATGTAACAGGGTTCATCATTCTAATGGTCACGTTATTATTTCCTGTCAGATCATAAATCACATTAGATGCGGGCTCTCCTCCATCACTCATCTTAAATATATCCTTCGTGCGGCCATCGGTCACAAAGACATACGAGCTTCGCCGGGTCCCGTTGTCTCTGACAAACTGGTTAATCAGCGCGTCCATACCGATATTGTCAGAAATGACGTCCTTGGAAAAAAGAATGACTCGCAAATGCTGAGGAAACGTAGGGTTATGCTTTAATGCCGATGTTCTGATCATTTGATGGACAGTTTCACCCTTTGTAACAGAAAGCTGTGTTGGATCAGGTGGAGAGCCTTCCTTGGTGCTGATCTTTTTCGGCACGAGAATTTGCTGTGTCAGTTCTAAATTTTTATCATCCGGCTTATCTAAGCCCACACCAATTACCAAGCTTAATTCCTCGATGTTCCGGCTGTCCCAGCACCCGGACAGCAATAGAACGCACATGACCATACTTAAAATCCGGATCTTCATTTTGCTGTAATCCTCCTTTTGAGAGCGACGATGAAAAAGAGAATGAAAGGGAGCACAAACAGGCCGACGAAAATGTACCCGAGATAATCGCTGTACATCATGACTTCATTTGTGTCACCAGGCCATAGCGAGAAGTAATAGACAGCGACGCCAATAAGAACCATGCTTTTTTTAGTCGATAGTCCAAACGTCTTCTTGAGCCCATTAGCGGCAAAATAGCCATAAATGACAAAGGTTGTGAAAAATTGAATAATCCAGACGATCAGTAAAAACGATTCAAACCGCTCAATGAATACGCCCTTGAGCTCAAAGGACTGAAAGAGAGAAATGGTCGGCCAGATCAGCGTCTTCACCTCAGGGGCGGTCAAAGCCCCGACAACGATAATATACGTAATGATATATAACACAATAGGAATCAAAAAGCCGAAAGATGCATATCTGAATGTATATTTCTTTTTTTTCATATGTTCGGGAAGAAACAGCATAATTTCCACACCTAAAAACGAGATGGAGACGACAGTAAGTGAATTGGCAATGGGGCCAAATCCTTCACCTAAAACAGGCCGCAAATTATTGATGTCGAAAATTTTAAAGCTGATCCCGAATACAATCAGCAAAATAATAATCGTAACGGTTAAATAAAAGGGGAATAATCGCGATACATCACTTAATCCCCCGACGATTAAATAGATGCCGCAAGCGATAAATGTCAAAATAATTACCTGAACCGGCGTTCTCTCCAGCAGGAAAAATTTTACCATTTCGGCCATCGCCCGGCTTTCAAAGCTGGCTACCCCAATAAAATAACAGCAGATCAAAAGGCTGATGATGCTGCCGAACCATTTCCCTAGCCCTTCCCGCAAATATTCAAACAGAGAAGAATACTGATGTTTTTTCTGAATGAGGGTATTTAAATAAATGAAAAGAATGAATATAACGCCCTCTAAAATGAGCGTAATCCAGCCGTCAGGGGTGTTGGCCTTAGTCGTCAGCGCTCTCGGCAATGTTAATAGACCGGCGCCTAGCATTGTATTCGCGATAATCGAAATTCCCTGGAAAGTATTAAGTTTCAGTGGAGTCTGTTTTTGGCTCATTTGGATTATTCGCCTCTTTTGGTTTGTTTTTAATTGGGAGACGGATAATGGAATCATCCGTATTTTTCAAACTGAAGAACCCGTTTGGAGAAAAATACGGAGATCCAAAGCTTGTTTGTCTCGTTAGGTGTGTATAAATGACAAGCATAAATAAAATGATTCCGTACAGCCCAAGAAATGCGGCGCAAAACATTGAAATAAAACGCAGCACACGGAAAGACAGGCCCATCCCATATTGAGGAACGGTAAAGGATGCAAGAGCAATGACACTGACTACGATCACCATAATCGAACTGACGAGACTCGCTTCTACCGCCGCCTGTCCGATAACAACACCTCCTACGAGGCCGATCGTCTGGCCGAGCGGATTGGGAAGGCGGAGCCCGGCTTCCCTTAACAGCTCGATGGTTACTTCCATTAGCAGAGCTTCAAATATCGGAGGGAACGGCACGTTTTCCCTATTTGCCGAAATCGTGACGGCGAGCGCGGTCGGCAGCAGCCCTTGATGGAAGGACACGAGCGCGATATAAATAGATGACAAAAACAAGGTAATGAAGATAGAAGCAAAACGCAGCAACCGGATCAGGGATGCTGATATCCAGCGCTCGTAGTAGTCATCCGGTGATTGCATCAGTACGCCGAGAGAAACCGGCACCAGCAGGACAAATGGTGAACTATCGACCAAAATGGCCACCCGGCCGTTAAACAGGGCCGACGATACCTTATCAGGCCTTTCCGTATTTTGAATCTGCGGAAACGGCGAATATTTATTATCTTCAATAAGTTCCTCAAGTGTGCCGCTGTCCTGGATATCCTCCAGCTGGACATTTTTAAGCCGCGCTTTCACTTCTTTTATGACGGACTTTTTTGCTTTTCCCTCTATGTACATAATGGCTGCAGGTTTCAGCTTGTTATCGCCGATCATGATTTTTTTGGTGATTAACTTCGGATGAGAGGTTCGTTGTCTGATCAGCGCGAGATTTGTATTGAGATCTTCTACAAACGCCACTTTTGGGCCGCGAACCACTTTTTCAGTTGTCGGCTCTGCCAGACTTCTCGTTTTTTTCTTTCCTGTAGACAGAATATAGACATTGTCCAATCCGTTGATAAACACAGCGCAATTGCCGCTTAAAATAGATTCAACCGCTTTTTTCGCGGTGTTAACGGGTCTGGCATCTAGCTGGTCAAGTCGTTTTTTGACCTCGTCAAGTGTGAGAGTCTCCTCATCTTTAATTAAGATTTTTATCGATTCTGCAACCTTATGCTGATCATTCAATTCACTAAAATACAGATAGTAAAAAACAAGCCCGTTGGAGAGCATTTTTTTGTTTTTTACGAGATCATCGTTTTCTTTTAATTTAGGAAGCACCAATGCCAAATTATCGTGTATATATTCCTTAAACTCTGTTTGTTCCAACGAGGTCACCTCTTGTCTAAAACCTTAGTAGAGGTTATCTTTTCCTGTTAAAAAAATGATATACTGTGTTACAGTATTTCGTGGCAGAAGTTTTTTATGAAAGCGGAGGATATGAATAGTGGCACAGGTAAGACTTGCAGGAAAACAAGAAGAAATCGAACAGCTCATCAAATCTTTTGAAAAAAATTACGAAGTTTCCTATACATCAAAGGAGTACGGCAGGACGAATCCAAAGTACAAATATTCAAAGGATTCCCGTGTATATCTCGAATTAAAATTAAAATCAGCCAAGATAGAAAAATAAAAAAGGATTTTTTGTGTCACTGGCGAATTATGATCTAGTGAAGCAACCGTTATGGAGGGATACATAAATGGAATACAGAATTGAACGCGACACCATGGGAGAAGTGAAAGTTCCTGCTGATAAATTTTGGGGCGCCCAAACACAGCGAAGCAAGGAGAACTTCAAGATCGGTTCTGAAAAAATGCCGATGCGTGTTGTGAAGGCGTTTGCAATATTAAAACGAAGCACAGCGCTCGCTAATCAACGCCTTGGCAATTTGGATGCGGAAAAAGCGGAGGCGATTGCAGCGGTTTGTGATGATGTGCTCAAAGGCAAATACGATGATAACTTCCCGCTAGTCGTTTGGCAGACTGGAAGCGGCACACAAAGCAATATGAACATGAATGAAGTGGTCGCCAACCGCGCGACTGCTCTATTAAAAGAAAAGAACTCTGATCAAACGATTCATCCAAATGATGACGTGAACCGGAGCCAAAGCTCAAACGACACATTCCCGACTGCGATGCATGTGGCCGCTGTCTTGGCTGTGTACGAGCAGCTTGTGCCGGCGCTTGACCAGCTTCGCCATACATTGGATGAAAAAGCGAAAGCCTACAACGATATTGTTAAAATCGGGCGCACGCACCTTCAGGATGCTACGCCTCTGACGCTTGGACAGGAAATCAGCGGATGGGTTTACATGCTGGATCGTTCAAAGGAAATGATTTTGGAAGCGACAGAAAAAATGCGTGCGCTTGCAATCGGCGGGACGGCTGTCGGAACAGGAATTAACGCTCACCCAGAGTTTGGAGAGCTTGTCTCAGAAGAGATCTCAAAACTGACCGGCCAAGCGTTCACCAGCTCGCCGAATAAATTCCACGCGCTGACAAGCCATGACGAAATCACGTATGCACACGGCGCGTTAAAAGCGCTTGCGGCTGACTTAATGAAAATCGCGAACGATGTCAGATGGCTTGCGAGCGGACCTCGCTGCGGCATCGGGGAGATCGCCATCCCTGAAAATGAACCGGGCAGCTCCATTATGCCTGGTAAAGTCAACCCGACACAAAGTGAAGCATTGACAATGATTGCAGCCCAAATCATGGGGAACGATGCGACAATCGGCTTTGCGGCGAGTCAGGGGAACTTTGAGCTAAACGTGTTTAAGCCTGTGATTATTTACAACTTCCTGCAATCTGTGCAGCTGCTGAGCGACGGCATGACTTCCTTCCATGATAAATGTGCTGTCGGCATTGAGCCTGACAAAGAAACCATTCAGGAAAACCTGTCCAATTCATTAATGCTTGTGACGGCGCTGAATCCGCATATCGGATATGAAAACGCGGCGAAAATCGCCAAGCTTGCCCATAAAGAAGGATTGACGCTGAAAGAAGCGGCTTTGAAGCTTGAATTGCTGACAGAGGAGCAATTTAACGAAATGGTGAAGCCGGAAGATATGGTAAAACCAAAAGCGTAATAGACAGAAAAAAACGGCTGCTGTTGAAGCAGCCGTTCTTCTAAATATATTGCTGATGTAACAGATATTTCAGCTGCTCCGCATCTTTGGCAAGTGCTTCACACTCCGTTAGATTATGGATCATGCCTTTAATGATCGCCAGCTTCGGTGTTTTTTTCTTCATTTCTGCTTCAAGTATGTCCAAGCTCTCCGATAATTCAAGAGAGGAGGTTGTGTGTAAGCTGTTCAATTTGTCACGAAGGCTTTTCATAATCGATTCAGTCAGCGGATCAGGCCGTCCGTGCGTAAGAGGCCCAAATAAAGAGCTTGCTTCTTCCAACGTGATGAAAGGTTTATCGTTTCGTTCAGACATGCCTTTTACCATGTCATCAATTCTATTCATCATGATATCCGCTAATTGGTCGGGCTTCACAGTGTAGCCGAGCAGGATTAAGCATTCCAGGTAAATCTGGCTGATGCCCTCTATTAAGAAACAAAGCTCTGCAGTATACGGTTCAGCCTTTTTTCCGTAAATGTTCAGCAGGCTGTCGATATGAAATTGAAGTGAGGACTGGCGGATTTTTTTGGCGTATTGCTCCACTTCCTCTGTGTAAGGAAGAGAGCCTTCCTTCATTTGCATGCTGATAAAATCCTTGTGTTCCAGAATGTTTTCATAGAGCACGGTCAGCTGGTTGCGGTAAGCCGTTCTTGGGCTGTCGCCTTTCGTTTGAATATCTAAAATTCGGGTAAACGTTTTATCGTAATAGTAGTTCAGCATAGACAGAAGAAGCGCTTCTTTCGAAGGAAAATAAATATAAAAAGCGCCTTTGGATATTTTGCATGCTTTTGCGATTTCTTGAACTGATGTTGCATTGTATCCTTTTTGGGCAAATAGTTTTAAGGCTGTTTCAATAATCAGCTTTTCTTTTTCCTTCAATGGTTCCACCCTTTCGGAGCCCGGAGGCCTCATGAGGATATGACCATATAGTCACACCTTCTGTTATAAAATTAACCTTATTGTAACTTGTTTTTTTATGATGTATTATTTATATTATAAATTGAGATGACCAAACGGTCAAAGCTCAAGCGAAAGGGTGAATCTAAAATGAGAGAATTGGACGAAATGATCAGCCGCTTGCGAAACAGAGGAATTAAAGTGGAGAAAGTCAAATATCCGAAGCAGACATTGTCAGAGAAAAAATGGGTTCATCAGTGTAAACAGCCGCTCAAAACAAATTACAGAGATTTTAACGGCTACTCTTTCACATAAAAAAATAGACTGCAAAAACAATTACAGTCTATTTGGCACTGCTATTCGGTATATTACACCCGTTTTGTCGTTTTCAATGGAGATAGACGCCTTATGAAGAGTTAAAATTCGTTTTACGATGCTGAGACCAATACCGAATTCGCCTTTCTTCCCTTTATTAAAAGGCTCATAGAGGCTGGAGAGCATCTGATCTTCAATATGCGGGCCGTCATTTTTAATGGTGATCACAATATTCCGATCATCTTGTTTCATGCTGATTTCTATTTTTTTCTCAGCGTAGCGGATTTGATTTTCTAAAATATTTTCGAGAAGTTTATTCCATTGCTCCGGATCGCCTGGCATCAGAATGTCTTTTTCTACATCAGTTTCCCACGATAACTCTTTCCGAGCCCACTTCAGTCTATCGATGACGTCTTCTGTCACTTCCACGATACTGAACATATCGTACTGCACTTTTTGCTTCGCTAAATAATCCAGCTTCGTTAAATATAATAAATCCTTTATTTTTTTCTCCAGCTTAAGGGCTTCGCCTTCAATGACATCTACTGTATTTTCAAGATCCCCTTTAGGAAAAATCCCGTCCTTAATCGATTGTGTATAGCCTCTGATGACCATAACCGGTGTTTTTAAATCGTGAGAGATATTTTGCAATAGAGTTCTTTCCGTTTCGTCCTTTTGCACAAGCTTTTGGCGCATCTCTTCGATGGTATGGCCCAGCTTGCCGATCTCGTCTTTCCGATCCACTTTCACTGGGTCATCCCAATCTTGTTCGGAAATCCGTTTGACGTGCTTTTCAAATGACACGAGGGGCCTTGATAAATATCTCGCAAGCCAAATGGCCGGAATCCAGCTTAATAAAATGACAACAGCTATAATAAACAGAAGCTGTTTGAATAGCGTATAGGCCAGATCGTCCCGATAAGAATCAAGCGCGTAAGAAAGCATCATAGCTGATTGACCATTAACGGAAAGCCCCTTTTTGATGACAAAAAACACTTTCTCTCCATTGACGTCTGCGCTGTACCGTTTCTTTTCGGCCGCTTGTTTATTGGCCAGCTTGTACACCTTATGGATGAACGAAGCCGACAAAATGCTTACATCCTTATCTGAGGAGGCAGCTTCATTTTCAGGCAGGAGCACGTGCTGGACGGAGCGGACGGTTGTCGGTGCTGTGGCTTCCTCGCTGTAATAGCGCCTTTCAATAGAACCCGGCAGGCGGTACTCCGTCAGAACATGCTGTTCATTTTCAATCGTCGCATACGTTTCATTGGTGAAGAAATCGCGCAGCGTGTTTGAAAATAACACAAGCAGCAAAATGGATATCCCTAACAGGATGCCGGATATGACAACCCATATTTGAAACGAAAGCGGCTTGTTTTTCATGATGTCATCATCCTGTAGCCGAATCCGTAAATCGTCTCCACCTTCAATTCAGGCATTTTTTTGCGCAGTCTCCGGACGAGGTCATCAACAACCCGGTCTGTTCCAAAGTAGTCGTGCCCCCATACTTTTCCAAGAATATCCTCACGCGAGTATGGATGTCCTTTATGATGGATAAATAACAGCAGCAGATCAAATTCTTTCGTTGTCAAATTGATCAACTTTCCGTTTTCATCATAGACCTCGCGGGCGTCTTCAGCGATCCGATACGAGGAGACGGCGATTTCATGTTTTTGTACAGGCGGAGCTTCCTTATAAACGAGCTCAAGCAGCTTTTGGACACGTATGATCAGCTCCCGCGGCAGGAATGGCTTTGAAATATAGTCATTGCTGCCAAGCTCTAAACCAAGGACTCTGTCAATATCTGCATCTCGGGCGGAAATAAAAATGACCGGCACGTCAGGGTCTTTCGCTTTGATTTCTTTTATTAATGTATAGCCGTCGGTATCCGGCAGCATGATATCGAGAATCCAGAGGTGGGGAGACGGCGTCATTTTCTTTCGGGCGTCTTCACCTTTCGTAAAAGATGTAATGTTCCAGCCCTCATTTTCTAAATACTTCGTCAGCAGTTCGTTCAGGTTATCCTCATCTTCAACTAGATAAATGGTGTATGACAAGGCTCTTCACATCCTTTCAACGTCATTATAAACTAGTTTTAACATACGGCAGGCCATTTTCATAATTTCACATATTCTTTTCATTTTTATCCCACAATGTTTGTTTATGATGTGTATAAGGGAAGAAAGGAATAGAAAAAGAGTGAGGAAGATGCAGGATGATCAAACATATTGTATTTTGGTGCTTTGCTTTTCTCCTCATCATTGGGACAATTGAACTTGTACATGCGTTGAAGATGTAACGATAAATGAAAAACCGTTAAAGGAGTGTAGGAACATGGATTATCGACGAGATGATCAAAACGACCAACATCAAACAGAATCTTCACATACAGAACATCAGAATTCAGAAAACCGGCAGCAGATTGGCCATCCTGAACAGGAATTGCTTGACGCGCCTGTTTCGTATGAAGCGGGACGGAAAGAAACGGCTTCCTCTTTAGAAATGGAGAAGAAAGAAACGGCTGTGAAAAAAGAAAAGAAAAGGAAAGCCGCATGGCTGAGCCCGATTTTGGGCGGGATTATCGGCGGCGGGCTGATGCTCGGCATCGCGCCTTATCTGCCGTCAGACCAAGATCAGACGACAGAGACCGCTACCGCGAATAAACAGGTACAGTCAGATCATTTTACAACGACACCGATCACAAACGCTTCAAACGTCGCTGATATGGTAGAGGATTTAGAGCCGACGATTGTCGGAATCTCAAATATCCAAACCTCGCAAAATAACACTTTCGGCACGGGAGGCGGCTCCAGCTCAGAAAGTGAAAGCGGAACCGGATCAGGCGTCATTTTCAACAAAGACGGTGATAAAGCGTATATCATTACAAATAATCATGTCGTTGAAGGGGCGAATAAGCTGACGGTCACGTTATATAATGGAGAAACGGAAAGTGCCAAGCTTGTCGGCAGCGATGCGATAACCGATTTGGCTGTTCTGGAGATCAGCGGCAAGAACATCAAAAAAGTCGCGAGCTTCGGTGACTCATCACAGCTGCGCACGGGCGAAAAAGTCATCGCCATCGGAAATCCGCTCGGACAGCAGTTTTCCGGTACGGTGACACAAGGCATCATCAGCGGTCTGAACCGGACAATTGATGTCGATACCACACAAGGCACGGTGGAAATGAACGTGCTGCAAACTGACGCAGCGATCAACCCGGGGAACAGCGGAGGCCCGTTAATCAACGCGAGCGGCCAAGTGATCGGCATCAACAGCTTAAAGGTGAGCGAGAGCGGCGTAGAGTCACTTGGATTTGCGATCCCGAGCAATGATGTCGAGCCGATTGTTGACCAGCTGCTTGAAAATGGAAAGGTAGAACGTCCGTTTTTAGGCGTGCAAATGATTGACATGTCACAAGTTCCTCAAACCTATCAGGAAAATACGCTTGGCCTGTTTGGAGATCAATTAGGCAAAGGTGTGTATGTAAAAGAAGTTCAAGGACATTCACCAGCGGCCAAAGCCGGTATCAAATCTGAGGATGTCATTGTCAAACTAAACGGGAAAGACGTGGAAAGCAGCGCGGATATCCGTCAGATCCTTTACAAGGACTTGAAAGTCGGAGACAAAACAACCATACAAGTCCTTCGAAACGGAAAAACCGAAACCTTGAATGTGACCCTGACCAAGCAGACAGAAAGCAGCTCAAGTTAGGAGTAATCAAAAAGCTGAACCCGAAAAGGGTTCAGCTTTTTTTTATCCTAAGTAAGCGGAAAGCATCCACACTTGTTTTTCAACTTCATCAATTAATCCGACAAACAAGTCCGCTGTCGCATTGTCTTGATTTTCTTCAGCCAGGCCGATTACGAATTTAGATTCGCTGCTGATTTGTTTGTAGTCGTTTACCAATGTTTGTACCATTTCTGACGCTGATGTTTCGTTTCCGCTGTCAGTGATAGATGCATGCTCAGTATATTCCTTCAAGGTGGCTACAGGCTGACCGCCGATTGCCAGCAGTCGCTCAGCGATAGTATCAACTGTTTCCGCCGCATGGTCGTACAGTTCTTCAAATTTCTCATGCAATGTGAAGAAATGCGGCCCTTTCACATACCAATGGAAACGGTGGAGCTTAGAGTATAAAAGAAACCAGTTTGATAATTGTGTGTTCATTGAATTCTCAACTAATGTTTGGTTTGTTTTTGCGTTTTCAGTTTTCATAAGATAACGTCCTCCTTGTGATCTGTTAATTTAATTATACCACGTATCAATTAAAAATCAATACTAAATTATAATAATTATAATTTAGATCATCTGAATAGTTTTTTCTTTAGGATAGACTCCCATGCAGACCAAGGAAAAAGCGCTCGGAATAACAAGGTGAGCTTGACGCCTTTTCCGATCGGATATCGCAATTTCTTTATGTGCTGTTTTGTTGCCAATTGATAAATAAGGTCGGCAACTTCTTGGGGATCTCCGCTTTCATCCGCGTTTTTTTCAACGTAGGAAAGGATCTTTTTATAGTATTGATGATAGGCTGAATCGTCAGCAGGCACCGACATATAATGAGATAAAGAGGTGGACCAGATCGACGTTTTGTATGAGCCGGGCTCGACCAAAGCGGTGTGGATACCGAACGGAAGCAGCTCCACACGCAGGCTCTCAGAAAAACCCTCCAATGCATGCTTGGATGATGCATAAGGCGACAGCGCGGGAAATCCGGTCAGGCCGCTGATGCTGCTCACGTTTATAATCTTTGCATCGCCATGCTTTCTTATGTAAGGCAGAACGGTTTTTGTCACATGGATTACTCCGAAGACATTCGTTTCAAATTGTTGTCTGAAATGGTCCATCGGCACATCCTCGACAAATCCTCCATAAGCGGCTCCAGCGTTGTTGACGAGAAGATCAATAGGAGCGTAAGCGCTAATGGCTTTTCCGAATGAGGCTATCGAATGTTCATCGGTGACGTCGAGAACGGTAATGTGGATAGAGTCAGCTACATGGTGGGCTGCGGCCAACTCCCGAAGCTGTTCAGCTTTCTCAGGCTGTCTTGTTGTGGCAATCACAAAAAATGTCTTGGCGAGCTTTACGGCTGCCAGCTGGCCAAAGCCTTTTGAAGCTCCTGTTACGATCGCGATTTTTTTATTCATTGTATACCTCCTATTTACCTGCTACAGCTATTGTACAATCATGAACGGAAATAGACCCTATAAAAGAAATTTTTATACAATAATTCAGAATTGTTCTATAATAAAACGAAAGAGGAAAGGGGTTTTGTATAATGGCGCTGCAAGGGATAGACCAAAGATGGGATCTGGATTCGTTTTTTAAGGGCGGGAGCCAATCAGCAGAATTTAAAGGATATATTGAAAAGCTTTCACAAAGTCTGCGTGCATTTCAAGAGATGACTGATGGGTTTCAGGTGCCTGAATCGCCTGAAGACGCTGAAGCGATGATTGCTTTGCTAGATTTATTCGAACAGAATTCTGTCAAGCTTCAGCAGGCTGGTGCTTTTGTTGCTTGCCTTCAGGCCCAGAATATCAGTGATCAAAAGGCTGCTGAGCATCAGTCACTCATGAATCGGCTTAACGCAGAATTTCAATCGTCCCTCGTCACCTTAGATCATAAACTGGTGGCCATTGAACAAGATGTGTGGAATGAATTGTTAACAAAACCGGGATTACGTGATGTATCGTACATATTAAATGAAAGAAGACAAAGGGTTGCCGAAAAGCTCAGCCCGGGTAAAGAAAAACTGATTGGAAACCTTGCGGTGGACGGATATCACGCTTGGAGTGACTTATATAATATGGTTGTCGGGAAAATGACCATACCATATGAGGAAAACGGTGAGAATAAGCAATTGTCTGTCGGTCAGGCGGAAAATGTGATGGGGCATCAAGACCGCGCTGTCAGAAAAACAATATATGAACGTTTGCATCAAGCGTGGGAAAGCAAGCAGGATATATTCAGCAGCACACTCAATCATTTGGCGGGGTTCCGGCTTGAAACCTATAAAGCGCGCGGCTGGGAGAATGTCCTGAAGGAGCCGCTGCAGATCAATAGGATGAAAAAAGAAACACTGGATACGATGTGGCAGGTCATCACTGAAAACAAGCAGCCGTTCGTTCAGTTTTTGAACCGGAAAGCGTCCATGCTCGGCCTTGAAAAGCTCAGCTGGTACGATGTTGAGGCCCCAATCGGATCTGATGGAAAGGTGTATTCATATGATGAAGCCGCAAATGTCATTGTCAGCCAATTTTCCACGTTTGGCAAAAAGCTGTCCGCTTTCACAGAAAAAGCGTTTCGGGACCGCTGGATTGAGGCGGAAGACAGGAGCGGAAAAAGAGTCGGCGGTTTTTGCACGAGCTTTCCGGACAGCGGGGAATCGCGGATTTTCATGACATTTTCGGGAAGTGCCTCAAATGTATCAACGCTTGCACATGAGCTCGGGCACGCGTTCCATCAGGAAGCGATGCTCAACGTCAGGCCGTTAAACCGGTCCTACGCGATGAACGTCGCGGAAACGGCTTCAACGTTTGCCGAGATGATTGTGGCGGACGCGACTGTTCAGCAGGCGGAGACGAAGGAAGAAAAGCTTGTCCTTCTCGAGGATAAAGTACAAAGAAGCGTTGCGTTCTTCATGAATATCCACGCCAGGTTCCTATTCGAAACGAGATTTTACGAAGAACGAAAGCGGGGAGCCGTCCCGGCCGATCGTTTGAATGAACTGATGGAAGAGGCGCAAAAAGAGGCATACTGCAATTCGTTAGGAGAGTACCATCCGCTCTTTTGGGCGTCGAAGCTCCACTTCCATATTACGAGAGTGCCGTTTTACAATTTTCCTTATACGTTCGGCTACCTGTTTTCTCTTGGCATTTACGCACTGGCGCTTGAAGAAAAAAACGCGTTTGAAGAGAAGTATACCGCGCTATTGCGGGATACGGCTTCTATGACCGTGGAGGATTTGGCGATGAAGCATTTGGGCGCTGACATTACGAAGCGAGATTTCTGGGAGAATGCCATCAAGCTGGCCGTGCGGGATGTGGAAGCCTTTTTGGAAATGACTGAATCTTAAAAGCCGTGGCGTTATACGCCTCGGCTTTTTCAATCCATCTCTGAATGAGGATTCCATTCTCTGGACATACCTAAAACAAATGGAATCCTACAGGGGGGAGACATATGCGTTTGATCAGAGCAGCCGGGGCTATTTGCTTCGCAATGGTTCTGATTGCTGGCTGCCGTCTCAACGAAGACAAGCAAAAGGCAGAAGGAGAAAATACAGCCGTCACCCAGCTGAAGTCTGTTCCTTACAGCGATTTTTCGCTCCGTGTGAGCTACGGAGATGGTGAGCATAATCGGTATGAAGGCATATATACAAAAAAAGGGACTCAGGAAACAGCGGAAATCCAGGATAAGCTCTCCGGTGTCAAGCAGGAGGGGGAAGAAGCCTTAGATGAGATGAAAATGATTCTGAGCGAGCTTTCCGTAACAGAGCAAATGGCTGAATCTGAAGTGATTCACAGTGTGCTGGCAGCGTTTAATCTGGACAGCCATTATGATCATATCGACTTAAAACTAAAGCTGAAGGACGGCTCAGTCAGAGAAATTAAGAAATAATCTTGTGATGAAAAACCCATAAACGCCAAATATGTCCAAAATACTAATTGAAAATGATTTTCAAAGTCACTGTTTTCTGCTACAATGAGGGATATATGGCCATATAAAAATGGCTGAATATTGAATCACTTGCATTGATGACAATTGACTTCACGCGCATATATATAGAAAACGTGTAATACATAGTGCTGCTAAAAAGCCAGCAAAAAGGAGCGGTTATGGGTATGAGTGCAATTTCTACAGAAACGCTGAGCTTAGGATACGGGGATGCCGTTATTATTGATGAGTTGAATTTAACCATTCCAAAAGGTGAAATTACCGTATTTATTGGCAGCAACGGCTGCGGAAAATCGACACTTTTACGTTCATTAGCGCGTCTGATGAAACCGAGAGGCGGTTCAGTTCTGCTGGAAGGAAGAGCGATTGCCAAGCTTCCGACGAAGGAAGTCGCAAAAGAGCTCGCAATCCTGCCGCAGGGCCCTTCGGCTCCAGAGGGGCTGACGGTGCATCAGCTGGTGAAGCAAGGAAGGTATCCTTACCAAAATTGGCTGAAACAGTGGTCAAAAGAGGATGAGGAAGCGGTTGAGAGGGCGCTTAAAGCAACCAAACTTGAGGACATGGCAGACCGCGCCGTCGACTCTTTGTCAGGAGGACAGCGCCAGCGGGCTTGGATCGCGATGACGCTTGCGCAGGATACGGATATTATCCTTCTGGATGAGCCGACGACGTATTTAGACATGACGCACCAAATTGAAATTCTTGATTTGCTGTTTGAGCTGAATGAAAAGGAAGAGCGGACGATTGTGATGGTTCTTCATGACTTAAACTTGGCATGCCGCTACGCGCATCACCTTGTAGCCATAAAAGATAAACGGATTTATGCTGAAGGACGTCCGGAAGAGGTTATCACCTGTGATCTTGTGCAAAATGTGTTTTCTATGAACTGCCAGGTTACACAGGACCCGCTGTTCGGTACGCCTCTTTGCATTCCTCACGGCAGGGGCAGATGCATTGTCCAGGAAGCGGCTTTCACATCACATGGTTAATCAATAATGCCAGCGAAAGGAGCTTTCATTTGAGAAAGCTCCTTGCTGTTTTTTCGAAAGGAAGATGGAAAATGGATCACAAACTTCAGGAGCAGCTCGATGGATTGCTGGAGAAGTATACTGAGCTTCTGCTTGGTGAAGCAAGCAATGAGCTAAAAGAAGAAGTGAAGCAATGGATTTTGTACACGCATATAGCCAAAAGCATGCCGCCGCTCGCTAAGCATTGGAATGCGACATATCCTGACGCGAAGCAGGGCATTAAAGATGTCATTCAGCATATTAAGGAATTGAATGAAGCCCATCGAAACAAACAATCTTTTCAGCGTGATTGAAAACCTTTGAAGTCTAGGAAGGGCGAGCATCGGAGCACAGCGAATGTAGATATTCGTGAGCACCGACGCGCAGGCCTGACAACGAATGCGAGGGTTTGTCAACACGCTGAGCAGTCTGCCCATTACAGCAGACTGCTTTTTTGTAATGCTGC
Source organism: Bacillus sp. MSP13 (assembly GCF_000815295.1). Classification (NCBI taxonomy): domain Bacteria; kingdom Bacillati; phylum Bacillota; class Bacilli; order Caryophanales; family Bacillaceae; genus Bacillus; species Bacillus sp. MSP13. The sequence goes on from NZ_JXAQ01000011.1 coordinate 342,446, forward strand.
CGTTTGATCTGGCGCAAAGGAATACATAAAGGTCCGCAGCGCACTGCTGATAAACGAATCTTTACGGACAACAAATTCTGTTTTCATCTGGCTAAGCGCTTTAGGCAACGGGTACAAGCGAATCGCCCCTTCAGCCTCGTGTTTCTGCACAACCGTTCTCGGCAGCAATGAGATGCCAAGACCCGCTGTAACCCCGCCGATAATCGCTTCAAGCGTGCCAAATTCCATCATGACCGGCTGTGTGACACCGACGGAACGCAGCCATTTTTCAAGTGTCTCACGATATGAACAGCCTGTGCTGTAAACGAGAATCGGCTTTGTGGCGGCTTCTTCTGCATCAGACACGGAAGCCGCCGAAACAACCACTGGTTCTTCCTCAAATGCGGGATAGGATTCGAGCTCAGGATGATTGCATTCACATCCGATAAACGCGCCATCCAATTCGTAACGAAGAACTTTATCGAGGAGAAATTGTGTATGCCCTGTCGTTAATGACAGCTGTACGTTAGGGTATTCTTCATAATATGAAGCCAGAAGCTTCGGAAGCCTTACCGCGGCGGTTGTCTGTGTGGAGCCGATCATAAGCGGCCCGCTTGGTTCGACAGAGGATGAGAGTGCTTTTGACGCTTCATCCAGCAGGCCGATAATTTTATTCGCATAGTCCAGCAGCAGTTTTCCGCTTGCAGAAAGTGTCATGCCCCGATTATGGCGCAAAAACAGAATGGTGCCAAGCTCAGCTTCCAATTGCTGAACTCTGGCCGTGACATTCGATTGCACATAGCCAAGCTGCTTGGCCGCTTTCGTAATGGAACCTTCACGGGCTACCATTTGAAACACACGTAAATCTCCGCTTTCCATTTTGAATGCCTCCGTTCGTTTGTTGATATCAATTTGAATGATAACAAGTATCTTTATATTCCAATGGATGATCTTGAAGCTGCGACAGAAGATGTCTGGGATGAACTGTATGCTGTCAATGTGAAAGGGATGTTTTTCTGCGCACGGGCAGTGGCCCCGTTCATGAAAAAAAGCAAGGCTGGAGCAATCGTAAATGTCGGAAGCATCGCAGGGATAACTGGGTCGGGCTCATCTATACCTTACGCTGTGTCAAAATCGGCTGTACACGGTTTAACGAAATCTTTGGCGCACGCCTTGGCGCCTGAAATCAGAGTGAACGGTGTAGCACCGGGGGCTGTCGCAACGAGATGGTGGGCTGGCCGGGAAGAGAAAATGAAGAGCATGATCGGCACTTTGCCGCTGCAGCGAATGGCTGAATCGGATGATGTCGCCAAATTGATTTGTTCGCTTGTTGAACAGGAATCACTCACAGGCCAAATCATCACAGTTGACAGCGGACAGACGCTATAAAGAGGTGAGATGCGGGAGATGCCATTTGTACAGATTCATTTGCGGGCGGGGAGAAGCGAAGCGTGGCTTCAAACCCTAAGCAGGACCATCCACCAATCGATGATCGAAGAAATCAATGTGCCGGAAGATGACTATTTTCAAGTCATCAGGCAGTATGATAACAGCGAATTTTTTTATGATCCGTCTTATCTGCGGGTCGAGCGCACTGATGAACTGGTATACATTCATTTTACGTTGAAAGATTCAAGAACCACTGAACAGAAAAAAGCGCTTTACCGCTCAATCGCAAGCAGCCTTCATTCCAAGCTTGGTATAAGAAAAGAAGATGTGTTTATCATGCTGGCCGGAAACCAGGATGAGGATTGGTCGTTTGGAAATGGAAGGGCCCAGATGATCGAATAAGAAAACCCCGCGGATGGGTACCCGCGGGGCGCTCTATTAATGTGAAGGTGATTCAACGGCTTGTGCCGCTTTTTCTTTTACTTGTTCATCTGTTTTCTTGTTCGATAGCTTGATTGGCTTCAAGAACAAGGTAAAAACGGCTCCGACTGCGATAAAGATCAAGCCTGTATAAAACACGCTGTGGAGCGAATCCATCAAGGATGTTTTTAAAATCGGCATAATATGTGATGAGAAAGCCGCAGGGATTTGTTTCAATGCGTCCGGACTGAACAGTGATTGCAGCAGCCCTTGCGGATTAGTATCAATCATACTCTTTAGCTGGTCGGCAAATGAGCTTGCCTGTGCCGGAAGTGAGTCTAAATACGGCACAAGTTTATCTGTTAATAAGTTTCCTGATCTCGCATTCATTACAGCTCCCAGCATGGTAATGCCGAATGTTCCTCCGATAGAACGGAAGAATTGGCTGGATGAGGTGACAACCCCAAGCTCTTCCTTTGAAAAGCTTTCTTGTAAAGCCAGTGTCAGAATCGGCATTACCAGACCCATTCCCAGACCAATAATCGCCATATACGATGTAGCGATAAGCTTGCTTGTATCAAGATCCAAAGTCGTTAACAGCAGGAATCCCCCGGCCATAATCAGCATGCCTGTTATGATTTGCGGTTTAATGCCGATTTTATAAACCAGCTGGCCGCCGATAATGCTTGTGATAATCATAGAGATCATCATCGGTGTCATAATCGTGCCTGATTCAGACGCACTTACACCGACAATTCCCTGCATAAAGAAAGGGACAAACGTAATCGCACCAAACATGCCGATACTCATAAAGAAACCGATCAAGTTTAAAAATGTAAACGTTCTGTTTTTAAAGAGATACATGGGCAGGATCGGTTCTTTTGCTTTTGATTCCACGATAATAAAGCTGACAATGCCGATCAGTGCGAGGGCAAACAAGCCAAGAATCTGCCACGAACCCCACGCATAATCTTTTCCGCCAAAGCTTAAGGCGAGCAGGAGGCTGACAACCCCGACAATCATCGTGAAAATCCCGGCGATATCGAAGTTGATTGGACCCGTCTGCTGGCGGCCCTGCAATCCTCGGGCAATAAAAATAACCGCAATAATTCCGACTGGAAGGTTAATATAGAAAACCCATTTCCAGTTGAGCGAGTCTACAATCCAGCCGCCGATTTGCGGCCCTATCACTGAAGCCAGCCCGTAAATCGCGCCAAAGACCCCTTGGAATTTAGCACGCTGTTTTCCAGTGAATAAGTCACCGATGACAATCATCGCCATCGGCATCATAATGCCTCCGCCGATTCCCTGCAGCCCTCGGAAAATAATCAATTCTGTCATATTGTTGGCCATTCCGCACAAAGCGGAAGCGGCCATAAAAATAATCAAACCTGATACATAGACAATGCGCCGTCCCAATAAATCGGCCAGTTTACCGGCAATCGGAACGACTGTTGTTGAGGTTAGCAAGTATGCCGTTGTCAGCCAGGTCATCATGCTCAAACCGCCCAGATCACCGACAATTTTCGGCATGGCCGTTCCGACAATGGTACCGTCAAGAGCTGAAAAAAACATGGCAATCACTAAGCCTGTGATTAATAACGTCCGTTTTGATTGTTTGCCTTCATTACTCATGTCATCCGTTTCCTCTTTTCATGTTTTGCTTTTCATCCGCTTCAGCCGCAGCCTGTGCGAGTTTTTCTGTGATACGTGCCGCCTGAAGCATTTCCTCCTCCGTTAAGAAGGAAAGGTATCGGGCCATAATGGCTTTTCTGCCTGCCAAAATCTCCTCGAACTTTCTGTCTCCTTCATCAGTAAGACTGATATCAATCACTCGCCTGTCTTTTGTATTGTGTGTTCTGGCGATAAGATTTTTTTGTTCAAGTCGATCTGCCATTAACGTCACAGCGCTAGGCTTGACCTCCATCCGCTCGGCGATTTCAGAAATTTTGAGGCTGCCGTGTTTTTTTAAGCTGGCCAGCACAAACAGCTGCGCTGGGGTAACTCCTTGTTTCTCCATGCTTTCCAGCATTTCAGGCTGTATCCTTTGAAAGAGCGCCTGAAGCGATAATTGAATATCGGACATTAGCTGATCCGCACTTTTCATATTCATTTCTCCTCTGTTGCATAAACTGCATTTATATTTAAGATAGTAAAATAGTTAAGGTGAATTAAATATAAATAAATATAAATAAAAAGTCAACCAATTTCACACAAAAAAAGGATAGATGCCCTTTAAGAACATCCTATCCTTTTTCTCGATGTTTATTGCTGATAAGGAGACTGCTGCTGAATGGTCTTGTCGAATTTTTGATAAGACTTCTGCAGCTTTTGGGCATCCTCCGCTTCAACAGAATACCATCCATATTGGAACATAAGGTCATACAGTTTTCTTTGTGTTTTTTGTGACTCATCAAAAATGGCCTGAATATCCTGATAGAGAGACTCGTGGCTGAATTCGTTCAAGGCTGTGCAATAAGCTGTTGTCATATATTTTTCTGTTGTCAGCAGCTCGTTGATGAAATCTCTGTCATTCATCTCCGGAGTTGTCGGTACTGGTGTTTGCGGGTTGCTGATTTTTTGATTTTGCTGATTCATTCTGGCGCCTCCTTATTGGATATAGCCGGACTGCTGCTGGCCTGGCTGCAGGTGCTTTATGATTCTTTGATAGTGGTCATGATGCATATGTCCGACGCGGTCTAGTTCTTGTTTTAACGATTGATCCTGGCACTGCTGCGCCATGAAATGCGCTTTTTTCATTGCGAGCAAATTCCAGTTCAACATGTCTTTCAGATACAAATGATCTTTTGTGGAAATGACGGAAGGCGGCATATTGGATTGCTGCTGATTGTCCATTGTAATCCTCCTTTGGTTTTTTGTTCATGTATAGTTTCCTTCAGTCTGGGAGTTATATACAGATGTTTTGAAGATGAAGGCAGGAGGGAGTCGGATGTTGAGACGTGTGTTTTTATTTTTATCTCAAAATAAAGCACTTACCAAGTTCGCAAAAGCATACGGGGCGCGGCTTGGAGCACGAAGATTTGTCGCAGGGGATACAATTCAATCGGCGGTTAAGGCGGTCAAAAGGCTAAATAGATCTGGTTTGTGCGCTACAATTGATTATTTAGGCGAGTATGCATCTTCGGATAAAGAAGCGAAGCAAGTCGCAGAGGAATGCAAGAAAGCCATTCAAGCCATTGCCGAGCATCAATTGGACTCAGAGCTCTCACTCAAGCTGACCTCAATCGGGCTCGATCTTTCAGAAGAAATTGCCCTTTCTCATTTGCGAGCGATTCTATCTGCTGCGAAGCAATATGGTGTTGCTGTGACGATTGATATGGAAGACTATTCTCATTATGAACAGACACTCGCCATCTACAGGCAATGCAAACCAGAATTTGAGATGCTCGGCACGGTCATTCAGGCATATCTGTACCGGGCGGCAGAAGATATCAGGCTGATGCGCGGCTTAAAGCCAAATCTCAGACTTGTGAAAGGCGCTTATAAAGAATCTGCGGCGGTCGCGTTCCCTGACAAAAAAGGAACAGACCTTCATTTTCAGAGTTTAATAAAGCTGCAGCTGTTAAGCGAAAACTACACGGCTGTCGCCACACATGACGATGATATCATTGCGTATACGAAACAACTCGTTGCTGAACATCATATCCCAGCGTCACAATTTGAGTTTCAAATGCTGTACGGCATCAGGTCGGAGCGGCAGAAGGAACTGGCTAAGGAAGGGTACAGAATGCGTGTGTATGTCCCGTATGGAACGGACTGGTTCAGCTACTTTATGAGAAGAATTGCCGAACGGCCGGCCAATGCGGCGTTTGTGATGAAAGGGATCTTGAAAAAGTGAAAGCAGCCGCGGGTAGCAGCTGCGTCATGATTGATCCATGTTTTGTTTTTTATACTGCTGATTTTGACTTGTCCGTTTTCCGCCGCCGTAATGCTGCGTCGGACCGGCATCGCCCTTTACGCTCGCCGCGCTGACTGCCGCTGAAGACGGATTTTTTTTCTCTCGCACCATTCCCTTCACCTCCAGGTTTAAGTTGCCCGTCTTTTATAAGCTTCATACAAAAAATACAAAATAGCTATTGAAGTCGAAGCGGAAATCTTTTAAGATGAAAGAAGAAACGGGTTTCATTTTTTTTGGCCAAAAAATGAATGACTATTCATTCAATGTTCAAGGGGGATATCTCATGCACAAACATATTCGGAAGGCAGCCGTTTTAGGATCGGGGGTAATGGGTTCCGGGATTGCGGCGCATTTGGCTAATATCGGCATTCCTGTCCTGCTGCTTGATATTGTGCCGAACGATTTGACAAAGGAAGAGGAAAAAAAGGGGCTGGCTATGGACAGTCCGGAGGTGCGCAGCAGGCTGAGCCGGCAGGCGGTGAAAAAACTGCTGAAACAAAGGCCCGCTCCCCTCACATCAGCGAAAAATACATCCTATATCACACCAGGCAATCTGGAGGATGATGCAGCGAAGCTGAACGAAGCGGATTGGATCATTGAGGTCGTTGTCGAAAATCTAGAAGTCAAAAAGCAGATTTTCGCACTTGTGGATGAACATCGAAAGCCTGGAAGCATTGTCTCAAGCAACACCTCCGGCATATCCGTGCAGGAGATGGCTGAAGGGCGATCGGCAGATTTTAAAGCCCATTTTCTCGGAACGCATTTTTTTAATCCCGCCCGCTATTTGAAGCTGTTGGAGGTCATTCCGATTATGGAAACGGACCCTGACATTGTAAAGTTTATGACAGCTTTTGGCGAAAATGTCCTCGGCAAAGGCGTCGTCACAGCAAAAGACACACCGAACTTTATCGCAAACCGCATCGGAACGTACGGGCTTCTCGTCACAGTCCAAGAAATGCTCAATGGCGGTTATCAGGTCGGGGAGGTCGATTCGATCACAGGCCCGCTGATCGGCAGGCCGAAAAGCGCGACCTTTAGAACGCTTGATGTTGTCGGGCTCGATACATTCGCCCATGTCGCCCGAAATGTGTATGACAAAGCGGATGGAGAAGAGAAAGAAGTGTTCCGCCTGCCAGTTTTCATGAACGATATGCTTGAAAAAGGGTGGATCGGAAGCAAGGCGGGCCAAGGCTTTTATAAAAAAGAAGGAAAAACGATTTCTGAGCTTGACCCCGTGACGCTTACTTACGGCGAGCGGACAAAAATGAAATCACCGGCACTTGAAGCGGCAAAACAGGCAAAAGGGACAAAAGCCAAAATGAAAGCGCTTATTTATTCGGATGACAGAGCCGGCAGATTGCTGTGGAATATCACAACTCAAACGCTGCTGTACTCAGCCGAACTGCTTGGGGAGATTGCCGATGATATTCATTCGATTGACCAAGCCATGAAGTGGGGATTCGGCTGGGAGCTGGGTCCATTTGAAATGTGGGACGCTATCGGCCTCAAACAGTCGGCGGAAAAGCTTGAGCAGCTTGGAGCAGAAATGCCCGGTTGGATCAAAGACATGCTGGCCAAAGGAAATGAAACCTTCTACATCAGAGAAAACGGAACGGTATTTTATTATGACCGCGGTGAATACAGAGCCGTGAAAGAAAACAAGAAACGAATTCATTTACAAACGCTCAAGGAAACGAACGGCGTGATTACGAAAAACAGCGGAGCAAGCCTGATCGACCTTGGAGATGATGTGGCCCTTCTTGAATTTCATTCGAAAAGCAATGCGATCGGCCTCGATATCATCCAAATGATTAACAAAGCATTAGAGGAAACAGAACGGAACTACAAAGGACTTGTGATTGGCAACCAAGGGAAAAATTTCTGCGTCGGCGCAAATCTCGCCATGATCTTAATGGAAGTTCAAGATGACAATTTTCTGGAAGTTGACTTCGTGATACGCCGTTTCCAGGAGACGATGATGAACATCAAATACAGTGCGAAACCGGTTGTCGCCGCTCCATTCGGAATGACGCTCGGCGGCGGAACGGAAGTGTGCCTGCCGGCAGCGCGCATTCAGGCAGCAAGTGAAGCCTATATGGGGCTTGTGGAATCCGGCGTCGGCCTCATTCCTGGCGGAGGAGGAAACAAAGAGCTGTACATCAACCATCTCCGCCGCGGTCTTGATCCGATGAATGCCGCGATGAAAACATTCGAAACGATTGCGATGGCGAAAGTGTCCGCTTCCGCCCAAGAGGCTCGTGAGATGAACATCTTAAAAGAAACGGATCACATCAGCGTGAATCAGGACCACCTGCTGTACGATGCAAAACGGCTGGCCGCATCTTTATACGACACAGGCTGGCGGCCGCCTGTAAAAGAAAAGGTTAAGGTGGCGGGAGAAACCGGTTATGCGGCACTCTTGCTTGGCGCCGAGCAAATGAAGCTGTCCGGCTATATATCTGAGCATGATGTCAACATCGCGAAAAAGCTCGCTTATGTCATTGCCGGCGGAAAAGTGCCGTTTGGTACAGAGGTCGATGAAGAATATTTATTAGAGATCGAGAGAGAAGCGTTTTTGAGTTTGGCAGGAGAGGCGAAGTCTCAAGCGAGAATGCAGCATATGCTTGTGAAAGGTAAACCTTTACGGAATTAGGAGGGAGCTTATGAAAGAGGCAGTCATAGTGTCAGGTGCAAGAACACCGGTTGGGAAAGCAAAAAAAGGATCGCTGGCCACCGTTCGCCCGGATGATTTGGGAGCGATTTGCGTCAAAGAAACACTGAAACGGGCAGGCGGCTATGAAGGCAATATTGACGACTTGATTATCGGCTGTGCGACACCTGAAGCGGAACAAGGATTAAATATGGCGAGAAATATCGGCGCGCTCGCGGGGCTGCCGTACACGGTCCCGGCGGTCACAGTCAATCGCTACTGCTCTTCGGGCCTTCAGACCATCGCATATGCGGCAGAAAAAATTATGCTCGGCGCCTACGATACAGCGATCGCCGGCGGAGCAGAATCGATGTCGCAGGTACCGATGATGGGGCATGTGACCCGTCCGAACCTCGCATTGGCAGAAAAGGCGCCGGAGTATTACATGAGCATGGGACACACAGCCGAGCAGGTCGCGAAAAAATACGGCGTCTCCCGCGAGGATCAGGATGCGTTTGCCGTTCGCAGCCACCAAAATGCGGCGAAAGCCCTTGCAGAGGGGAAATTTAAAGATGAAACTGTTCCCGTCGAAGTGACGGTGACAGAAATCGGAGAAAACCATAAGCCGCGGGAAAAACAGTTTGTGTTTTCTCAGGATGAAGGCGTTCGACCGCAGACGACGACAGACATCTTAGCGACATTGCGCCCGGCTTTTTCCGTTGATGGAACGGTTACTGCGGGCAATTCCTCGCAGACGAGTGACGGAGCGGCGGCAGTTATGCTGATGGACCGGGAAAAAGCTGATGCGCTGGGCTTGGCCCCGCTTGTGAAATTCCGCTCCTTTGCAGTAGGAGGCGTGCCGCCGGAAGTGATGGGCATTGGGCCTGTGGAAGCCATCCCGCGTGCTTTAAAGCTTGCCGGGCTTCAGCTGCAGGACATCGGCTTGTTTGAACTGAACGAAGCTTTTGCTTCACAGGCTATTCAAGTGATCAGGGTACTCGGAATTGATGAAGAAAAAGTGAATGTCAACGGGGGCGCAATCGCGCTTGGGCACCCGCTTGGCTGTACGGGCACAAAGCTTACACTCTCACTGATTCATGAAATGAAACGGAGAAACGAGCAATTCGGTGTCGTCACAATGTGTATCGGCGGCGGGATGGGAGCGGCCGGTGTATTTGAATTATGCTAAAGGGGGAAAAACAAATGGCCAAAAAAACGGCTGAAGTACAAAAAGGCGGCGGTTTCTTAATCGAGGATGTCTCATACGAGCAAATGTATACACCAGAGGATTTCACTGACGAACATAAAATGATCGCGAAAACAACAGAGGACTATATCGAGCAAGATGTTCTCCCTCATATAGATGATATCGAAAACCATCAATTTGAACATTCTATCAGGCTGTTAAAGAAAGCGGGCGAACTTGGGCTGCTTGGCGCCGATGTACCTGAGGAATACGGAGGGCTCGGCCTTGATAAAATCAGCTCCGCGCTCATCACTGAAAAATTTTCGCGTGCGGGTAGCTTTTCGCTTTCTTATGGCGCGCATGTCGGCATTGGGTCCTTGCCGATCGTGTTTTTTGGAACAGAAGAACAAAAGAAAACATATCTGCCCGGGCTCGCTTCAGGCGAAAAGATCGCGGCATATGCACTGACTGAGCCAGGCTCTGGGTCTGATGCGCTAGGGGCAAAAACAACTGCCGTGCTGAATGAAGCGGGAACGCATTACGTGTTAACCGGGGAAAAACAGTGGATTACCAACTCAGCCTTTGCTGATGTGTTTGTTGTGTACGCTAAGGTAGACGGTGACAAGTTTTCAGCCTTTATTGTAGAAAAAGATTACCCGGGTGTATCTACGGGTCCGGAAGAAAAGAAAATGGGAATCAAAGGATCATCGACAAGAACCCTCATTTTAGATCAAGCTGAAGTGCCAAAAGAAAACCTGCTTGGCGAAATTGGCAAAGGGCATGTGATCGCTTTTAATATTTTAAATATCGGCCGTTATAAGCTGGCGGTCGGCACAATCGGCGCGTCTAAGCGGGTGATCGAGCTGTCCGCGGCATACGCAAATCAGCGCCGTCAATTCAAAACGCCGATTGCGGGCTTTTCGCTGACACAGGAAAAAATCGCGACAATGGCATCAAGGCTGTACGCGATGGAAAGCTCTGTGTACAGAACCGTCGGACTGTTTGAAGACAATATGAGCCAGTTTACGGCCGAAGACCTCAAGGACGGCCGGCAAATCGCCAAGTCAATTGCTGAATACGCCATTGAATGCTCCCTAAATAAGGTATTCGGCTCCGAAACGCTTGATTATATCGTTGATGAAGGCGTGCAGATTCATGGAGGCTACGGTTTTATGCAGGAGTACGAAGTGGAAAGAGCTTATAGGGATTCAAGGATCAATCGGATTTTTGAAGGCACAAACGAAATCAACCGTTTAATCGTGCCAAGCACCTTCCTGAAAAAAGCGCTTAAAGGTGAAATGCCTCTATTTGAAAAAGCGCAGTCGCTCCAAGAAGAACTCATGATGCTTATGCCTGAAGAGCCTGGCAGCGGCGTTTTAGAGCAGGAGAAATATATAGTGAAGCAAGCCAAAAAAATCGCGCTGTTCGCCGCCGGTCTCGCCGCGCAGAAGTACGGAAAAGCCATCGACCGCGAACAAGAAATTCTTGTCAACGTCGCGGATATCGTCAGCAATGTGTACGCAATGGAGTCAGCCGTGCTGAGAACGGAAAAGGCCATTGCCGCGCAAGGCGGAGAAAAAGCGGCGCAAAAGGTGCTGTATACTGAAATTTTCGTTCAGGAGGCCTTTAACGAAATTGAAGCACACGCGAAGGAATCCCTCATCGCAATGGAAGAAGGAGATTCACTCCGCATGATGCTTTCCGCTCTGCGCAAGCTGACGCGCGTCACACCTAAAAACGTGATTCAGAAAAAACGCGAAGCGGCAGCGGGCGTTTTCGAGGCTGAAAAATATATTGTTTGATTGGCGAAGAGCTCCGCGTGCGCGGAGCTCTTTTTAAGAAGCACTGTTTTAGGTTTTTAAAACAAACTGTGTTAAAATAACCTCGATTATTTTATCGAGGGGGAAGAAGAGATGTCGTTAACTTTTTACTGGTACCCTAAGTGCGGAACGTGCCGCAAAGCAAAGAAATGGCTTGAAGATCATGGAAAAGAAATAAACGAAATACATATTGCAGAGCAGCCTCCAAGCAAAGAAGAACTAAAAGCGCTTTATGAAAAAAGCGGGCTGGAGCTCAAGAAATTTTTCAACACGAGCGGCATGAAATACCGCGAGCTGAATCTCAAGGAAAAGCTGTATCACATGTCAGAGGACGAACAGCTTGAACTGCTTGCTTCAGACGGAATGCTGATCAAACGCCCGCTTACAACAGACGGCGAAAAAGTGACAGTCGGTTTTAAAGAAGACCAATTTGAAGAAAACTGGGCTTAAGGTCAATTTTTTTTGAAAAGTATGGTATCTTCTTATTATAGTGCTGTAAAAAATGGAGGGATTCAATTGAGCATACCTAAAGATTTGCGTTACTCAGGAGAACACGAGTGGGTAAAAGTTGAAGGAGAAAAAGCCAGAATCGGGATTACACATTTTGCCCAGTCCGAGCTAGGTGATATCGTGTTTGTCGAACTTCCTGAAGTGGGTGCTGAAATCAAAGCGGACGAGCCATTCGGCAGCGTTGAATCCGTTAAAACGGTATCTGAGCTTTATGCGCCGATTAACGGAACTGTTGTGGAAATAAACGAAGATCTTGATGACAGTCCGGAATTCGTCAATGAATCTCCGTACGAAAAAGCATGGATGATCGTCGTTGAGCCGTCTGACGCTTCTGAAATTGAAAAACTGATGACAGCAGAACAATACGAAGAGATGACACAGGAAGACTAAAACAGGATAGCTGTAAAGGCAATTGGACACGCTAACGTTATGGGAGGTGTCCAATATGGCTTTCAGCAAACAAAAGCTCGATGTCACCAATGATGTGACAGGCCGCTTTCAAAATGGCCGGCTCTCGTTATATCATGAAAATGAGAGGATCGGACAAATGACAAGCATGAATGAATATGAGCTTAAATCCGGTTATTCCTTTGAAAATGAGAAGTTTTATAAGACAGCTGACGTGGTCTCAGGAAATGACGCAAAATATGTGGACTGTGACTACGAAAATGGCTGGTGTTAATGTTGGCGGTGAATTTCACTGCCTTCTTTTACAATCTGAACGTTTCAAATTTGACGCGGCAGGTGAAGAAAATGGATGAGCTGGAAAAGGTTTTGATTGTCGAAGGGAAATCAGATAAAGAGAAAATCGAAAGCGTCTTGAATGAACCGGTGCGCATTATCTGCACAAACGGAACAATCAGCCAGCTGAAGCTTGAAGAATTGGCTGACGAGCTCTACGATAAAGACGTCTATATATTGGTTGATGCTGATGAATCAGGCGAGAAATTGAGAAAACAGCTGAAAAGAGAGTTTAACGAAGCCTGCCATCTGCATATCGACAGAGCCTATAAAGAAGTCGAGGCTGCGCCCAGACACCATGTCGCCTCTGTATTGCTGCGTGCGAATCTGAATGTCCATACTATTTTTCTTGAAAGAAAGCCCCGAGGTGTATAGCATGAAAGAACTCCAGGAACATGAACTTGAGCACATTTCTGATGATGTGTATCTTCTATATTTATATACTCCATTTTGCGGCACTTGCCAGCTTGCAAGCAAAATGCTGACAGTCGTGAAAGAAATGCTGCCTGATGTCGCCTTCTATCAAAACAATGTCAATTATTCTCCGACATTCGCAAAAGCGTATCAAATTGAGAGCGTTCCTTGTTTTTTGCTGTTTAAAGACGGAAAAGTGGTCGAAAGAGGATATGCGTTTCATTCCGTTTCTTATTTATATGAGCTGATCAAACAAAAATCATCTTCCGCATCCCATTTATGACATATTTCTCAGCACATTCCAATGAAATTGTCGTTCGTTTTATAAAGGGGTTCATATGCTTAAGAGAGAAATGTCTATGTATGACCAACAAATAGGAGGTTGTACATATGGAGAAAGCGGAAGTTTTAGAAGATGAGTATCAGCATCTGTTTTTAAGACCCCTTTTGAGCGCTTCAACATTGCTCATTACCTTCCAAGGAGAAACAGAAGCCTTAACCGTCTCAATAAACGAACAGGGAGAAATGAAAGAAATTTCTCAGCGCCAAACGTCCAACCTGACCTTTTACGGAAACCAATCCGAAATCATTCATTTATTGCACGGAGATATTTCCCTTCAGCATCTGATTCAGAGCGGAAGCCTGAAAGTTAAGGGGTCCTTCAGAGCCCTGTTAAAGCTAGAAGCGATTCTCTGGCTGACGAATGGTTTTTTTCAGAGGATAGTGAAGAATTAAATATAGCAAATTATTATAATAGTAAAAGTTGACATCATTTATTTTATTGACATGCAAACATCCGCCATGCTATTCTACATTAAGAATTTCCGGACGAAAAAGACTATATATTTCTCTTATCAAGAGAGGTGGAGGGAAGTGCCCTATGAAGCCCGGCAACCATCAACGCTGTTGAAATGGTGCCAATTCACACGAAGCGTTCAGCTTTGAAAGATGAGAGAAAGGCGTTTTATATAAGCCTTTCTGCTCACATGTGCAGAAAGGTTTTTCTTTTGCAGAAAATCCCGGAAGATTTCTTAGAATAGTGTTAAGGCAGGTGATTGCTTTGATCAATCTTCAAGATGTTTCAAAAGTCTATAAGTCGAAACATGGAGATGTCAATGCTGTCCAAAATGTCTCGCTTTCCATCAAAAAAGGTGAGATTTTTGGAATTATAGGATATAGCGGAGCTGGCAAAAGTTCCTTAATCCGTCTGCTGAACGGCCTTGAGAAACCAACCTCAGGAACCGTGGAAGTAGCGGGAACCAAGATTAATGAAGTAAACGGCCGCGGGTTAAGAAAGGCACGCCATAACATCAGCATGATTTTCCAGCACTTCAATTTGCTGTGGTCGCGGACGGTCAGAGATAATATCATGTTTCCTCTGGAAATTGCCGGGGTGAAAAAGAACGAGCGTATCAAGCGCGCCAATGAACTGATTAAACTGGTAGGCTTAGAAGGGAAAGAAAAATCTTATCCTTCTCAGCTGAGCGGCGGACAAAAGCAGCGTGTCGGGATCGCCAGAGCACTCGCAAACAATCCAAAGGTTCTCCTTTGTGATGAAGCGACATCAGCATTAGATCCGCAAACGACAGATTCAATTTTGGATCTATTGTCCGATATTAATGATAGACTCGGTTTGACAATTGTGCTGATCACGCATGAAATGCATGTGATCCGCAAAATCTGCAACAGAGTCGCTGTCATGGAAAACGGAAAGGTTGTGGAAGAAGGTGAAGTTCTTGATGTCTTCAAAAACCCGAAGGAAGACATGACAAAACGGTTTGTTCAGCAGGTGACAGAGCCGGAAGAAACGAAAGAAACGCTTCAGCACCTTCTTGATGAAACAGCATCAGGAAAAACGGTTCAGCTCACATTTGTCGGTGATTCGGCTGAACAGCCTCTGATTACAGAGATGATCAGAAACTTTAATGTCAGCGTCAATATTTTGCAAGGGAAAATTTCGCAAACGAAGGATGGAGCTTACGGTTCACTGTTCATCCACATTGACGGTGACGAGGAAGAAGTGCAAAACGTGATCCGGTTCATTAATGACAAACAGGTAAAAGCAGAGGTGATCACGAATGTTTGAAACATATTTTCCGAATGTTGATTTAACTGAATTGTGGAACGCGACATATGAAACCCTTTATATGACGCTGATCTCTCTGCTGTTTGCTTTTGTTATCGGGGTGATTCTCGGCTTGCTGCTCTTTCTGACAAGCAAAGGGAGCCTCTGGCAGAATAAAACGGTCAACTCTGTGATTGCGGCTGTTGTCAACATATTCAGATCGATTCCGTTCCTCATTCTCATTATTTTATTGCTTGGTTTTACGAAGTTTTTAGTCGGCACGATCTTAGGGCCAAACGCCGCATTGCCGGCGCTGGTGATCGGCTCGGCACCGTTTTACGCGCGCCTCGCTGAAATCGCGCTGCGCGAGGTAGACAAAGGTGTTATCGAAGCTGCCAAATCAATGGGAGCCAAGACGTCTACGATTATTTTCAAAGTGCTGCTTCCTGAATCTATGCCGGCTCTCATTTCTGGCATCACGGTGACGGCGATCGCTTTGATCGGATCAACGGCAATCGCCGGGGCCATCGGTTCAGGCGGCCTTGGAAACCTTGCGTACGTAGAAGGCTATCAGTCAAATAATGCTGATGTTACCTTCATTGCTACTGTGTTTATTTTAATCATCGTATTTATTATTCAAATCATCGGTGATGTCATAACAAATATTATAGATAAACGATAAGGGAGGATTTACATTGAAAAAGTTATTTTTAGGTGCATTACTGCTTGTATTTGCAGGAGTTTTGGCTGCCTGCGGTTCGAATAAAGGCGCAGAGTCCGGTAAGAAAGAAATGGTCGTTGCTGCGACAAAAACACCGCATGCGGAAATTTTAAAAGAAGCTGAACCACTGTTGAAAGAAAAAGGCTATACGCTGGAAGTGAAAGTGCTTAGTGATTACAAGATGTACAACAAAGCTTTAGCTGATAAAGAAGTGGATGCGAACTACTTCCAGCACATTCCTTACCTTGAGCAAGAAATGAAGGAAAACACAGATTACAAACTTGTGAATGCCGGCGCTGTTCACTTAGAGCCATTCGGTATTTACTCTAAAACATACAAATCACTGAAAGACCTTCCAAAGGGTGCGACAATTATTCTGACAAACAACGTGGCTGAACAAGGCCGTATGCTTGCAATGCTTGAAAATGCGGGGCTAATCACACTTGATTCTAAAGTGGAAACAGTTGACGCAACTTTGAAAGACATTAAGAAAAACCCGAAAAACCTTGAATTCAAAAAAGTAGCGCCTGAAGTAACGGCAAAAGCATATGAAAACAAAGAAGGAGACGCGGTCTTCATCAATGTAAACTATGCGATCCAAAATAAATTAAACCCTAAAAAAGACGCGATTGAAGTGGAAGCAACGAAAAACAACCCATACGCTAACATCGTCGCAGTAAGAAAAGGCGAAGAAGATTCTGAGAAGATTAAAGCGCTGATGGAAGTTCTCCACTCTAAAGAGATCAAAGACTTCATCGAGAAAAAATACGACGGAGCTGTGCTTCCTGTCTCTGAATAAGACTGAAACCCCGGATGAGAAATCCGGGGTTTTTTTCGGGTAATTTCCTAAAAGCTGTTCATAATAAAAAGGAATGTTAAACAGATGGAGGGATTTTCTTTGAATCAAGACAGAGGAAGCATGGAGGACGCGTTAAAAGAATATAAATTAGGTTTAGGCACATTTGAACAAAAGATGCCGCTGATGGGAAGAAAGTTTAATGAGTTTACCGAACAATGCTTTGCCGGGAATTCACTGACTGAGAGAGAAAAACAGCTGATCGCCCTCGGAATCGCAATCAATGCCCAAGATGAATATTGCATGATCTATCATACAAAAGGCTGTCTTGATGAGGGAGCGACAGAAGAGAATATTCTCGAAGCCGTCAGTGTGGCAGCCGCATTCGGAGGCGGCGCGGCTCTTAGCCAAGGCGTAACAGTCGTCCAACAGTGCATAGAGGAATTTGGAAGCACCACGCATTAAGAGAAGGAATGTTCCGAAAAACCATTCTCATTTGAGCTGAAAGGATGCTTTCGTCTCATCTGCCGTTATTTCGAGCCGTTTCCTTTTTGCGGCTTCCATCGCAGCGTTGTTACAATAGAAGCAAATAAATGAAGGGATTGATTTATTATTTGTAACAGCCAGGATAGACTGAACCTCGATTATACGTCAGAAATGGAAAAAGCGATGCAGCTGTCTCACGGAATTGGATACGAGGAATACGGACGCCGGCTGGAAACAAGACTGAGAGTAGAGCGGCAGAGAGAGCTTGATTATAAAAAGAGCAAGCGGATTTCTGCAGGAGCTTATTGAGAAAATCAATCTTCTGAAAAAGGGTGGGAATCCACTCTTTTTCTTTTTCAATCGCTTTAATAAAGTGCTGATCTTTGTTAAACTTGAGAAATGTGCGAGGGCACGATAAAAAGTTGTATTTACTTTTCATTTGTTATAAAATTAGAATGAGAATAAAATAAGAATAATGATTATATATTTTGGAGGTATAGATATGGCTGCTTCAACATTAACGATCAGAGATCTTCACGTTGAAATCGAAGGGAAAGAGATCTTAAAGGGTGTAAACCTTGAAATAAAAGGTGGAGAGTTCCACGCGGTAATGGGACCAAACGGAACTGGTAAATCCACTCTTTCAGCTGCTATTATGGGGCACCCTAAATATGAAGTAACAAAAGGCAGCATCACGCTTGACGGCAAAGATGTACTGGAAATGGAAGTGGACGAGCGCGCGCAGGCGGGTTTATTCCTTGCCATGCAGTATCCTAGTGAAATCAGCGGTGTAACAAATGCCGACTTCCTTCGTTCAGCAATCAATGCGCGCAGAGAAGAAGGCGATGAAATTTCTCTCATGAAATTCATCCGCAAAATGGACGAAAACATGGAGTTCCTTGAAATGGACCCTGAAATGGCGCAGCGTTACCTTAATGAAGGATTCTCAGGCGGGGAGAAAAAACGCAACGAAATCCTTCAATTAATGATGATTGAACCGAAAATCGCCATCCTTGATGAAATCGACTCAGGCCTTGATATTGATGCTCTGAAAGTCGTATCTAAAGGGATCAACAGAATGCGCAGCGAAAACTTCGGCTGCCTGATGATCACTCACTATCAGCGCCTGTTAAACTACATCACTCCGGATGTTGTTCACGTTATGATGCAAGG
Source organism: Bacillus sp. MSP13 (assembly GCF_000815295.1). NCBI lineage: Bacteria > Bacillati > Bacillota > Bacilli > Caryophanales > Bacillaceae > Bacillus > Bacillus sp. MSP13. The sequence goes on from NZ_JXAQ01000011.1 coordinate 360,715, forward strand.
CCGCGTGGTGAAATCCGGCGGTGCAGAGCTTGCACAGCGTCTCGAAGCAGAAGGTTATGACTGGATTAAACAAGAACTTGGTATTGAAGACGAAACTGTAGGCCAAGAAGCGTAAGCGTTAGGGGGATTAACATGACACTAGATACAAAACTATCCGTAGATCAGGAGTATCTCAAAAGCTTTTCCGAAAAGCATCAAGAACCTGCCTGGCTGAAAAACCTGCGCTTACAGGCTCTTGAACAAGCTGAGGATCTGCCGATGCCGAAGCCTGATAAAACAAAAATCACAAACTGGAACTTCACAAACTTCGCGAAGCATACAGTTGATAACGAACCGCTTTCTTCATTAGAAGACTTGACTGATGAAGCAAAAGCGCTGATCGATATTGATAACGAAGATAAAACATTATACGTGCAGCGTGATCAGACGCCGGCATACCTTTCTCTTTCTCAGGAATTGAAGGATAAAGGCGTCATCTTCACTGATATTCTGACGGCTGCACGCGAGCACAGTGACTTAGTGGAGAAATACTTTATGAAAGACGGCGTGAAGGTTGATGAGCACAAATTAACTGCGCTTCACGCGGCTCTTGTTAACGGAGGAGCATTCCTTTATGTTCCGAAAAACGTTCAGGTGGAGACGCCGGTTCAGGCTGTTTATGTCCACGAAAGCAACGATACGGCTCTGTTCAACCACGTGCTCATCGTGGCTGAAGACCACAGCTCTGTCACATATGTAGAAAACTACATCAGCACTGTAAATCCGAAAGATGCCGTGTTCAACATTATCAGTGAGGTCATCACAGGTGATAATGCCAGCGTGACATACGGTGCGGTTGATACGCTGTCCAGCGGTGTGACCACATATGTGAACCGCCGCGGTGCCGCGCGCGGACGCGACAGCAAAATCGAGTGGGCTCTCGGCCTGATGAATGACGGCGACACGATCTCCGAAAACACAACAAACCTTTACGGTGACGGCACATACGGCGATACGAAAACGGTTGTAGTTGGAAGAGGAGAGCAAACAGAGAACTTTACAACACAAATCATCCATTTCGGTAAAGCTTCAGAAGGATATATCTTGAAGCACGGTGTGATGAAGGATGCCGCTTCTTCTATCTTTAACGGAGTCGGAAAAATTGAACATGGCGCTTCAAAAGCGAATGCGGAACAAGAATCACGTGTGCTGATGCTAAGCGAAAAAGCACGCGGAGACGCAAACCCTATTCTTTTAATTGACGAAGACGATGTAACTGCAGGACATGCGGCATCTGTCGGCCGTGTTGACCCTATTCAGCTTTACTACCTGATGAGCCGCGGAATTGCGAAAGAAGAAGCAGAACGCTTAGTCATCTACGGATTCCTTGCGCCGGTAGTAAACGAACTTCCGATTGAAGGCGTCAAGAAACAATTGGTTTCTGTTATCGAAAGGAAAGTGAAGTAATGAATATCACAGATATTCGTGAACAGTTCCCGATCCTTCATCAGCAAGTGAACGGACATGATCTCGTTTATCTCGACAGCGCGGCGACTTCCCAGAAGCCGCGTGCTGTCATTGAAACATTGGATAAGTATTATAACCACTACAATTCCAATGTTCACCGGGGCGTCCATACACTTGGAACCAGAGCGACAGACGGTTATGAAGGAGCGCGTGAAAAAGTCCGCAAGTTTATTAACGCGAAGTCAATGGCTGAGATTATTTTCACAAAAGGCACGACCACATCACTGAATATGGTGGCGTTAAGCTATGCACGCGCCAACCTGAAACCCGGTGATGAAGTGGTCATCACCTATATGGAGCATCATGCGAATATCATTCCGTGGCAGCAGGCTGTCAAAGCGACTGGCGCCACATTAAAATATATTCCGTTGCAGGAAGACGGAACGATTTCTTTAGAAGACGTAAGAGAAACGGTCACAAGCAACACGAAAATTGTTGCAGTGTCTCATGTATCTAACGTCCTCGGCACGATCAACCCGATTAAAGACATGGCGAAAATCGCCCATGACAATGGGGCTGTTATTGTGGTGGACGGTGCACAAAGCACGCCTCACATGAAAATTGACGTGCAGGATCTCGATTGCGACTTCTTTGCGATTTCTTCCCATAAAATGTGCGGCCCTACCGGTATTGGTGTACTGTACGGGAAGAAAGCCCTGCTGGAAAACATGGAGCCTGCCGAATTTGGCGGTGAAATGATCGACTTTGTCGGGCTTTATGAATCAACTTGGAAAGAGCTTCCATGGAAATTCGAAGCGGGTACGCCGATTATTGCGGGAGCAATCGGTCTCGGGGCCGCCATTGATTTTCTCGAAGAAATCGGTCTTGATGAAATCTCCCGCCACGAGCACAAGCTTGCGGCTTATGCGCTTGAACGCTTCCGCCAGCTTGACGGCGTAACGGTTTATGGGCCGGAAGAGCGTGCCGGGCTTGTCACTTTTAATCTTGATGACGTTCATCCTCACGATGTGGCGACTGTGCTTGATGCGGAGGGAATCGCAGTCAGAGCCGGCCATCATTGCGCGCAGCCGCTGATGAAATGGCTGGATGTAACTGCTACTGCAAGAGCAAGCTTTTATCTGTATAATACAGAGGAAGAGATTGATAAGCTTGCGGAAGCTCTTCAAAAGACAAAGGAGTATTTTACAAATGTCTTTTAATGCAAACTTAGATACATTGTACAGACAGGTGATTATGGATCATTACAAAAACCCGCGCAACAAAGGGGTTTTGAATGACAGTATCGTCGTGGACATGAACAATCCGACATGCGGCGACCGAATCAGACTGACAATGAAGCTTGACGGAGACACCGTGGAAGATGCGAAATTTGAAGGGGAAGGCTGTTCCATTTCAATGGCATCCGCTTCGATGATGACGCAGGCGATTAAAGGGAAAGATATCGAAACAGCCCTTTCCATGTCTAAGATTTTCTCGGATATGATGCAAGGGAATGAATATGATGATTCTATAGATCTTGGGGATATTGAAGCCCTTCAAGGCGTTTCAAAATTCCCCGCTCGTATCAAATGTGCCACCCTGTCATGGAAAGCACTTGAAAAAGGAGTCGCGAAAGAAGAAAGCGGCAATTAAAAGGATTGGAGTGAAAATGGATGGCTAAAAAAATGCCTGATATTGGTGAATACAAGTATGGTTTTCACGACAAGGACGTTTCCATTTTCCGTTCAGAGCGCGGATTGACAAAAGAAATCGTAGAAGAAATTTCTCGCATGAAAGAAGAGCCTCAATGGATGCTTGATTTCCGCTTGAAATCACTTGAGCATTTCTACAACATGCCGATGCCTCAATGGGGCGGAGATTTAAACTCACTGAACTTTGACGAAATTACGTATTACGTAAAACCGTCTGAGCGTTCAGAGCGTTCTTGGGATGAAGTTCCTGACGAAATTAAGCAAACATTCGACAAGCTCGGTATCCCTGAAGCTGAACAAAAATACCTTGCGGGTGTTTCTGCTCAGTACGAATCTGAGGTTGTGTACCACAACATGAAAGAAGATCTTGAAGCGCAAGGCATCGTCTTTAAAGACACTGACAGCGCGTTGAAAGAGAATGAAGATATTTTCCGTGAGCACTGGGCAAAAGTGATCCCGCCGACTGATAACAAGTTTGCGGCGCTTAACTCAGCTGTTTGGTCCGGCGGATCTTTCATCTACGTGCCTAAAGGCGTGAAGGTTGAAACACCGCTTCAAGCTTACTTCCGCATCAACTCCGAAAACATGGGTCAGTTCGAACGTACGCTGATCATCGTTGACGAAGAAGCAAGTGTTCATTATGTTGAAGGCTGTACGGCGCCTGTTTACACAACAAACTCACTACACAGTGCGGTTGTTGAGATCATCGTGAAAAAAGGCGGCTACTGCCGTTATACAACGATCCAAAACTGGGCGAATAACGTTTACAACCTTGTAACGAAGCGTACGATCTGTGAAGAAAACGCAACGATGGAATGGATCGACGGCAACATCGGTTCTAAACTGACAATGAAATATCCGGCTTGTATCCTAAAAGGCGAAGGCGCGCGCGGTATGACGCTTTCTATCGCTCTTGCGGGTAAAGGCCAGCATCAGGATGCGGGTGCGAAAATGATTCACCTTGCACCAAACACATCATCCACAATCGTATCAAAATCGATTTCAAAACAAGGCGGAAAAGTAACATACCGCGGAATCGTCCACTTCGGACGCAAAGCGGAAGGCGCCCGCTCTAACATCGAGTGCGATACGCTCATTATGGATAACAAATCAACTTCTGACACCATTCCTTACAATGAAATCTTAAATGATAACATTTCATTGGAGCACGAAGCGAAAGTGTCTAAAGTATCTGAAGAGCAGCTCTTCTACTTGATGAGCCGCGGCATTTCCGAAGAAGAAGCGACTGAAATGATCGTAATGGGCTTCATCGAGCCATTCACAAAAGAGCTTCCGATGGAATACGCAGTTGAAATGAACCGTTTGATTAAGTTTGAAATGGAAGGTTCAATCGGTTAATATAAATGAAACCCGGCGGATGATTCCGCCGGGTTTTGTCTATTTCTCGCGTACGCTGATCGTTACAACGCCTAGTACGCTCGATCCTTTGTAGATCGTAACTTCCGCTGATCCAGCTTTTGACTTGCTGTATACCATTCCGCTTTGACTGACAGAGATATGTTCGCGGCCGGAGGTTACTACGTAGCTTGTAGCTCCTGCTCTCGCAATATTTAAGTAACTGTTTACCTTCATCTGATAAAAGGCATCCATGACTTTTATCGGGCTGTGTGAGGCATTTTGAATGGAAGATGCCGGAGCAGCTGACATTTCTTCAGCGGATGCCACACCACTTAAGCTGAGAGCCAAAGCAGAAACTGACAGTGCAGAAATAATAGCTTTTTTACATTTCCATTTGTAACACTCCTTTTTTATTTTTTCTTACACTATACAATTTTGATAAAGAAACCCTGCTTCCTGTAACTAAATATGTATAAATTGTTAATAAATGGGTATTAATCAAGCTGTACATGATTGAAATGAGGGAAATAAGGGAAACCGCAGGCATGATGTAAACCTGCGGCTGCTTTTCTAATTGTCAGGTATCTCATTGGGTTGAATATTGATAACAGATGCCGCTTGGGGGCTATGAATGTTTTTCATTTCTAACAATTGTCTATAAGCCGTGTCAAATTCCTCTTTTGACATCTGCTTAGCGGCTAATGCAGAGCATAAAATGGCAAAGGCGATTGGCATTGTATCAATGTGAATGTCGATATGAACCTCAGAGTTGCCGCTGTTTTTGATCACGGATTCGGTAGCAGGTATCTCTTGAGTATGTCTGTTGATAGGAATGATGTTTTCGTTCATTACTCATCCCCGTCTTGCGCCTGCGCCTGTTCCTGATCCTGATCCGTGTTCACGTTGACTACCACATTCGAATTGCCGCTGTTTTGAACTCTTGCGACTGCCGCATTACGGTCTGTGTTTTCTTCATTTTCATGGCGATTTTCGCTCATCGTATCATCCTTTCTCTATTGATAGTGACAGGATATTCGATAGAAGAGTGAAGAGATTGGACGAACTTCGCGGTTTTTCCACATTGGGTCAAAAGGTCGAAGGAAAGCACTCGATTTGGTAAAATGAATAGACATTATAATAGAAAAGGTGTTTTCATATGAAATCGTACATCATCGTCGGCGCAGGGATACTTGGCGCTTCGGCTGCTTACCATCTTGTCAAATGGGGTGCCAGGGTTACGGTGGTTGACCGGAAGGAACCAGGACAAGCGACTGATGCGGCGGCCGGGATCGTCTGTCCCTGGCTATCGCAGCGCCGCAATCAGAAGTGGTATCAGCTCGCGAAGGGCGGAGCACGCTGCTATACGGATTTAATCCATCAATTGGAGGAAGACGGAGAAACGGACACAGGATATAAGCGTGTCGGTGCCATCAGTATTCATACTGATGCGTCCAAGCTTGATAAGATGGAGGAGCGGGCGTATAAGAGACGGGAGGATGCGCCGGAAATCGGCGACATTACCCGCTTGTCCGCAAGTGAAACGAAAAAGCTGTTTCCGATTTTAGCTGATGGCTATGAATCGGTTCATATCAGCGGGGCCGCCCGTGTGAATGGGAGGGCGCTGTGCCGGTCGCTTTTAAACGCTGCTAAGAAACGCGGCGCAGAGATCATCAAAGGAAATGCGTCCTTGCTTGTTGAAAACGGAACGGTCACCGGCGTGCAAACAGACGCACAGCAGATTACGGCTGATGCAGTAATTGTGACAGCAGGTGCATGGGCCAACGAGGTCATGAAGCCTCTTGGCATTCATTTTCAAGTGTCCTTTCAGAAAGCGCAAATTATGCATTTTGAAATGACGGACGCGAATACAGGATCGTGGCCGGTTGTGATGCCGCCGAACGACCAGTATATTCTTTCGTTTGATAACGGCAGAATTGTAGCAGGCGCCACGCATGAAAACGATGCCGGCCTAGATGATCTTCGTGTGACAGCCGGAGGGCAGCACGAAGTATTGAGCAAAGCATTAGCTGCAGCGCCGGGTCTTGCTGACGGCACTGTGATGGAAACTAGAGTGGGCTTCAGGCCGTTTACGCCAGGATTTCTCCCGGTTGTCGGCGCTGTGCCGGATGTTCAAGGGCTTTACGCCGCTAACGGTTTAGGCGCCTCGGGATTAACGATGGGACCGTTCTTAGGTTCAGAGCTCGCAAAACTCGTTCTCGGAAAGCAGACGGAAATAGACCTTAGTCCGTATGATCCAGCCGGAGCGCTTGCATAATAAGTAAAAGCTTAACAAACAAATAATATAAAGCTGTTCTGGCTTTTCTTTTCTGTCTATGTTAGCATTTATCTTTAATGAAAAAGAGGACGTGACTGATTTGATAAAAATTGATATACCCGCACCGAATGTCACCATCACCGAACGGCAACAGGCAGCGAATGAAAACGAACCGAAAATAAAGGCGATTTACGGCTTCATCGACTTTCACCAGATCCCAAGAGACAAAGGGGGCATCTTCATGTTTTACAACATTCATGACGAGCTGCTGTTTGTCGGTAAAGCCAGAAAGTTAAGACAGAGAATTAAGAAGCATTTTGAAGACAATGTCTCACCGATCAAACATCACAGAGACGAAGTCTATAAAATTGAAGTATGTGTCGTCGATGACCCAATGGAAAGAGACATTTACGAAACGTATATCATCAATACACAGCACTCGAAGTACAATGTAGACAAGGTATTTTTTAAGTAAGGCGCAGTCTGCGGAGGCACAGCGAAGCCAGAGCTCATGTGAAGTTCTGGCTTTTTGTTGCGCCTTTTTCTGTATTGTCATCCGATTAGATTATTGAGAAATTTCAGAAAATAATATTGACAATTTCCCCAGCGGACTTTAATATAACGATATATAATGTTATATAACGTTATATAATAAAAAGAAGGAGTGAAGGATTTGAGTCCATCCACAGCAAAAGTAAATCGTGAGGTTCAAGCTTTCTTGCAGGATTTGAAAGGGAAAACCATTGACCATGTATTCTTTGTCGCATGCGGAGGGTCTTCGGCCATCATGTATCCGAGTAAATATGTGTTTGACAGAGAGTCAAAATCAATCAACTCCGACCTTTACAGCTCGAACGAATTTATCCAGCGCAACCCTGTCCAGCTTGGTGAAACGTCTCTTGTCATTTTGTGCTCGCATTCGGGAAATACCCCGGAAACGGTCAAAGCCGCTTCGTTTGCGAGGGGCAAGGGCGCACTTACGATTGCGATGACGCATGAGCCGGAGTCTCCTTTAGCGCAAAAAGCGCAATATGTTGCCCAGTACGATTGGGGCGATGAGGCGCTTGCGATCAATACGAACTATGGCGTTCTGTATCAAATCGTTTTCGGCACTCTGCAAGTATTAGAAAACAATACGACATTTGAACAAGCAATTGAAGGATTAGATCAATTGCAGGCTGTGTATGAAGATGCCCTTAAGAAGGAAGCTGACAACGCACAGCAATTCGCAAAAGCCCATGAAAAAGAAAGTATTATTTATACCATGGCAAGCGGTGCGAACTACGGTGTCGCTTACTCCTACAGCATCTGCATTCTCATGGAAATGCAATGGATTCATTCCCACGCCATTCATGCCGGAGAATATTTTCACGGACCGTTTGAAATTATTGATGAATCCGTGCCGTTTATCATCCTGCTCGGTTTAGATGAAACAAGGCCTCTTGAAGAGCGGTCGCTTACCTTCTCGAAAAAATATGGCAAAAAGCTCACTGTGCTTGATGCTGCATCTTACGACTTCACTGCAATAGACGATTCAGTTAAAGGCTATCTAGCGCCGCTCGTTCTCAACCGTGTGCTGAGAAGCTATGCGGACGCGCTGGCAGAGGCGAGACATCATCCTTTATCTCATAGAAGATACATGTGGAAAGTTGAGTATTGATCTGAAACTGAGGAATCATTATGCATTAGACTATAATGTTATATAACATTATAGTCTAATGTCCAGAGGAGGCCAACCCTTTGAAGAAAATGTTGTTGTTTTTGATCATTGCCGCTGTCAGTATGTTCACCATTGCGGGCTGTTCGAGCCAGAGCAGTTCAGCGGACGGAAAGGTGACATTGAAATTTTTCCACAGATGGCCGAAGGAGCCGGAAAAAAGTTATTTTGAAGAGGTTGTGAAGGCATTTGAAAAAGAGCATCCGGATATCGACATTCAAATTGAAGCGGTTTTGAATGATTCCTATAAAGACAAAATCAAGGTCATGCTGGGAACCACCAGCCCTCCTGACATTTACTTCTCATGGAGTGACGAGTTTGCTTTTAAATTTATCAGAGGCCATAAGGCGCTTGATCTCTCGTCCTACTACAAAAATGATACAGATTGGTCATCACAGCTCGTTCAATCGCAAGTCACACCATTTACTTATGAAAACAAGCCATATGGCGTGCCGTGGCAAATGGACGCTAAATCATTCTTCTATCATAAAGACATGTTCCAAAAACTGAATCTTGATCCCCCGAAGACATGGGATGAATTCATCGATGTGTCAAAGAAGCTGAAAGAAAACGGCTATACGCCGATCAGCTTTGGAACAAAGGCGACTTGGACCATCTCACACTATATCGGCACGCTCAATCAACGGATGGTCGATGAAAAAACGCGGGAAAAGGACTATAACGCCAAAACGGGTGAATTTACTGATGAAGGCTACGTGAAAGCACTTGAAAAGCTTCAGGAGCTGATGCCTTACTTCAATAAACATGTAAACTCCGTCGATCACGAATATGTGAGACAGCAGTTTAAGAGCGGAAAGTCGGCGATGATATATGCGGAAACAGCGGAAATCAAGCTGGTTGAACCGGTGGATCTGGGGATGTTCCCATTCCCTGAAATCAGCGGGCAAAAAGGATCTTCAGAAGCGCTAACGGGAGCGCCGGAAGGGTTCATGATTGCCTCAAAAACAAAACATCCGAAGGAAGCGATGGCATTTTTGCAGTTTCTGACGTCGAAAAAAATGGGGGAAAAGCTCGTCAAAGATGTCGGAAAATACAGTGCTGTGCAAGGAGCGGCTACTGAAGAAAATTCTACAGCCATTCAGCGTGAAGCCATTCAGCAAATTGTTGATGCCGAATCTATGGTTCCGTGGTTTGATATGGATGTCGATGTTGAAATCGCCGATGCGTACTTAACAAACGTCCAGCAAATGCTTGGCGGCGACATGACACCGGAGCAGGTCATGAAAGCTGTTCAAAAAGCAGCGAAGCAAGTGAGGGCGTCAGCTGAATAAATCAAAGAAAAGGTGAAGCTTCGCACCTTTTCTTTTTATAAAGGAGATGAGATATCCTTGGTCAATCAGAATAAAACAATTCCCTATTTGTTTTTGGTGCCCGCTCTCGTTTTTTTACTTTTCGTTTATATCCCGATTGTTGAGAATGTCTTCCTCAGTCTGTTTCAGTGGAGCTCTTTTTCTCCGGAAAAAACGTTTATCGGCTTGAAACACTATGTTGACTTATTTCATGATCCTGTCTTTTATCAGGCACTTGCCAATAATGTGCTTTACGCAGTGATCTCAATTGTATGCCAGGTATTTGGCGGGTTGATTTTGGCGGCCGTGCTTGAGGATAAGCTGGTCAGAAAATGGTCGCCGTTTTTTCGCACCGTTTTCTTTTTGCCAGTTGTCATCTCCATGACGGTGATCGCGCTTTTGTTTGATTTTATTTATAACCCTGAGACGGGGATTTTGAATCAGCTGCTTCAGGCGGTTGGTCTTGATCAGCTGACGAGAGCTTGGCTTGGGGAGGACAGCACGGCTATGCTTTCGGTTATTTTTGTGTCTCAATGGCAATCTGTCGGTTATATCGCGATGCTGTACATTGTGTCGATCCAAAAGATTCCGGATGAACTGTATGAAGCGGCCCGTCTTGACGGTGCGGGGAAAATTCAGCAGTTTTTTCATATTACCGTTCCCCAGACGAAAGAGATGTCTTTTGTCGCGGTAGTGATGACGCTGACCGGCGCCTTTACGGTATTTAATGAACCGTACATATTGACAGGCGGAGGGCCGGGCAACGCTTCAGAAGTCTTGAGCACGTTTTTATATAAAAGCGCCTTTACAAAGGATATGATGGGCTATGCTTCAGCGATTGCCACCGTTGTGTTACTCATTACGCTCGCATTGTCGCTCATGCAAATGAAGTTCTTTAAAACCGGAAAGGAGGACTAACAGATGCTGCCTCAGAAGAAGACAGATTCGTTCAGATTGGAGCCTGTGCCTGACCGGCACATGGAGGTGAAAAGAAAGCCTAGACGAAAATGGTACATCGGAGAAACATCTGTATGGGTTTTTCTGTTTCTTTATCTGATTGTGATTGCCTATCCGCTGCTATGGATGGTCATGAGCGCCTTTAAAAGCTCGGACGATATTTTTGAGCACAGCTGGTCGCTGCCGTCTTCGTGGCATCCGGAAAATTTTGTGTCCGCTTGGAATCAAGGCATTTCTTCTTATTTTATGAACAGTGTCATCGTGACGGCGCTGACGTGTGTGATCACTGTTTTTATCAGTGCATGGGCGGCGTACGGCCTTTCTCGGTTTGAGTTTAAAGGAAAAAGGTTCTTTTTGGTGCTTTGTCTTGGCGGTTTGATGCTGACGCCGCAGGTCAGTCTCGTGCCGCTTTATTCTATGATTCAATCGCTGGGCCTTTACAATACGTATTGGGCGTTAATCCTGCCGTATGCGGCTTACCGGATCCCGTTCACCATCATTTTGATCCGCTCTTATTTTCTTTCTATTTCCAAAGAATTGGAGGAGGCGGCTTATTTAGATGGGTGTACGAGTTTCGGAGTATTTTTCAGAATTTTCTTACCGATGAGTGTGCCGATTTTGGTGACATCCGGTATTTTGACGGCTTACCATACGTGGAATGAATTTATGTTTGCGATTATTTTCATAGATGATGAGAATTTGCGGACCATTCCAGCCGGGCTGATGCAGTTCAGAGACGCGCTGCAGACAGATTGGGGCGTGTTGCTGGCGGGATTAACGATTTCAGCCGCGCCGATTATCATTCTATTTTTATTGATGCAGAAATATTTTGTCCGCGGGATTGCAAGCGGAAGTGTAAAAGGATAAAGGGGGATGCACCATATGAAATTGATTGCGGTTGGAGATAACGTTGTTGATTACTATCAGGATCAAGAAACGTTCTACCCGGGAGGAAATGCCTTAAACGTCGCTGTGCTTGCCAAACGGCTCGGGCATGAGGCTTCCTATATGGGGATCGTCGGCAATGACGAAGCAGCGGCACATTTGTTGAACGTATTGAAATTGGAGCAGGTTAACGCGGATTATATCCGCCAGGCGCACGGTGAAAATGGAATGGCCATTGTCACCCTTGATGAACAGGGGGACCGTATTTTTGTCAGATCAAATAAAGGTGGCATTCAGTCCCGGCTCCGTCTTATGTTTCAGGAGAAAGATATAACCTTTATCAGCGGGCATGATTTGCTGCATACGAGTGTGTACAGCCGGCTTGAGAACGATCTTCCGCAGCTGTGCGGGCTGATCCCCATTTCCTTTGACTTTTCAACCAATCGGGAGGATGATGAATTGAGGAAGGTCTGTCCATATGTGACATATGCGTTTTTTTCAGGAAGTGACCTGAGTGAGTCGGAATGCGGCGAGCTTGCCAAACAGGCACATGACTACGGAGCGAAAATTGTTTGTATGACCCGCGGGGGCCAAGGAGCGGTCCTGTCTGAGGGAGGCCGAATCTATCATCAGCCGATTGTAGAAACTGATATAATAGATACACTTGGAGCGGGAGATTCTTTTATAGCTGGTTTCTTGACTGCTTTTTGCGAGAAGCAGGACATCAGGCACGCTTTGCGCCAAGCGGCGGAAACGGCTGCGAGAACATGCGGTGTGTACGGGGCATTCGGCTATGGCCATCCTTTTCGCTTGGAGGACGGGGGAAGCAGTGAAAAAACGAGAATACTATAAGCAGTGTCTCGTTTTTTATGCCTGTTACGTGTAGGGGCTGTTGATCGTAAAAGTGACACGGTTTGTGTGCATCAAAAACAGTGAACAATAGATTGGCTGGTCGTTTAATGTAAAAGCTGTTTTATCGATTTCAAACAGCGCATCCCCGATATCGCAATCCAGGTATTTGCTTTCCTCCTGCTGGGCATATACAACGTTTAATAGCTTCGTATTGTGCGTGGGTACAACTTTGTATTGCTGTTTCAAAATATCATGCATGGACACGCCGTCCGCAATAAAGGCATCAATGCCGGGAAACAAATCCAGCGGATAATGTGTCACTTCAAAGGTGAGCGGCTGGTCATCGTTATATAAAATCCGTTTCAATTCAACGACAGGGCTTTCAGGATTGATTTGCAGCTTTTCGGCAATGGGTTTCGCCGCTGAAATGATCGCATGGGACAGCACTTGATGCTTCGGTTTTTTGCCGGCTGATTCCATAAATTCCGAGTAGCCGTTTACTGCGATCAGCTCCCGTTTTAATTTAGGGCTTTTCACGAACGTTCCCTTTCCTTGCTGCCTGATTAAGTAACCTTCTTCGACCAAATCGAGAATGGCTTTCCTGACGGTAATGCGGCTGACATTATACTTGCTGCAAAGTTCGCTTTCGGTAGGCAGCTTGGCGGTGGGGGAATATACGCCCTTTTTGATGTCATCGGTGATGATTTGTTTTAGCTGAATGTATAAAGGTGTAGAACTTCCGTTGTTTAACAAAAGGTAGCCTCCTTTTAACCAATTATTCATATTATAATGTATTATGACGTTATAATACAAATTTACATTTTTTGTTTTATAAATATAGCAAAACTGGGAATCGATTACTCTAAAAATAACAGAAAGGCCTGGTTGTTTCCAGTGACGAAATAACAGACGAAAAGATAGGGGGAAATGTCTGATGGCTTCATTAACATTTGAGCATGTCAAAAAATCATACCATTCCCAATTCACGGTGAAGGACTTTGATTTAGATGTAAAGGATAAGGAGCTTTTGGTGCTGGTGGGGCCGTCAGGATGCGGAAAATCGACCACGCTGCGAATGGTGGCGGGGCTGGAAAGCATCTCTGAAGGCAGCCTCCTCATTGATGGGGAACGGGTCAATGATCTTCCGCCGAAAGAACGTGATATTGCGATGGTATTCCAAAACTACGCGCTTTATCCGCATATGACGGTTTTTGATAATATGGCGTTTGGATTAAAGCTTAGAAAGATGCCGAAACAGGAAATCGCCGAGCGGGTTCATGCGGCAGCGAGAGTTTTAGAGATTGAGCATTTGCTGAAGAGAAAACCGAAGGCGCTCTCCGGCGGACAGCGGCAAAGGGTGGCGCTTGGCAGATCGATTGTGAGGGAGCCGAAGGTCTTTTTAATGGACGAGCCGCTTTCCAATCTGGACGCGAAGCTGAGAGTGACGATGCGGACAGAAATCAGCAAGCTGCACCAGCGTTTAGAGGCAACTATCATATATGTCACGCATGACCAGACCGAAGCGATGACAATGGGCGATCGGATTGTCGTGATGAACGAAGGGGAAATCCAGCAAGTGGCGAAACCGCATGACATCTACCATTACCCGGCAAATCTGTTTGTTGCGGGTTTTATCGGCTCCCCGGGAATGAATGTTTTGAAAGGCGTGATAGAAGAGCAGCATGGCGAGCTGTTTTTCACAAACCCGTCGATCCGGCTTCATATTCCTGAAGAAAAAGCGAAGCGGCTGAAGGAAAAGGGATATGCCGGAGAACAGATGATTGCCGGCGTTAGGCCGGAGCATATCACACAATTGACAGGACATGATCAGCTGTTTGATGCAGTGCTGAAAGCGAAGGTGGAAGTGAATGAGAATTTGGGATCAGAGCTGATTGTGCATGTCACGGCAGGAGATGAGCGGCTTACGGTCCGTCTTGATGGAAACACGCGAATCGCCGCAGGCGATTCGATCCAGCTGACAGTGAAAATGAATCACGTCGTTTTTTTCGATGCGGAGACGGAAGAGGCTGTGTATTAGGAAAGGTGCTCTCTAGCAGGAGCACCTTTTTCTTACGGCCAAATGTCGTCTGCCCATTCAGGGTGGTCGATAAATGGATTGCGGTTGTGCTGATATGTCTCATAAATGATTTCATTTCTTTTCCGCTCGCGGTCGTCAACGGGGTCCTGCCTATTCCATTCGAGGAGGACAGATTTCTTTCCGTGATAAGGAGCTGAGCCGTTGCCCGTTTTATCATTCAGTTCAAGATTAGGGTATCCGTCATCACCTTCGTAACGGACAGCCATGTAAAACAGCATGCGGGCGACATCGCCTTTCACATCATCGCGGGGCTCCCATGAATCTCCATCATCATAATTCCCAGGCGCTTTCGCATGTTCTGTGCCGCCGTTGTCAAAATCCTTATTTCCTCTGGCACTGTTGACTTGGACATCAGCCGGGCGCAAATGATGAATATCTGTGCCAGGCCCCTTGCTTGTGCCAAAATTGCCATGGGATTTCGCCCAAACGTGCTCGCGGTTCCAATCGCCGACATTGCCGCCATTCAAGTTTTTTGACCGCGATTCATTCGTGTAGAGCAAGATGACGTGATTTGGGTTTCTCGGGTCTTCATCAGTTTCTTTCAGCGCGTTCCATACTTCGCTGTAGGACAGCGTCTTGTGTCCGCTGATGATATGATGCAGAGCGCTTTTTAGCGATTCACCTGTCTTTCCTTCTGTCCCTTTATAATAGGTATCTGTGTCAGCATAGGGTGCAGCGGGAGCGGCTAACGAGAGCAGGTCCCCGTTTCCTGATGGGGAAGCAGCCAATCGGTCCTTCAGGCTTAATACGGTTTGCGTGTTTGCTGAAGCGGCGGGAGCAAACCATCCGGAAATCAGTAACACCAAGACGAGCGGCAGAAACCTTGCCATTTTTGTCATCACTTGCCCTCCTTTTATCAGATCATGAGATCATGTCTATTATCTAAAATTCAAATAAAGGATAGAAGTGTTATTTTGTATATTTTTTATTAACATTGTAAATGAGTCCCTTTGGAGGAGGCGGATATCCACTGTGCCAATATCTTAAGGCCTAGTTTTTGCTTTAGCTGGGATTTGGCAGGGTGTCTGTTTCTTCAATTCTGCAATGATGATTTGGGGATAGATACTGTGCCTAAAAAATAAACGTTTTTTTGGTTAATATGCCAATGAACTATCGAGTTCCTCCTTCTATAATGAAGTCACCATAACGGCCAGAGGGGGGAGTACATGGAAAAGCAGAAGCTTTCAGTCAAAAACAGCATCACAGATTATATTGTATGGCTCGCCCAATACGGCGCATCTGCGGACGGCGGCGTAACGAGGCTTTTGTACACAAAAGAGTGGATGGACGCGCAGCTCGCAGTCAAAACGGAAATGTCTTCATTCGGGTTTGAAACAAGATTCGATGATGTCGGCAATGTGTTTGGAAGGCTTTCAGGCACCGAGTCCCCGGATGAGGTCATTTTAACCGGGTCACATATCGATACCGTCATCAATGGCGGAAAGTATGACGGCGCTTACGGCGTTCTTGCGGCCATGCTGGCGATCAAGCAGCTCAAAGAAACGTACGGAGCACCGAGAAAAACACTCGAAGCGGTCTCCTTATGCGAGGAGGAGGGCAGCCGTTTTCCAATGACCTATTGGGGATCGGGGAATATGACGGGTGTTTTTTCTGGACAGGATGCAGAAGAGCCGAGAGACGAATCAGGTGTTTCTCTGCAAACAGCGATGTATGAGTGCGGTTTTGGTAAAGGGGTGTATCAGGCTCCCCGCAGAACAGATATCAGCGCCTTTGTCGAGCTTCATATTGAACAGGGGCAGACGTTGGAAATGTCAGTCCGGGATCTTGGCATCGTAACAAGTATTGCGGGGCAGAGGCGATATCTCGTCACGCTTGAAGGGGAATGCAACCACGCGGGAACCACTTCCATGAAATGGCGCAAGGACCCGCTTGCAGCCAGCAGCCGCATCATTCATGAGCTGCTGCTGCGTTCGGAGGAGCAGCCGGATGAGCTCCGCCTGACATGCGGAAAGATAACGGCAGAGCCCAATGTGGCCAATGTTATACCGGGCCGCGTACAGTTTTCAATCGATATTCGCCATCAGCATCAGCACGTGCTCGAGCAATTTCATGACAACATGGCTGCTGTGATCAACAGCATTTGTCATCAAAAAGGGATTCGCGCCGATATTGATGAATATATGCAGATAGAGCCTGTGCCGATGGACGAAAGGCTGAAGGCTGCGGCTCTTGAAACAGCGGCAGAAAACGGCATCAGCTGCGAGGAAATGGTGAGCGGAGCAGGGCATGACGCGCAAATGATCGGAAGACGCTATCCGGCTTGTATGCTGTTCGTGCCAAGCCGCGGCGGCATCAGCCACTCACCGAAGGAGTACACCTCAGCCAGACAGCTTGAGATCGGTGTCCGCGCATTGGCTGATTTATTATACAAACTGGCTTACTGATAAAGGGAGGAATGGCTGTGTCAGGCAGAAAAGAACTATGTACCCCGTTAAGAACGATTATGACGCCGGGACCTGTGGAGGTAGATCCGCGTGTCTTAAGAGTGATGAGCACCCCGGTTGTCGGCCAATTTGATCCGGCGTTTACGGGTATCATGAATGAAACAATGGAAATGCTCCGGGAGCTGTTTCAAACGAAAAACCGCTGGGCATACCCAATTGACGGCACTTCACGGGCGGGAATCGAAGCGGTTCTTGCGAGTGTGATCGAGCCGGAAGATGACGTGCTCATTCCCATTTATGGGCGCTTCGGTTATTTGCTGACTGAAATTGCTGAGCGGTATGGGGCAAATGTTCACACGCTTGAGTGTGAATGGGGAACGGTTTTTGATCCGGATGATATCATACGGGAAATGAAAAAAGTAAAGCCGAAAATTGTGGCAATGGTGCATGGGGAAACATCGACAGGGCGGATTCACCCGCTGAAAGCAATCGGCGAAGCCTGCCGAGCCCAGGATGCATTGTTTATTGTCGATGCGGTTGCGACGATTGGCGGCTGCGAGGTCAAAGTCGATGATTGGAACATTGACGCGGCTATCGGCGGCACGCAAAAATGTTTGTCTGTCCCATCGGGAATGGCGCCGATTACATATAATGAGCGGGTGGCGGATGTGATAGCGGCGCGTAAAAAGGTGGAGCGCGGGATTGCGACACAAGCGGACAAGGCGACGCTTTCAGGAAACCGGCCGATCACAAGCAATTATTTTGATTTAAGCCAGCTTGAGGATTATTGGAGCGAAAGACGGCTCAATCATCATACTGAAGCAACGACGATGCTGTACGCCTTGCGTGAGGGTGTCAGGCTTACGCTTGAAGAAGGTCTTGAAGCCCGTTTTGAGCGGCATCGCCGCCATGAGGCCGCATTAGCAGCAGGGATTAAGGCAATGGGACTGAAGCTATTTGGAGATGACAGCTGTAAAATGCCTGTTGTCACCTGTGTAGAAATCCCCCGCGGCATTGACGGCGAGTCTGTCCGCCACATGCTGTTGGCGCAATTCGGCATCGAAATCGCCAGCTCATTCGGCCCGCTGGCGGGGAAAATCTGGAGAATCGGAACGATGGGCTACAGCTGCAGAAAAGAAAACGTGCTGTTCGTGCTTGCCGGGTTAGAGGCTATGCTGCTGAGACATGGCGCAGAGATCGAAGCAGGAAAAGCGCTCCAAGCGGCGCTTGATGTGTATGAAAACGCCGGCTGTCAGGCAGCGGTATAAAGAAAAGCTTGCGGGAACGCCGCAAGCTTTTTTAGCGATACGATTTCGCTTTTTCTCCGTCTGATTTTTTTCGTTGGACTCTTTTTACAAATCCTCTTTCTCCATGTTGTTTCTTATAGCGGTTTTTGAGAGGGGGATGCCGCATTGGGAAACTTGCACATGATGGTAGATGTGCTTCTGGAAGACCCGGATGAGGCTGAGCTGGCTGCACTCGGTCTGACGTAGACATAGAAGAAAAATGATAGGGAGTATATGCTGGAATGGCGGGATTTTGCAGATGAGAAAACGCGGCGGGAAAAGGAAAGCCCGGCTGTGAAAGCAGGATTTCCAAGTGAAAAAACGTCAAGATGCCTCTTACAGGTTATTCCCTTGAAAAATTAATGATTGTATTGGATGACCCTATACTTTAGAATGACTAACTATATTCTGAAAATTCTCAGGGGGTGGACTTATGAAAACGATCGGTCTTATTGGCGGAATGAGTTGGGAATCATCAGCTGAGTATTATCGAATGATCAATGAAGAGATAAAAAAGAAATTAGGGGGGCTGCATTCGGCAAAGTGCATTTTATACAGTGTTGATTTTAAGGAGATTGAACACTATCAGTCCGAAGGGGCTTGGGATAAAGCCGGTGCAGCCTTAGGGGAAGCAGCGAGATCATTAGAAAAAGCCGGTGCAGATTTTATAGTAATCTGTACAAATACGATGCATAAAGTAATTGGATATATCCAAGAAATGATCACTATCCCTATTTTACATATTGCAGATGCAACTGCCGATCAAATCACTAGGCAAGGGATTCGTTCAGTAGGATTACTTGGTACTAAATATACGATGGAACAAGATTTTTATAAATCACGTATTGAGTCTCACAATATCAATGTCATTGTGCCTACTGATGAGGAAAGAGAAATAATCAATACTATTATTTATCAGGAACTATGTTTGGGTGAAATCAAACAGTCGTCCAAAAACACGTATAAGAAGATTATCAATCATTTGGTGGATAGAGGGGCAGAAGGGATGATTCTCGGATGCACTGAAATTGGTTTACTGGTAAAAGCAGAGGATTCAGAAGTGCCATTATTTGATACGGCTTTCATCCATGCTCATAGCGCAGCGCGTACATCTCTTTCGATTTAGCTGTGCGAGAGAATGCCTGTATGAATGTTAGAAGAGGTGTACTTATCGTCTGATTGTAATCCAACTTGAAAAAAGGAAGCCTGCGGGTGAGGCGGGCTCCTTTTCTTTAACACCGCCCTTTACACCTGAACGCCAAACGGCGACAGCACATCTGCAAGCTCAAAATAGACGGTGATAATGGGGAAAAACGGCTGGTCTGGCGTACGTACTTCTTGACTCGCAAAATAGTCCCCTGTATGGAACTCCCATCACATAATCTCCAGACACCAGCCCTGCCCCTGCCAAGAGCGGAACATCGACTCTGCCGCCATCGGTGGTGAATGTCTCTTTGGAATATGACAAACATTAGCTGATCAGCCGCTGCATCCGTAAGGCAAGCCGCAGTCGCATCGTCGTCTCGGGATCTTTTAAGCTTTTGCCCAGAAGCTCCTCGCATTTTTCAAGGCGGTAGATGACTGTATTGCGATGGACGTAAAGGCGTTTTGCCGTCTCGGAAATTTGGCAGTGTGTCTCTAGATAGACAGACAGCGTATGAAGCAGGCTTTGATCCTCCTGCTGTTTTTCAGCGAGGCTTTGAAGCGTAGAGTTGTAAAATTTCTTCAAATCCTCAACCGGGAGCAGGCGGAGAAGCTCAGGCACATCTTTTGCGTGATACACCTGAATAAACGACGTGCTTCTTGACAAATGCCCTGATTGCAGAGCGTCTGAAGCTTCGGTGAACGCGTCGGGAACATCAATGAGCCTTTGGCATATATTGCTGATGCCAAAGGACACAGTCCGTTTACATTGAGCTTTGACTTGTGTTTGGAACTGCTCTAAAAAGCTGATCACCGAAGCGTGCATTTCACTCCAGCTGTCTGTCGCCTCAATCAGAATAATGCCGACATTTCCTTTCATAAAAAAGTGGGGCGGAAACGGGAAAGCTGATAATTCGCCTTCAAGAAACTCGAATATGCCATCGGAGGCGAGCTGATTTTCTGTAAAGCTGATTGATTCATCATTCCGGTCAAGTTTTCCCGCAATGCACATGTATTTTTGATCCCAGCGCAGCCTAAATTCCTTCGCACGGCTTTTGATTTCATCGTCTGAAGAAAATGACCGCTCAATAAAATTGCTGAAAAACTCATTGCGTGCCCGCCGGCCGTATTGCTTCAGCGCATTTTCCTTCAGCAGTTCAAATGAAATCACGTTGGCCGCTTGTTCAATGGTGAGAATCAACCCTTTGTCGCCAGCCTGCACCATATCCGGTATCAGCAGGTAGCCGCAGTTTTTTTCGTGATTATAAATAGGAAGAACAGAATAGGTTTTTTGATTCGAGAGCATAGAGAAACAAGTAAAGAACGGTCCTGATATCGTATGTAGGGTTCCTTTCAGCTTTTCAGTTTCAAATGAAATCTGATGGGACGCGGACAGCATGTTGGCATGCTGGTCAAGCAGCAGCACGGGAAGCTGAAGGAGGTCTGATACCTTTTTGAGGAGAGATTGCAGCCCCTTGCCGCTCATAATGTGGTTTGTGAATTTTTTGTGCGCGTAAATGGCTTGCTGCAGCTCGTTAGAACGCATATCAAGGATGTGGCTGAGTGTTGCATTCACAATATCGCCGAGGCGGATGTGTTCTGGTAGCTCAATGATCGGAAACGCGTATGAATCGGCCAGCTCGATAATTTCTTTTGGGATATCCTCCAGGTAGCGTTTTGTTTTAATGCCGAGGCCCGCGCAGCCGCGTTTTGCCATTTGCTGAATCAGTTCAGATAACTGGTGCGGATGATCCTTCAAGTGATATGCGGTGGTGACGAGCAATTCATTCTTATGCAGAAAGTCTGCGATATCCGGAGCGTCCATCATATTGACATGCTGAACCTCTCTTTCTCCTCCTGCTTTTCCAGCGATTAAATGGGCGTTTTCATAAGCCGGTATTTTCATCACATCAAAAATATTCATTTGGCATTCTCCTTTTCTATCAAAACATTGGTTAAGATGAATAATTTTCAAGAGGAATTCTAGCGGTTCTGCTGATGTAATACGATCATAGTAGCAGTAAACTGTTGAAAATAGAATGGATTGTGTTACATAAACTGACATGAAAAATCGTCAACCTGACATGGGGGTATGATAATGGCTTACGATATGGTGATAAAAGGTGCGAAGGCAGTTACGCCAGACGGCGTGAAAGAAGCTGATATTGCGGTTCAAAATGGTGTCATTGCCGAGATTGGAATTGCCATTGAAGCAAACGGGGCAGAAACGATCCAGGCAAATGGACAATATGTGTTTCCGGGTGCGATAGACTGCCATGTTCATTTCAATGAACCGGGCAGAGAGGACTGGGAGGGGTTTGAAACAGGTTCGAGAATGATGGCAGCAGGCGGCTGCACCACTTATTTTGATATGCCGCTCAATTGCATCCCATCAACCGTGACGGCAGAACATCTTCTCGCAAAAGCTGAACTGGGCAGGCGAAAATCAGCCGTGGATTTTGCGCTATGGGGAGGCCTCGTGCCCGGCCATATTGATGACATCCGCCCAATGGCTGAAGCAGGTGCGATCGGATTTAAAGCGTTTTTATCAAGATCAGGCACAGACGAGTTCCGCTCTGTTGATGAACGAACCTTGCTCAAAGGCATGACAGAAATCGCGGCTGCAGGAAAAATCCTCGCTCTTCACGCGGAGAGCGACGCAATCACAAGCTATTTGCAGATGGTTTTGGCTAATCAAGGAAAGGTGGATGCGGATGCGTATGTTGCCTCCCGCCCGGAGGAAGCTGAAGCTGAAGCGGTGTATCGCACGATTCAGTATGCGAAGGTGACAGGCTGTCCGGTTCATTTCGTCCATATCAGCACGGCGAAAGCGGTTCGGCTGATCAGGGAGGCGAAACAGGAAGGGCTTGATGTTTCGCTCGAAACATGCCCGCATTATGTCTTGTTCAGCCATGACGCTTTACGGGAAAAGGGCTCTGTCGCGAAATGCGCGCCGCCGCTCCGTTCACAGCAATCAAAGGAGGCGCTGATCGAGGCGCTCATTGCGGGGCATATTGACATGGTCTCCTCAGACCACTCTCCTTGCCGTCCGTCCTTAAAGCGGGAGGATAATTTGTTTTTATCATGGGGCGGAATCAGCGGCGGGCAGTTCACTTTGTTAGGGATGCTGGAACTCGCGCTTGAGCATCAGATATCGTTTGAAACCATCGCTGAATGGACAGCGGCGGCACCTGCGAAACGTTTCGGCCTTCAGCAAAAAGGGCGGCTTGAAGCGGGGTGTGATGCGGATTTTGTGCTCGTCACTATGGAGCCGTACACTGTCACAAGAGAATCGATGTTTGCAAAGCATAAGCTAAGCCTTTACGAAGGACATACATTTCCCTGCCGCATTTCGGCCACATACAGTAAAGGCCGGTGTGTCTACAGTGATGGGGAGATAGTCAGCGGAATTGACGGAGCGCTGGTCGTCCCATTGTAAATAAACCCGGCAGATTTATGTTGCCGGGGTGTTTTCCTCTAGTTTTTCTTCGATAAAGTCCACAGTAAGTCTGATTCCATCTTCTTTTTCAATAAGAGCTGCAGCTTCAGATGCACGTTGAGAATACGTATGGTTGGAGACCAGTTCGTTGATTCTGGAAATGAAGGCTTCAACTGACATCTCTTTTTCTTTCAGAGGGGCGGCAGCTGCTCCAATGTCTCGCATCTTTCTAGCCCAAAAAGGCTGATCACCAGAGAATGGGCAGATCACCATAGGTTTGCCGGCCTTCAATGCCGCGGCCGTAGTCCCAGCCCCTCCGTGATGAATCACAGCTCGTGATCGAGGAAAAATCCAACTGTGAGGAATGGAGTTGGATGTAAAAATATGGGGCGAAGCTGTCATCTGTTTAATCCCGCTCCACCCCGTCAGCAAAATGGCACGCTGCCCGGTTTCTTTGAATGCTAGCTGAAGCATGTTGACAATGTGATCAGGGTTTCGTAATGGCATACTGCTAAAGCTAACGGTAAAAGGAGGCGGTCCCGCTTCTAAAAAGCGCGAGAGCTCAGGTGGAGGGGTCCAGTCATCTTCAGCTAAAAACCAGAATCCTTGCATCGAAACACGGCCTTTCCATTGTTGGTCAAAGGGAATGATGGAAGGACTGCACCCGTACAGAATAGGGATGTGCTTTCCATTCAGTACGGAATCATCTTGAAAAACAGAACGTTTATCGGGCAGGCCGAGCGTCTCATGTCTCCACTTGTTAATCAGCGAAAAAAACGCTGCGGTCATTAATCGATTGATTTGAAAACTGGCCCTGTTAAGCGTTCCGCTTCGCATGGCGAATGGCAAGACAGGATTAGTAAACTGGCGGGTGGGAGCTATAACAGGAACCGGATGAGCGATAAAGGCAGGAATGTGCAAGGCTTCGGCGAGATCATATCCGCCAAATACTTTTGGATGATAAATGATTGCCGCTGCATCTATAGAGGCGGTCCATATATCGTCTAACATTTGTTCCATCATCGGATAAATAACGGTTTTCATCTGGCTGACAATGGATAGCGGATTTCCTTTCAGGATGTTTTTTCCTTCTTCTGATTGCGTCAAATCTGCGTAATCGGCTCTGATGGCTGAAAAGGAGAGCCTGTTTTTCTCGGCTAGATCTTTGAACGAGCCTTCAGTGCAAATCGTCACATGATGTCCGCGTCTGGATAATTCTTTTCCTAATGCAATAAAAGGCTGTACATCGCCTCTCGTACCGATCGTCAGCAGGTTAATTTTCATCATTCGCCTCCAGAATGTCATTCATTACCACTAATTTATCACACATAAGCACCTATCAGTTTTTAAAACGGAATCAACGTGGTATCTTTTTTTAAAGGAGGCGAAGGAATTGGAACATGTCACATACATACTCAAACAATCTTGGTCGCGCCATACGAGCTCCAAATGGACCGAAGAATGCCCGGCATGCGGCCAATGCGGTGTGACGGCGTTGGTGATTCAGGATCAATTCGGCGGCGGCATTTTCAAAACTAAAGTCGGTGAGAGCTGGCATTTTTATAACTGCATCAACGGCGTGGTGTATGACTTTACGGGTGAACAGTTTCAAGCGCCGATTGACTATCAGCATATCCCTTCCTCAAGAGAAGAAGCGTTTTTAGATACGAATGAGGAACAATACCTGTATCTTCGTTCAGCGTTTTCTCTCCATATGAACAGCATTTCCGAGGAAACCTGAAAACACGTGTGATAAACTGGGAGAGAGGTGAATGAATGTGATTTATATCGGACTGACGGGATGGGGGGATCATGACAGCATCTATCCGCCGAAAACGCCCAGCCAAAAAAAATTGCAGGCCTATTCCTCCCATTTTCCGATCGTTGAATTAGACGCGAGCTTTTATGCCATTCAACCAGCGCGAAATAATGAAAAATGGGTGAAGGAAACGCCGGAAACCTTCCAATTTATCGTGAAAGCGTATCAGGGCATGACGGGGCATCAGCGCGGCGACATTCCCTTTGACTCAAAAGAGGAGATGTTTGACGCGTTTAAGGTGTCGTTAACGCCATATGTACATAGCAATAAACTCGCCATGGTGCTGTTTCAATTTCCGCCGTGGTTTGACTGCAAGAAGGAGAATGTCGCTTATTTGAGATGGTGCAAGCGCCAAATGGGCGATATCCCATGTGCGCTTGAATTCAGGAACCGCTCCTGGTTTTCGCCGCCATTTTATGAGCAGACGCTTTCATTTATGAAAGAGGAAGGCTGGATTCACAGTGTCTGTGATGAACCGCAAATCGGAGAAGGCAGTGTGCCGACTGTGCTGCGCGCGACCGATGAAAACAAAACGCTCGTCAGGTTTCACGGGCGCAACAAGCAGGGGTGGATGAAGCCCGATGGCGGGAAAAACTGGCGGGAGGTCAGGTACTTATACCGCTACAACCAACAGGAACTGACGGATTGGAAGCAGCACCTGAATGAATTGCAGCGGCAATGTAAGGATGTTTTTGTCCTATTCAACAACAATTCCGGCGGAGACGCCGCGGATAACGGCAAGCAGATGCTTGAACTGCTTGAGATCGAGTATGGCGGACTTGCGCCGAGACAGCTCGATTTATTTTAGAAAAGAGGTTTTTACTGATGTCGTTTGTGATTTTGGCCGTATTGGGGTTAGTTGCAGGTACGGTAGGAAGCCTGATTGGACTTGGCGGCGGAATTGTCATCGTGCCGTCTCTGATGTTTTTGAGCACAGTGACGCCGCTGTTTCAAGATGTGACACCGCAGATCGCGATTGGGACTTCGCTTTTGGTCATTATTTTTACGGGTCTTTCTTCAACTTTGGCTTATATTAAATATAAAACCGTTGATTATAAAAGCGGACTCATATTCTTTATTGGTTCAGGTCCCGGGAGCTTGATCGGGGCTTATGTGTCAAAGCTGTTTAATTCAAACTCGTTTTCCATTTGGTTTGGCATTTTTATGATTTTGATTTCATTGAGCTTAATGCTGAAAGCGAAAGCCCGGCCGATCAACAAAGCCCATAAAGGAATCATTCGGACATTCCAGGATGAGGACGGTGAGCCGTATACGTACTCCTATCAGGCCCCTGTCGGCATTGCGATCGCCTTTGTTGTCGGCTTTTTAGGCGGGCTGTTCGGAATAGGCGGCGGATCGCTGATGGTTCCGGCGATGATGCTGTTATTTCTGTTCCCGCCGAAGGTTGCGGTGGCAACGTCCATGTTTATTATCTTCCTGTCTTCAATGACAGGGTCTGTTTCACATATGATGTCCGGGCACGTCAATTGGCTGTACGCCCTCGCGCTTGTGCCAGGCGCTTGGTTCGGCGGAAAGCTTGGCGCCGCCATCAACAGAAAAATGCAGACGAAAACGATTGTCATGATCATGCGGATCGTATTGATTTTGATCGGCTGCCAGCTCATTTATGAAGGCATTTTCAGCTGAACGATTAGGGAGAGATAATATGAAGGAGAAGCTCCGCTTATATCATACAAATGATTTGCACAGCCATTTTGAAAACTGGCCGAAAATTGTAGATTATATCGAGCAGAAAAGAAAAGAGCATCAATCAGACAGCGAAGAGACGCTCGTTTTTGATATTGGCGATCATCTCGATCGTTTTCATTTCGTAACAGAGGCGACTTTCGGAAAAGCGAATGTCGATCTGTTAAACCGTCTTCACATTGATGGAGCGGCAATAGGCAACAATGAAGGGATCACGCTTCCGCATGAAGAGCTCGCTGCCTTATATGATCATGCTGAATTTCCGATTATCGTCTCCAATCTATATGACAAAAACGGGAACCGGCCATCCTGGGCGGTTCCTTACCATATCAAATCATTGAGAAACGGCATGTCCATCGCCTTTTTAGGCGTAACAGTGCCGTATTATCCCGTCTATGACAAGCTGGGATGGACAGTAACCGATGCACTTGAAAGCGTAAAGGGAACCATTCAGGAAGTGAAAGGCCAGGCTGATATCATCGTGCTCCTGTCGCATTTAGGCATTCTTGATGATCAGGAAGTGGCTGAGGCGGTGCCGGAGATTGACGTGATCCTTGAATCACACACACATCATTTGCTTGAAGATGGACAAGTGGTTAACGGTGTTTTGCTGGCCAGCGCAGAGAAATACGGGCATTATGTCGGCTGTGTGGAAATGACAATCGACAGCGTAGAGCGAAGCATTATCAGCAAAACAGCGTCTGTGCAGAACATGGCGGAATGGACGGGAGAATCCGCAGAAACAAAAGTGTTTCTTCATGAAAAAGAACGTGAAGCCGAAGATAAGCTGTCCGAAGCTGTTGCGGAGCTTGCGCAAGACGCTGAGGTGAAGTGGTTTGAAGAATCAGAGCTGCCTTTGCTGTTGGCATTCGCGCTAAAGGAATGGTGCGGGACGGACATCAGCATGGTGAATTCCGGTGTCATTCTCGGTCCGCTGAAAGCGGGTCCTGTGACAAAGCTGGATCTGCACCGCATCTGTCCTCATCCGATCAACCCGGTGGCTGTCCGCCTGACGGGAGAAGAACTGAAAGAGACCATTGTCCACGCCGCTTCCGAACAAATGGAGCAGCTCCGGATTAAAGGGCTCGGCTTCCGCGGAGAAGTAATGGGGAAAATGGTGTACGCGGGTGTTGATGTAGAAACAATACGGCTGGATGACGGGATGACGCATGTCACACGCGTCACACTGAACGGTGAAGAGATTGATAAAC
Organism: Bacillus sp. MSP13; assembly: GCF_000815295.1. Taxonomy (NCBI): domain Bacteria; kingdom Bacillati; phylum Bacillota; class Bacilli; order Caryophanales; family Bacillaceae; genus Bacillus; species Bacillus sp. MSP13. The sequence goes on from NZ_JXAQ01000011.1 coordinate 388,336, forward strand.
ATAAACAATACTCTGTTGCCGTGCTTGACATGTTTACGCTCGGCAGACTGTTCCCGATCATCCGCGACGCCGTAGACAAAGAATATTTCATGCCGGAATTTTTGCGGGATCTGCTCGCTTGGAAGCTCGCGCAATAAGGCGGTCAGCCCACAACAAGCTCTGCCCTTCATCATAAAGTGATGAATGAAGGGAGAGGTTGACGTGGTAAATCTGACACCAATCATGATAGAAGGACAGCCTTTTACAGCTGTGACAGTGAAGCTTCCAAAAACAAATTTTATGGCCGTCACTAATGATCACGGATACATTATGTGCGGGGCGCTTGATGTGGCGCTGCTGAATGAAAAATTAAAGGAGCGGGGCATAGTGGCGGGGCGCGCAGTTGGGGTGCGCACCATTGACCAGCTGTTAGACGCACCTTTAGAATCCGTCACATATGCCGCGGAAGATCTCGGCATCCATGCCGGCATGAGCGGCAGAGAAGCGCTTTTGAAAATGGTGAAATAAAATTTGGCCCAGCTATTACTATGTCCCCTCTTACAAGCATACATTGTGATATGTAAGGGGGGATTTTCTTGCCAAGATACCGCGGCCCTTTTCGCAAGAGAGGACCTTTGCCTTTCCGGTACGTGCTGCTCTTGTCAGTTGCCTTTTTTATCCTTTCGACAACAGTCAGCCTTTGGATGATCAATAGCTCAATTAAACCTGTTTTAATGAGCATCGGCGAGATGGAAACGAAGCGTGTGGCAACAGAGGTAATCCAGGATTCAATTGAGGATTATATGTCTGACAGTGAAAATATGAAAGATATGTTTCAAATGAATTCTGATGAAAACGGAAAATTAACGACAATTGATTTTAATACACAGGTTGTAAACAGTGTGAAAACAAAAGTGACAAAGCAGCTTCAGGCGCATCTGAAAGAGATGGAAACCCACACTGGGCACAGCGGCGCCAGTGAAAATATTATGATTAACATTCCGCTCGGACAGGTAACCGGCAACAGTCTGCTCGGAAACCTCGGGCCGAAAATCCCGGTCCGGTTCAATTTAATCGGTGACGCGTTTACAGATGTCAAAACCAAAATCAAGCCGTATGGCATTAATAATGCACTTATTGATATCAGCATCTTTGTCGAAATTAAAGTGAAGGTCATCATTCCGTTCGCAAGCAAAACCGCTGTCATCACAAATAACGTGCCTGTGTCGATTAAAGCAGTGCAGGGCGAAGTGCCGCAGTTTTACAACGGAAGCGGCGGCTCAGGTGTCACCCCTTCTGTCCAGCTTCCAAGCAGCAAAGAAGAGGACAGTGCCGATGTGAAAAGTGAAAAAAGCAACAAATAAGCCGCCTGTCCAAGAGGCGGCTTTTTCATTATTTCTTTTTTTTGTATTCATAACGCTCCCACGCTCTCAAATGCGGGTATGGATCAAACGACCATTCGGTTTTTCCATTATCTTTGTACATGCCGTAGTGAAGATGCGGCGGGAATTTTCCGGCGGTTCCCGGCGGACCATATCCTGAGCTGCCGACTGACCCGATCACTTGGCCGGGCTCAACGATTTGTCCTGTTTTTATCCCTTTGGCAAACCCATTAAGATGGGCAAAATAATGATAGTTATTTTTAATGTCTCTGATGCCGATTCTCCATCCTCCGAAGCGGTTCCAGCCCTTCATTTCAACTACGCCGTAACAGGTGGATCTGACAGGAAGTCCGTAACGGGCAAAGATATCCGTGCCTTCATGAATCCGTCTCCCTCCGAAGCCGCGGGCATCTCCCCACGTGCTCCGATAGCTGTAATCGGTTCTGATTGGAAGTGGAAACGCATGCTCAGCCAGATCAATATGTCCGTAAGCTTTAAATAACTTCATGAATTCAGATATGATCCCGACTGTTTGATCACGCCGGTAATAATTCCAAAGCCCGATGCGGATGTTGTCCTCATCTGTGCCATACGACAGCAAGTATTGGCTGAATGTATACAAAATATCATCATCATTGCTGACCTCGGCTTTTCCGTCACCGTCACCATCCATTCCGATCCCGTCAAACACCTTTATGCTTAACGGCGCGTCATCTTTTGGATTCGGGTTTTCAGGGCCGCTCCAGATTTCATCGGGTATATAGATGCTGATGATGCCCGCTTTGTCAGGCAGGTCTTTTCGGTTGCTCCGCACATTTTCCTCGTATTGATCTACTGCGGCGAGCGCATACCAAGGAATCTGCGTTACAGCCTCGATTTTATGATATAATTCCATCCGTTTCGACAGTGCTCGATCTGAAAGCTCTTTTCCAGATGCAGTAGGATCAAACGCAAACAAAAGGAGAAGAAGAGCGGATAAGAAAACTTTCACAACATAATCTCCTTTCACATTGAATACACATAGTTTGCGGCAAGCCGGCTTAAAAATGTCAGTAATCATCTTCCCTTGTCGAGAAATTTTTCCTATGGTAAAGTGTCTAAAGAAAAGACTTTCTTTAGTTAGATAACTATGATTTATGTTGCGGAAATGAAACCTGCACCTTTCTCGTTTTCAGAATGTTTCGTGCCAGAAATTTGAGTATATTGGATATTGGAGATGATGGGAATTGGCAAAGAAAGACGAACACCTCAGAAAGCCCGAATGGCTCAAAATCAAATTAAATACAAATGAAAACTATACAGGGCTCAAAAAACTCATGCGGGAAAACAATCTGCATACCGTATGTGAAGAAGCTAAGTGCCCGAATATTCATGAATGCTGGGCGGTCAGACGTACAGCGACATTTATGATTTTAGGTTCTGTTTGTACTAGAGCATGCCGTTTCTGTGCGGTCAAAACGGGCCTTCCAACTGAGCTTGATCTGCAAGAGCCGGAACGCGTAGCGGATTCTGTCGCCCTTATGAACCTGAAACACGCGGTGATTACCGCTGTAGCGCGTGACGATCAGAAAGACGGCGGGGCTGGCGTTTTCGCGGAAACGGTTCGTGCGATCCGCAGAAAAAGCCCGTTCACGACAATTGAGGTGCTCCCGTCTGATATGGGAGGGAACTACGATAACCTGAAAACCTTGATGGATACACGCCCAGACATCCTGAATCACAATATCGAAACGGTTCGCCGCCTGACGCCAAGAATCCGCGCGCGCGCAACGTACGACCGGTCGCTGGAATTTTTGCGCCGCGCGAAGGAAATGCAGCCTGATATTCCGACAAAATCAAGCATCATGATCGGACTCGGCGAAACGAAGGAAGAAATTATTGAAGTGATGGACGACCTCTTGGCAAACAACGTGGATATTATGGCAATTGGCCAATACCTCCAGCCAACGAAGAAACACTTGAAAGTCCAAAAATACTATCACCCTGATGAATTTGCAGAATTAAAGGAAATCGCGATGCAAAAAGGCTTCAGCCACTGCGAAGCCGGTCCGCTTGTCCGTTCTTCTTACCATGCGGATGAACAAGTGAACGAAGCATCTAAAAAGCGCCAAGCACAAGCGTAATGCCAAAACGCCAGGTCATCTGGCGTTTTTGTCATTCCTATCGGTTTTCATGTCCTGGCGGGTTTCTCCGTTGGCATTTTCATTCTCTGAGACGGGGCTTCCTTGCGGGGAGGTTTTCATTTCTTCAATTGTCCCCGACATGATTTCTCTGATACCCCTTGAACCGGAGCCGTGATTGCTGAAGTTTTCGATTGACTGCATATGGTTTGGATGATCGGAAATATACACATGATAGTAACGAGGAATCACTGAAGCGGCTGTTTTCTTCACCTGATCGGCCGTCAGCTCCCGGTTTTTTGTATCGGTTTTGTATACGACAAGCGCTTCTTGATCAGTCACCAGCGTTGCAGCCTCTTGAATATGGGGAAGCTGAACCGTTAAACTTGAGATGATGTGAGCGGTTTCTTCCCGTTTCATTACGGGGACCTCCTGTTGCTCGCCGTCGAATTGTTCTTTTTGATAGCGAACATAGCCAAATTGTTCGTTCTCATCATGCCGGTTAAAAGCCTCGTTGCGGTCGGACACATGAATGGGCCTGGTTTGGTTCTGCGTCTGATTTTCGGCAGTTTGCCCGGCATTATCAAACCCTTTGCCTCCGCACCCGGATAAAAGCCCGGTCAACAGGCACAGACTGATTGCAGTTCGTTTCATTGTTAAATCCCTCCTCATGTGTAGGGTAGCCAAATCGCATGATTTATTCTTTAGCAATTGATGGGGACGGGGCAATGAATTATGATAGGAATGAGTGAAAAAGAGGTGAGATCATGATTCTTATTCAAAATGCCGAATTTGACCTGGTGCATAATGTCAAAGACGGCTTCAACGAAGAGGCTTTTAAAGCCCGCTACTCTGATATTTTAAATAAATACGATTATATTGTGGGAGACTGGGGATACGGCCAGCTCAGGCTCAAGGGCTTCTTTGACGACCAGAATCAAAAGGCAACCTTCGAAACGAAAATCAGCACACTAGATGAATACATTTACGAATACTGCAATTTCGGCTGTGCGTATTTTGTCTTGAAACGGATCAGAAAATAAACATACACAAAGGGGATGCTGTCATGTATTTTGTTGACAGAAATAAGATCGAGCAAACACTCGGGTTCTTTGAGCACCAGCTGGCGCTTTTCAACTCACAAAGAGACTGGCAGTCTGAAATCGAGAGACTGGCGCTCCAGCGTATAGGCCACCTGTTAATCGAGTGCATTCTGGATACTGGCAATGACATGATTGATGGTTTTATTATGCGGGACCCAGGCAGCTATGATGACATTATGGATATACTTGTTGATGAAAAAGTCGTCTCGGAACAAGAGGGAGCTGTGCTCAAGAAATTGATCGCCTACCGAAAAACACTGGTTCAGCAGTACTTGCTTGCTGACAGCGCCGAGCTTTATAGGCTGATCGGGGCTCATCAGACAGCTCTTCAAGCCTTCCCGAAACGGATCAGAAGCTACTTGGAAACAGAGCTTGGCCCTGTTTCCGCGTTTAAATAACAACTGGAAAGCCACAGGAGTGTTGGACATGAAAACATATAAAGGATATTTAATTGATTTAGACGGAACGATGTACAACGGCACGGAAAAAATCGAGGAAGCATGTGAATTTGTCAGAACGTTGAAAGATCGCGGAGTTCCCTATCTTTTCGTGACAAACAATTCTTCGCGCACACCGAAGCAGGTGGCGGACAAGCTCGTGTCTTTTGATATTCCGGCAACGGAAGAGCAGGTCTTCACAACCAGCATGGCGACTGCCCAGCATATCGCCCAGCAGAAAAAAGGCGCGTCTGTGTATGTGATCGGGGAAGAAGGCATCCGGCAGGCGATTGAAGAAAACGGCCTGACATTTGGCGAAGAAAACGCGGATTTTGTCGTTGTCGGGATTGACCGTTCCATTACATACGAAAAATTTGCTGTCGGCTGCCTGGCTATCAGAAATGGCGCCCGCTTTATTTCCACAAACGGAGATATTGCAATTCCGACTGAAAGAGGCCTCCTGCCTGGAAACGGTTCACTGACATCGGTACTAACCGTCTCCACAGGCGTACAGCCGATATTTATCGGCAAGCCTGAATCAATCATCATGGAGCAGGCGATGCGCGTTCTCGGCACGGATGTGTCCGACACACTCATGGTCGGCGACAACTACGCGACGGATATTATGGCCGGCATGAACGCTGGTATGGATACACTGCTTGTGCACACAGGCGTAACGAAAAGAGAGCACATGACAGATGATATGGAAAAACCGACTCACGCCATCGACTCTCTGACTGAATGGATTCCATACATTTAAAAAAGGGCGCCCCAAAAGGGTGCCCTTATTCTGTATGCCGCGCGCGGTGTGCGAGCCTGCTTGAGGCTGCGGCGGAAATCGCGCCGACGATGTCATCTAGAAAGGTATGGCATTCGCCGGTTGATTTATCATTCAAATGTTTGAGGATTCCGGGTTTTTCTTTATCGATGTAACCGTAGTTCGTAAATCCGATCGACCCGTAAATATTCACGATGGAAAAAGCCAGAATTTCATCTACTCCATATAAGCTTTCATCTGTTTCCAGCATCGTTTGCAGCGGTTCAGACAGTTTTTTCTGCTCAGCAAGCACATCCAATTCAATGCCCGTTAAAATGGCGTTTTGCACCTCGCGTTTTGCGAGAACGCGATTGACGTTCAACGTGCATTCGTCAATGTCTAAATCCGGATGATATTTTTTTGCAGGAAAAAAACAAGCTCGGCAATGTCTGACACCTCAACACCGCGCTCCTTCATCCGTGCTCTTGCTTTTGCTTCCATCTGACTGATTTGTTCGTTTTCTGACATCAGCTTCACCCAATCTTTTTTACTAGTTTATACAAAATAGTTAAGATGTTTACGACTTTTTCTTGCGCCTTCGTCGGATGAAAATATGTATTCATAATTCCGGACGTGTATGACTACGATGTGATGAGCCCTAATTCAACAGGCAGGTGATCATGGTGAAAGGCACAATAAAAGAAAAATACGGTATTCACATCAGACAGCTTTCCACGTACCAGCGCACCTATCAATGCTTTCAGACACCGAATTCATTCTTTTTGATCGTCCCCGTTTCCCAATTCTCAGAGACAGAGCTGACGGAGCTTTATTACATGAGTCAGTATTTACAAGAACAAACTGACCCATACGTTTCGATTTTTATCTTTACAAAAGAAGGTGAGCTGACGTTTGAATATGAGGGAAAAACGTACGCTCTGCTGAAGGCGGCGCCGCCTTATTCAAATCGGGCGCTTTCCATTGGAGCGGAACTTGCGGAATTCCACCGAAAAGGCAGAGGGTACCCGTATGAAGTAAAGGCAGCCGGAAGAATCGGCCAGTGGAAAGATCTGTGGGGAAAACGCATTGATCAGCTGGAAGTGTTTTGGCAACGAAAGGTTCAGACCCCTCCGCACGAGCCATTTGATAAAAAAATGATCGAATCATTTCCATATTATCTAGGGCTGTCAGAAAACGCGATCCAATATTTAGTGGATACTGAGCTGGATGACAAACCCCAAGCCGCTGACTCAGGAACGATATGCCATCAGCGGCTGGAAAGGCATACGTGGTCATCCGAATCTTTAATCAGGATTCCGGCTGATTGGGTATTTGACCATGCCTCACGCGATTTGGCTGAGTATATGAGGCATACGTTTTTGCATCACAGACAAGATTTTCATCAGCAGGGTTTTCTCTTTTTACAGGAATATGAGAAAGTCACGCCGCTGTCTTCGTTTTCAAAACGTCTCCTGTACAGCCGTTTGCTCTTTCCGCTTCATTATTTTGAAATCGTAGAGAGTTACTACATGTCATCAGAATCAGAAAAGCATTATTATGAAGAACAGCTTGACTTCATTCTGAACGATTGCGGACGTTATGAGCAATTTCTCAATACAGCACAGGAATTCATGAACATGCGGGCGCAGAAGCCATTTGTTCCCCGCGTGAGCTGGCTCGGCAAAGGAAACCTGAGATGAGGAGAAAATCTGACAAAAATAATTAGAAAATAAAGAATCTTGTCATATCAGTACGTTAAGCGTTTACATTCGTAAAATTCAGCCGATTGCTATCTTGTCAAAACAGGAGCGGGCTTATATAATGTTTGTAACTTATATGTCTGTGTTGAGTTAACAATTGTCTTTTTAGAGAGGACAATTAAATGAAAGGTGGAGTTGTTTTGAAAGCGATTCGTGTAGGGCTTTTAGGTTTAGGCACCGTCGGAAGCGGTGTTGTTAAAATTATTCAAGACCATCAGGATAAGCTGATGCATCAAGTCGGCTGTCCGGTTACGATAAAAAAAGTGCTCGTAAAAGATGTAGAGAAAAAGAGAGAAGTAGATTTGCCGAAGGAAGTGCTCACGACAGAAGTGTATGATGTCATTAATGATCCAGATGTTGATGTCGTTATCGAGGTAATTGGCGGAGTAGAGCAGACAAAACAATATTTGGTCGACGCGCTCAGATCGAAAAAGCATGTTGTCACAGCAAACAAGGATTTAATGGCTGTGTACGGCTCCGAGCTGCTTGCGGAAGCGAAGGAAAATGGCTGTGACATCTACTTTGAAGCTAGTGTTGCCGGCGGAATCCCGATTTTGCGCACGCTAGAGGAGGGACTCTCATCAGACCGAATTACAAAAATGATGGGAATCGTGAACGGTACAACGAACTTTATCTTAACTAAAATGATCAAAGAAAAAAGCCCTTACGAGGAAGTGCTGAAAGAAGCGCAGGATCTCGGATTTGCAGAAGCTGATCCGACTTCAGACGTGGAAGGGCTTGACGCTGCACGAAAAATGGCGATATTGGCGCGCCTCGGCTTCTCGATGAATGTTGATCTGGAAGACGTAAAGGTAAAAGGAATCTCGCAAATTACAGATGAGGACATCAGCTTCAGTAAACGCCTTGGCTATACGATGAAGCTGATCGGGATTGCACAGCGTGACGGCAGCAAAATTGAAGTCAGCGTACAGCCGACACTGCTTCCTGACCATCATCCGCTTTCTGCCGTGCATAATGAGTATAACGCCGTTTATGTTTACGGCGAGGCTGTTGGTGAGACGATGTTTTACGGTCCGGGAGCCGGAAGCATGCCAACCGCGACATCCGTTGTTTCTGACCTTGTCGCTGTCATGAAAAACATGCGCCTCGGCGTAACCGGCAACAGCTTTGTTGCGCCGCAATACGAGAAAAACATGAAGTCGCCGTCTGATATTTACGCACAGCAATTTTTAAGAATTCACGTCAAAGATCAGGTCGGCTCATTCTCAAAAATTACGTCTGTATTCTCAGAGCGGGGCGTGAGCTTTGAAAAGATCCTTCAGCTGCCGATTAAAGGCCATGATGAGCTGGCGGAAATCGTAATTGTCACGCACCATACATCAGAAGCAGATTTCAGTGATATCCTGCAAAACCTAAATGATTTGGAAGTCGTTCAAGAAGTCAAAAGCACATATCGTGTAGAAGGGAACGGTTGGAGCTAATGTGGAAAGGACTTATCCATCAATATAAAGAATTTTTGCCTGTAACAGATCAAACACCGGCGCTTACTTTACATGAAGGAAACACGCCTCTCATTCACCTTCCCAAGCTGTCAGAGCAGCTCGGAATTGAGCTTCATGTCAAAACGGAAGGCGTCAATCCTACGGGATCATTTAAAGACCGCGGAATGGTCATGGCGGTGGCGAAAGCAAAAGAGGAAGGCAACGACACGATTATGTGCGCGTCTACAGGAAACACTTCCGCTGCTGCGGCTGCATATGCAGCCCGCGCCAACATGAAATGCATCGTCATTATCCCGAACGGCAAAATCGCGTTTGGGAAACTCGCTCAGGCTGTCATGTACGGAGCCGAAATTATTGCGATTGACGGAAACTTTGATGATGCGCTTAAAATTGTCCGTTCTATCTGTGAGAAATCACCGATTGCCCTTGTCAACTCAGTCAACCCTTACCGCATTGAAGGCCAAAAAACAGCTGCCTTCGAAGTGTGTGAACAGTTGGGAGAAGCACCGGATGTGTTGGCGATCCCGGTCGGAAACGCTGGAAACATTACAGCGTACTGGAAGGGCTTCAAGGAGTATCATGAGAAAAACGGCACTGGCCTTCCGAAAATGCGCGGATTTGAAGCGGAAGGCGCGGCGGCAATCGTGCGCAATGAAGTGATTAAAAATCCGGAAACAATAGCGACAGCCATTCGTATCGGAAACCCTGCAAGCTGGGACAAAGCTGTAAAGGCAGCTGAGGAATCCAACGGAAAAATTGACGAAGTCACTGATGATGAAATCCTTCACGCGTATCAGCTCATCGCCCGTGAAGAAGGTGTGTTTGCAGAACCCGGTTCTTGCGCGTCGATCGCAGGAGTGCTGAAACAGGTGAAGTCCGGAGAGATTCCGAAAGGCAGCAAGGTTGTCGCTGTGTTAACAGGAAACGGACTGAAAGATCCGAACACAGCGGTCGATATTTCAGACATCAAGCCGGTCGCATTGCCGACTGATGAAGACAGCATTCTTGAATATGTAAAAGGAGCGGCGCGTGTATGAACGAAGCCGACATGCTGTTCACTGTCACTGTTCCCGGAAGCACGGCTAACCTAGGCCCCGGCTTTGATTCAGTTGGGATGGCACTCAGCAGGTATTTAAAGCTTACCGTCTTTGAAAGCGGCAAATGGTCTTTTGAAGCTGAAACAGAAACAGTCGCCGGAATTCCGGCGGGTACAGATAATCTGATCTATCAAGTGGCAAAACGGACAGCAGATTTGTACGGCAAAGAAATGCCGCCAGTCCATGTGAAGGTGTGGAGCGACATCCCGCTCGCACGCGGCCTTGGCAGCAGCGCCGCAGCGATTGTAGCGGCCATTGAATTGGCTGATGAATTATGCGGTTTAAAGCTGTCTGAAGCGGACAAGCTGCATATAGCGAGCCTTGAAGAAGGACACCCGGATAATGCTGGCGCTTCACTCGTTGGCGGGCTTGTCATCGGCCTGCATGAAGATGATGAGACACAAATGATCCGTGTTCCGGATGCCGACATTGACGTTGTCGTTGTCATTCCTTTTTACGAGGTGCTGACAAGAGACGCAAGAGACGTGCTTCCGCAGGAGTTTCCATATGCGGACGCTGTAAAAGCAAGTGCAGTCAGCAATATCCTTATTGCGGCGATCATGTCCAAGGATTGGCCGCTTGTCGGGAAAATCATGAAGAAGGATATGTTCCATCAGCCGTACCGGGCAATGCTTGTCCCTGAGCTGTCAAAAGTAGAACACGTCGCCGAGATGAAGGGGGCATATGGAACAGCTCTCAGCGGTGCAGGCCCGACGATTCTCGTGATGACTGAAAAAGGCAAGGGAGAAGAGCTGAAAAAGCAGCTTGCGCTTCACTTCCCTCATTGTGAAGTTGACGCTTTGACCGTACCGAAAGAGGGAAGTATCATAGAGCGAAATCCTTTATATCAAGTGAAAAGTGTATAGATGATGTCAAGCGTTCCTCTGCCTCAGCGGAGGGCGCTTTTTTCTGCTGGAGATAAAGGAGTTTTTATTTAGAAAAACGAAATAGATGTACAAAGGAGGAGATAAATATGAAAAAGCCGATAACCGCAGAAGGCATCACAGCGATTGTCTCTGTGACCGATCCGCAATATGCTCCAGACGGCAGCCGTGCCGCATACGTGCAGTCGCAAGTGAATCAAGAGAAAGATTCGTATACATCAAATATATGGATCTATGATACAAAAAGCGGCCGATCTGTTCCTTGGACGTACGGAGAAAAGCGGAGTACGGACCCAAGATGGTCTCCGGACGGGCGTACGCTTGCCTTCATATCTGATCGAAAAGACGAAACTGCACAGCTGTATCTCATGGGCTCTGAAGGCGGGGAAGCAAAAAAACTGACAGATATCCCGTATGGCGTGTCAAAGCCAGTATGGTCCCCGGATGGCGAGTCGGTTCTTGTCACTGTCAGTTTGGGAGAGGGAGAAAGGATTGATGATCAAGAGAAAAAAGAGCCGGATAGCTTTGAACCTGTTGAAGTGCAAGGCTTGGCATATAAACGGGACGGAAAAGGGCTGACAAGAGGTGCGTATGCCCAGCTTGTGCTTGTCGACGTAAGGACTGGCGAGGTAAAGCAGCTGACAAATCGCAAAGCTGATCATGGTGATCCTGCTTTTTCTCCTGATGGCAAATGGCTTGTTTTCTCAGCGGATATGACGGAAACGGATGATGCCAGCAAGCCGCACGATGTCTGCATGTTGTCGCTGGAGACTGGAGAGCTTAAGGAGGTTACATCCCAACGCGGCTCATTTGGGCCAAGTTCATTTTCACCGGACGGAAGGTATCTCGCTTTGCTTGGACATGAACAGGAATATCAGAATGCAACGCTGGAAAAAGCGTGGCTCTATGATTTAGAACAAGACCGCCTCACATGCCTGACTGAAATGCTTGACATTCACTTAGCGGATGCGCTCATTGGAGATTCACTGATTGGGGGAGGCGAGCAGCGCCCCATTTGGATGAAGGACAGCCAAGGGTTTTATGTCATCGGCACAGACCAGGGCAGCACGGGAATCTACTATATTTCCATTGAAGGCCTTGTGTATCCGGTTCGTCTCGAAAAAGAGTACATCAATGGTATTTCCCTTTCACCTGACGAACAACACTTCATTGCCAGTGTGACGAAGCCGGACAGACCGAGCGAGCTTTACAGCATCCCGCTTGGGCAGGAAGAGACACGGCTGACTGGCGCGAATGACAAGTTTGTCGAGGAGCATGCGATTTCGGTACCTGAAGATATTCAATATGTCACAGAGGACGGTGTGACGGTGAATGGCTGGCTGATGAAGCCTGCACAGACGGAAGAGGAGACATCATATCCACTTATTCTTAACATACACGGCGGTCCGCACATGATGTACGGGCATACATATTTTCATGAATTTCAAGTGCTGGCGGCGAAAGGTTACGCGGTCGTTTATGTTAATCCGAGAGGAAGCTACGGCTACGGGCAGGCATTTGTGAATGCCGTCAGAGGAGATTATGGCGGAAAGGATTATGAGGATGTGATGCAGGCTGTGGATGAAGCTATCAAAAGAGATCCGCAGATTGATCCTAAACGGCTCGGTGTCACGGGCGGGAGCTATGGAGGTTTTATGACCAACTGGATCGTGGGGCAGACGAATCGCTTTAAAGCCGCCGTCACCCAGCGCTCGATTTCAAATTGGATCAGCTTTCACGGCGTCAGTGATATCGGCTATTTCTTCACAGACTGGCAGCTAGAGCATGACATGTTTGCAGACACGGAAAAGCTTTGGGACCGGTCTCCTTTAAAGTACGCAGCAAACGTGGAAACACCGCTTTTGATTCTGCATGGCGAGCGAGATGACCGGTGTCCGATCGAGCAGGCGGAGCAGCTATTTATCGCTTTGAAAAAAATGGACAAGGACACCATGCTCGTCCGTTTTCCGAAAGCATCGCACAATTTGTCACGCAGCGGACACCCGGGACAGCGGATCAAGCGCCTGAATTATATCAGCTCATGGTTTGATCAATATCTCTAATAAAAAAGCCAGGCTGATCAAATATCAGTCTGGCTGCTTTATTAAAAGACTTGTTCTACTTCAACGACACCCGGCACTTCTTCAAGAAGAGCGCGTTCAATTCCGGCTTTCAGCGTAATTGTTGAACTTGGGCAGCTGCCGCATGCGCCTAGAAGGCGAAGCTTAACGATGCCTTCATCTATGTCTACAAGCTCACAGTCACCGCCGTCACGAAGTAAAAACGGACGAAGTTTGTCCAGTACTTCCTGCACCTGTTCTTTCATTTCAACTTCAGTCATGACATTCGCTCCTTTCGTCATCATAAAACCATTATATTCAGTGTAACAATAAAAATCTATTGTTTGGTTTGAAAAGTTGCTTTCCCTATTATAGCACATTCAGATTTGAACACAAAAACGGTTTTTTTCTATCAAAACATCTCTTCGCTCTGTATACTGAAAAGAAAGAGCTTACAGGCAGAAGGGGGCGATACTAGTGACAAAACCAGTCATGCTTAGCGTATACGGCGCAGAAACCATTTGCGCAAGCTGTGTCAATATGCCGACAGCCAAAGATACATACGAGTGGCTTGAGGCTGCGCTGAAAAGAAAATATCCAAATCAGCCTTTTGTGATGCAATATATTGATATTTATGAGCCGCCTGACAATGAACATGAGAAAGAGCTTGCTGAAAAAATCAAAAATGATGAGTATTTTTATCCGCTTGTGCTCGTAGGAGACAAAATTGTCGGTGAAGGCAATTCGAGATTAAAAGACGTTTATGAGGAAATGGAGAAGTATGGGTATACAGAAAACCGCTGACAAGATCAGCGGTTCTTCTCTATCATTAACCGTTATGGTGCTTGTACATCCACAGCAATCCGGATTTCAGCATGCGCGGAACACGGCCGATCAGCGGGCGGTCAGCAACAAGGCCGAAGCCGGCTTTTTTTCCGAGTGAGCCAAGAACGCCTTTCAGCTTGAACTGCGGCATTGATTCTGGAAGGGCTTCTCCATTCCAGCGTTTTTGCAAGATTTGGACAATCTGCTCTGCTTGAGCCTCGGCCAGCTGGGCGCTTGGTGCATGCGGGAGGCTGGCGCAATCGCCGACAACATACAGATGCTCATCATCGGGAAGATTGTGATGCGGCGTTAATACGATACGCCCTTGTGCGTCTTTCTCCACATCTAAATCCCTGACGACTTTGTTCGGCTGAATGCCGGCGGTCCATACGATAGCGTCCGCAGAAATCGGATCCTCGTGGTTATACACAACACCTTCTTCTACTTTGGTGATATTTGCCCTATTAATAATGCGGACACCGTGCTCTTCGAACCATTTTTGCACATATTTGCTCAAACGCTCGGGAAAGCTTGATAAAATAAGATTGCCGCGGTCAAACAGAATAATGTTCAGGTCATCACGGCTTTCTCTCAATTCACTTGCAAGCTCAACACCGCTCAAGCCCGCGCCGACAATGGCGACAGTGGCATTAGCGCTCAGGTTATTCAGCTTTTGATACGTCTCGCGGGACTGGTCGATCGTTTGAATGCTGTAGGTGAATTCAGGCGCTCCCGGCACGTTATGATATTTATCCTCACAGCCGAGCCCGATCACGGCGTCATCATAAGAAATCGGTTCACGATCTTGGAACAGCACTTGTTTTTGTGCAATATCAATTGATGAGATATCACCATATTGGACATCCAGGCGAGGGTGCTCTGGGAATGACACTCTGATATGATGGTCAGAAATTGTGCCTGCGGCAAGGGCATAATATTCTGTTTTCAGGCAGTGATAAGGATTTCTGTCAATTAACGTGATAGAAACATCATCAGGCAGCTGGTTTGGCAATAAGCGATGAAGAACACGCATGTTCCCGTAACCTCCGCCGATCAAGACCAATTTTTTCATTTGAATTCCCCTTTAATCCGAAGAGTATGATAGACACATTGAAGAAAATACGAACTATGTAAAATAACATCTAGAATTATATCGAATTTGATGTAAAATCACAATAATAGTTTGAAAATAACCTACAAATTAGCCTGAAATCACAAATTAGTAAAACGTTATTTGATAAATGATATGTTACGATAATAAATTTTGAAGAATCCATTGTCTTTGACGAATCGTGAAAAATTCGCGATAATGGACATATGTGAGGTGAAACCACATGAATCCAATGATTGAATTTTGTGTTAGCAATCTGGCTCACGGCTCTCAGGAAGCCCGGGCGATTCTAGAGAAAGATCCAAATCTGGATGTCCTTGAATACGGCTGTTTAAGCTACTGCGGGACATGCATGGAGTCGCTTTTCGCTCTTGTAAATGGGGAAGTCGTCATGGGTGAAACGCCTGCTGAGCTCGTGGAGAATATATATACCTTTATTGAAGAAAACCCAATGTTTTGAAGAAAAGGGCCTAGGATAGGCCCTTTTTTATTTTGCCGTACAAAAGAACTAAAAAAATGTGTAGACATCAAAAACGATTATTGTTATCGTATAAAAGATTTGTTTTAAATAATGTTAAGAGGTGTAGGTGTATTCATGAGTGTTCTGTGGGGACTGCTGGGTGCAGTTGCGATCATGGCTATCGCGTTTTTATTTTCGGAAAAGAAAAGCAATATTAAAATAAGAACCGTCATCGTTGGTTTATGCACACAGGTGGCGTTTGGATACATCGTGTTAAAATGGGAAGCGGGACGCGCTGTTTTTTTATGGTTTTCAAGCCGTGTACAGCTTCTGATTGATTATGCGAATGAAGGGATCAGTTTTATTTTTGGTCCGCTTCTAAAAGTCGGCGATAGTCCGGCATTCGCCTTAAGTGTACTGCCCGTTATCATTTTTTTCTCCGCATTGATTGCCGTTTTATATCATTTGAAAATCATGCAGCTCATTTTCCGTGTTATTGGCGGCGGATTGTCGAAGCTTCTTGGGACAAGCCAAACGGAATCTCTTGCGGCTGCTGCTAATATTTTTGTGGGACAATCAGAATCCCCGTTAGTGATCAGGCCCCTGATTGCCGGGCTGACGCGCTCTGAGCTATTCACGATTATGACGAGCGGTCTATCGGCTGTTGCGGGATCAACCTTGTTTGGATACGCGCTTCTCGGCATTCCGATTGAATACTTGCTGGCTGCCAGCTTTATGGCTGCTCCTGCGGGTCTTGTCTTTGGTAAATTGATTATTCCCGAAACAGAAAAGACGCAAACCGTACAAAGCGATTTCAAAATGGATGAAGGCGAAGGCGCGGCCAATGTCATCGACGCAGCTGCAAAGGGAGCGTCGACCGGATTGCAAATCGCCTTAAACGTCGGAGCGATGCTGCTTGCGTTCGTAGCATTAATCGCCGTAGTAAACGGTGTTCTCGGCGGGGTGTTCGGCTTGTTCGGCTTACAAGGCGTCACATTAGAATCCATTCTCGGCTATGTGTTTTCTCCAATCGCCTTTTTAATTGGCGTGCCTTGGCATGAAGCGTTGCAGGCGGGAAGCTATATCGGACAGAAATTGGTGCTGAATGAGTTTGTCGCTTATTCTAATTTCGGTCCGCACATCGGCGAGTTTTCTAAGAAAACCGCTACCATTATCAGCTTCGCGTTATGCGGATTCGCCAATTTTTCATCAATTGCCATTATGCTCGGTACGCTTGGCGGTTTAGCGCCGAGCCGCCGTTCGGATATCGCGCGCCTCGGCTTGAAGGCTGTTCTTGCTGGAACACTAGCCAATCTCCTCAGCGCAGCGATTGCCGGCATGTTTATTTAAACGATAAAAGCTCCTTGCGATATGCAAGGAGCTTTTATGTATGAAAAACGGGGGATAATTGTATTGTGTCCGTTTATAATAGCTTTTATACTAAGGAAAAGAAAAAAGTTGGAGGCACCTATGAACTCATTTCGATTTACCAAAATGCACGGACTTGGAAACAGCTATATCTATGTGAATCAATTTGAAGAACAGCTTTCGGAAGAAAAACTGTCTGAGATTGCCGTTCAGGTTTCTTCTGTTTATACAGGGATCGGTTCCGATGGAATGATCCTGATATGTCCCTCGGATCAAGCGCCTGTTAAGATGCGGATTTTTAATAATGACGGGTCTGAAGGGAAAAACTGCGGCAACGGCCTGCGCTGCGTCGCAAAATACGCGTATGAGCATAAGCTGGTGGAGGAAACATCTTTTCTGATTGAAACCCTCTCCGGGCTTGTGAAAGCAGAGGTTCAAGTTGAAAACGGAAAAGTGAATGTAGTCACTGTCGATATGGGCGAACCGCGCCTGACAAAAGCCGAGCTTCCGATGCTTGAAGGCGGGGAAGAGCACACGATTCATGAAACCATGACATTTGGTGAAGTAGAACTAACAGGCACTGCTGTTTCAATGGGAAATCCCCATATCGTTTTTCCGATCGCTGACATTGAACAGGCACCCCTGACGACACTGGGTCCGGTGATTGAGAAAGATCCGAGATTTCCGGAAGGCGTCAATGTGGAATTCGTCGAAACCGTGAATGAACAAGAACTGCATTTCCGCGTCTGGGAACGGGGGTCAGGCATTACCCAGGCATGCGGGACAGGAGCGTGCGCAGCGGCCGTCGCATCTGTATTAAACGGTGTATCAAAACGAAATCAGGACATCACGGTGCATTTAGCAGGCGGAGATTTGGTGATTAACTGGAAAGACAACGGCCACGTGATGATGACAGGGCCGGCTGAAACCGTTTGTGAGGGCGTCTATTGCTTGTAAAACACGTTGTTTGAGAATTAGGTCAATCATGTTTATAATAAAAGACAACATCCAGTTTTAAAAAGGAGGTTCACAAAGATGAGCAACCCGGTAACGATTACAGAAGCAGCAGCTTTGCATATAAAAGATATGATGAAAGAGCATGAGGAAGAAAACTCGTTTCTGCGTGTCGGTGTCAAAGGCGGCGGCTGTAGCGGACTTTCTTACGGCATGGGCTTTGAGCATGAAACGGGTGAAAAAGATAGTATGTTTGATGAGCACGGCATCACTGTTCTTGTTGACAAAGAAAGCCTTGACATCATGAACGGCACCGTGATTGATTATAAACAATCCATGCTCGGCGGCGGCTTCACCATCGACAATCCAAACGCCATCGCTTCATGCGGCTGCGGTTCTTCGTTTAGAACAGCGACGAATACAGGTACGCCTGAAGAATGCTAAATAGAAAAAAAGCCAAGTCAAGCGGCAAATCGCTGACTTGGCTTTTTTATTGTTAATATTTATCCCCATTAAAAATCGAATTCTTCACAATCACATAATCTACATTACGGATTGCGTCAAGTTTTGTTCCGCCTGCATAAGAAATAGCAGACTGCAGATCCTGCTCCATTTCAATCAGCGTATCCTTGATTGAGCCTTTATGTGCCACGTGCATTTTCTTGCCTTCTACATTTTTCTTTTCGCCTTTTTGGAATTCAGAGGCTGAGCCGAAGTATTCTTTGTAGAGCTTTCCGTCTTTTTCGATCGTTTGGCCTGGTGATTCTTCGTGGCCGGCAAATAGTGAACCGATCATGACCATTGTGGCGCCGAAGCGGATTGATTTTGCGATATCGCCATGTGTGCGGATGCCGCCATCCGCGATAATCGGTTTACTCGCAGCTTTGGCACACCAGCGCAGTGCAGCTAATTGCCAGCCGCCTGTGCCGAAGCCGGTTTTGATTTTCGTAATGCATACTTTTCCCGGTCCGATGCCGACTTTAGTGGCATCCGCTCCAGCATTTTCAAGCTCTCTGACTGCTTCCGGCGTTCCGACATTGCCGGCAATGACAAAGGTGTCAGGCAAATGTTTTTTAAGGTGCTGGATCATTTCAATAACGGCTTTTGAATGACCGTGAGCAATGTCGATTGTCACGTAATCGGGAGTCAGTTTTTCTTCTGCCAGCTGGCGGACAAATTCGTACTCCTCTTCTTTGACACCCACACTGATAGAAGAGAATAATCCGCGTGCGTTCATATCTTTCATAAAATCTATTCGTGTTTCAGGTTCAAAGCGGTGCATCACATAAAAGTAGCCATTTTCGGCTAATTGAATGGCCAGCTTTTCATCTATAATCGTCTGCATATTGGCAGGAACGACAGGCAATGTAAATGTACGTCCGCCTAAACGTACGGATGTATCACATTCTGAACGGCTGTTTACAATACATTTTGCAGGAATTAACTGAATATCTTCGTAATCAAATACGTTTTCCATCATTTTCACTCCTAAAAACGAATATTTAAAAGAATAATATATTAATCGTTCGCCTTGTATAATGTACTCTGTTTTATTTAGGATGTCAAACGTTTTATTTGCTTGCAGGGGTGTGCAAGTGCCTAAGCTTGTCATGCACAGTGAGTTTGGGTATGATAGTTTTAACGAATGGTCTTAGAGAGCGGATCAAAAACGCGAATCATATACGTTCAGCAAAGCTTGGTCGTTCAGCACCAGGCTTTCTTTATGCTGAGCGTGCGAAAGGAGCGAATGAGATGACGCAAAACGAAGAAAAAACACCGAAGTCGCAAAAGATCCAGGATCGCATTATCATGGCAATGATCTGGATCGTCGCAGCCCTTGTGATTGCGCTGGTTCTTGGAACTGCATTGAATTATATCAATATCTTCAAATAAAAAAGGAGCTGTGTCGCTGACACAAACTCCTTTTTTTCTTATTTGTTTTCAAAAAGACTTGTGGAGTGAAGAGGCTGTACGCGGGCTTTCGGATCCATGTAAGCCTTGGCGTTGTTCACTGCTGTCGGTGCCTCGCCGAAGCCGCTTGCGATCAGGTTGACTTTTCCTTCGTATGTACAAATGTCACCTGCTGCAAAGAAGCCTTCGATGTTTGTTTCCATCGTTGATTTGACGACAATGGAATTTTTTTCGATGTCCAGACCCCAGTTTTTGATCGGCCCAAGAGATGACACGAAACCGTAATTGACGATTAAGTCATCGATTTCTAAAATCTCTTTGCGATCGCCTTTCACTTCTTCAAGCACTAGCTGTTCAATTTGGTCTTCACCAATCAGCTCCGCAGGGACGAATGGCGTCAGGACATTAACCTTCGACGCATGAAGGTTTTCCACACTGTGCTCGTGCGCGCGGAACTTATCGCGGCGGTGAATGATGGATACTTCTTTTGCGATTGGCTCAAGCATAAGCGCCCAGTCAACCGCTGAATCTCCGCCTCCAAGGATCGCAACGCGTCTGCCGGCGAATTTTTGCAAATCGTCAACGAAGTAGTGAAGGTTTTTGCCTTCATACTGCACGGCATTTTCAAGTTCAAGCTTTCTCGGTTTGAATGCGCCGTTTCCTGCAGTGATAATCACTGTTTTGGAGTAGTGGATTTCTTCATTTGTCACAAGCTTAAACACACCGTCCGCTTGTTTTTCAACAGATTCAACCGCTTGCTCCAGGCAGATGGTTTGGTCGAATTTCGCCATTTGCTCTTTTAGGTTGTTGATAAGCTCTTGGGCGCGGATTTTCGGGAATCCCGCTACATCATAAATATATTTCTCAGGGTATAGGGCGCTAAGCTGTCCGCCGAGCTGAGGCAGGCTTTCGATAATTTTGACGCTTGCCTGTCTCATGCCTCCGTAAAAAGCGGTGAATAAGCCGACCGGTCCCCCGCCTATAATGGTAATATCATAAACCTTTGTATCCTCTCGCATACGAAAATGGCCTCCTAAATGAAAATTGTTATTAATTATACCATATTGCTGTTGAAATTGACGAGTCAGCAGAAAAAATCGCAAGTGTATGGTATGCGCATCCGTCCTTGAAAAAATTTCCGCAGGCAGATACGATGATAACCAAATAAATTGATCTTTTTCTGAATGTTTCTTGGGCCAGACGGATAAATATGATAATAGTGCTATGGGGAAGGACTTCCACAAAAAACTTTTTCAATATATTTCATAAAATCCCGCCAATAAGCTGAAGCTAACACAAATGATGATTTTATTATGCGTCTAACAAAAGCAAAAAAAGAGAAGGTGGATGTGATGGCATTGAATAAGCCCAAAATCGTGATTTTAGGTGCAGGATATGGCGGATTGATGACGGTAACTAGGCTGACAAAGTTTGTGGGACCGAATGATGCTGATATTACGCTTGTGAATAAACACAATTATCATTACGAAACGACATGGATGCATGAAGCGAGCGCAGGTACGCTCCATCATGACCGCTGCCGTTATCAGATAAAAGATGTAATCAACCAGTCGCGGGTCAATTTTGTACAGGATACTGTAAAGGCAATCAAAATTGAAGAGAAAAAAGTGGTGCTTGCAAATGGAGAGCTGCAGTACGATTATTTAGTCATTGGACTCGGCGCAGTACCTGAAACGTTCGGCATTAAAGGGTTGAAGGAATATGCGTTTCCGATTGCCAACATCAACACCTCGCGCCTGCTGCGGGAACATATCGAGCTGCAGTTTGCGACTTACCATACGGAAGCGGAAAAACGGCCGGACAGGTTAACGATCGTTGTAGGCGGAGCCGGATTTACGGGGATTGAATTTCTTGGCGAGCTGGCAGCACGCGTACCGGAGCTCTGCAAGGAGTATGACATTGACAGAAGCCTCGTGCGAATCGTATGTGTGGAAGCCGCGCCGACCGTATTGCCCGGCTTTGATCCTGAGCTTGTTGATTATGCCGTTCATTATCTTGAGGAAAACGGAGTTGAGTTTAAGATCGGAACGGCTGTGCAAGAATGTACACCGGAAGGAGTTAGAGTCGGGAAAAAAGATGAAGAACCTGAGCAGATCAAATCGCAAACCGTTGTATGGGCGGCAGGTGTCCGCGGCCATCCGATTGTGGAGGAAGCCGGCTTTGAAAACATGCGCGGCCGGGTCAAAGTCAACCCTGATCTTCGCGCACCCGGGCATGACAACGTCTTCATTCTTGGCGACAGCTCACTGTTTATGAATGAAGATACAGAGCGTCCGTATCCGCCGACTGCGCAAATTGCGATGCAGCAGGGGATAACGGTTGCTAAAAACCTTGGGAGGCTTATTAAAGGCGGAGAGCTTGAACAATTCAAGCCGGACATTAAAGGAACCGTCGCTTCCCTCGGCGAGCATAACGCGGTTGGAGTCGTGTATGGCAGAAAGCTGAAAGGCACGCCGGCTTCGTTTATGAAAAAAGTCATCGATAACCGCTCACTGTTTATGATTGGCGGACTCGGACTGACGCTGAAAAAAGGCAAGTTTAAGTTTTTCTAAAAACCCGCTTCCGCGGGTTTTCTTTATTAAAAAACGCCAAAACAAAAAGATAACGAGAGAAAAACAAGTATGTTTCCGCTTACATCAAAAGATTTGTCACATGATCTGACTTTATGATTGACAGCTTGATATGATATATTATCAGAAAATTAGGAAAAAAAGGTGATAATCAGATGAAAACTGCGACGACAACCGCTTCACATGCATGCCCATTTTGCTCAGGGAAAGGGTATTTTCAATTGATCCTCGGCGGTTCAGAGACTTGTCCATCTTGCCAGGGGACAGGAAAAGACAGTCATTCTTTTTCCAGCCGTTGACTTTTTTTCACCCCCCGCGTTACACTAAAAACAACGCAGGGGGTGGAATAGTTGATTAGTCTGCCAGTCGTCGTCATCTCAATTGTTCTGTTTTTTGTTTTGTTTTTTGGAATCGGTTTCTTATTAAATATGCTGCTGAGAATGTCTTGGATTATGGCTGTGATCTATCCAATTGTATGCCTTTTGATTATCAGCAAGGATAAGCTGATCAGCTATATACAGTCTCCGGGAGAATCTTTTGCCGGCCTATTTCATCGTATCGTATCATTAGCGGCTGCCGATGTGCTGATTTTAGCCAGCGGTTTGGCTGGCGCTGTCGTATCCGGTATCGCGATCAACATGCTCAGAAAAAGAGGATATCAAATGTTTTAAATGCCGCTTTCTTCTAAAGAAAGCTTTTTTTGTGCTTTCTGCTCATTCATCATGTTGAATATTGCGCTCTCCAATTGGGAATAATGATTCGGAGGAGAGGTGAATGATGTTGAATATGATCAGACGTTTGCTGATGACCTGTTTATTTCTGCTTGCATTTGGCACGACATATTTATCAGTGTCAGGAATTGAAGCGAAGGACTTGTCAAAATGGGTGCAGGAACATCAAAAAAAGCACTTGAAGCATGCTGGACTGACATTAAAAGCATTGCAGCAGAAAAAAACACAAACGATATCCGCGGCCAAGGATCAAACAAAACCGTTAGAAGAAGCTTTTGATTGGGACGAGTATCCGGTTCAAAAAGTAACAGCAACAGGCTACACAGCAGGAGCTGAATCGACGGGAAAAAAACCCGGCGATCCATTATACGGGCTTACATATTCAGGTGTAAAAGTGAAACGGGATTTATACTCCACGGTTGCCGCTGATCCGTCCATTTTCCCGATCGGCACGATTTTATTCATTCCGAATTACGGTCTTGGAGTTGTGGCAGACACAGGATCTGCTATTAAGGGAAACCGCCTTGATCTGTACTTTGAAACCGTCAAAGATGTGTACAATGAATGGGGCAAAAAAACCCTTGATGTATATGTGATTAAAAAGGGAACGGGAAAGGTCACCGAGGATGAGCTCGAGAAGCTCAATGAAACAAAATCTTTGCAAGTGTTCAGGAATCAATATAAAACTGTGAAAGAATAAAACGCTCCAGCTGCCGCTGGAGCGTTTTTCATATGAACAAGTAAGCGAGTATCAATGTAAGTAAGATACCTGTTAAGCCTCCGAAAAAGACCTCGATCGGCTGGTGTCCGAGAAGTTCCTTCAGCTTTTTTTGCTTTTCTTTTTCTTCAGCCTTCGGGAAGTCCTTTGCTTCATTTACGAAGCGGTTAAAATCAATGACAAGCTTATTGATGACCGTTGCCTGTTCACCGGCGTGGCGTCTGACGCCAGTTGCGTCAAACATGGTAATGACGGCGAAAATGGCAGAAACCGCAAAGAGGGAGGAGTCTAATCCATGCTCCAAGGCTACGCCTGTAGAAAGCGCAGTGACCGCTGCGGAGTGTGAGCTCGGCATGCCGCCTGTGCTTGTGACCAGCGACCAGTCTAGTTTTCTGGATGCGATAAACTGTATGGGCACTTTGATGACCTGAGCAAAAATAATCGCGGCCAGACTTGATAATAAAGGGAAGTTTGTTAAAAGTTCCATTGGCGACATCCTTTCTATTTGAAAAAATCCTTCGTGTTTCAAAAGAAAATAACAAGTCTTAGACTGTTGTTTGATAAAATAAGTGTAATGGAAAGAATGTTTTTCCTATTATACCATTGTTCATAACAAATACCCATTACGTTAGGAGTGTAAGCATATGTTTTATGCGATTCAGTCATTAGAGCATACGGAAACCCTTGTGGTTGGGCTTTTTCAAAAAAGCCAGCTGTCAGGCAAAGCGCTGGAAATTGATGAGATGCTGGAGGGCCATCTGACACAGCTTTTGAAAGATGGTGATGTCTCTTCTAAACCAAATCAAGTATCAAAAGTATACCCTCCATCTTCTGCGGGTATGAAACGGATTTATTTCGTTGGTTTGGGAAGAGAAGCCAATTATTCATTTGAACAGGCGAAGGAATGTTTTGCCCATGTGTTTCAAGCGATTCATAAAGACCGAAAACAAGAAGCTTCTCTCCTGCTTGATACATTTATTTCGGAAGACGTGCCTGCCGCGGATGCCGCTCATGCTTTAGCTGAGAGCTGCCTGCTTGCTTCCTATGAGGTGCAGGATTATAAGCACAAATCAAATGAGCCGGATAAACAAATGGAAGCCGTGTACGCCGTCACAGATGAAGATACACAGGAAGTGCAGGCGGGGCTTCGCGTCGGCCAGGCATACGGCCAAGGGGCAAATTCGGCTAGAACCCTAGTGAATATGCCCGGAAACATGCTGACAGCGACTGACCTTGCTTCATATGCGGAAGAGCTTGCGGCGAAATATGATTTTGAGTGTGAGATATTGGAGAAATCAGAGATGGAAGAGCTCGGCATGGGCGGAATACTTGCGGTAAACCAAGGCTCGGCCGAACCGCCGAAGATGATTGTTTTGAAGTATCAGGGCAAAACGGAATGGGAGAATGTCGTCGGACTTGTCGGAAAAGGAATTACCTTTGACACAGGCGGCTACTCCATTAAAACGAAATCTGGAATCGTCGGCATGAAATCTGATATGGGAGGAGCAGCTGCGGTTCTTGGCGCAATGGAAACGATCGGAGAGCTTCGTCCCGAGCAAAACGTGCTGGCTGTCATTCCTTCAACCGATAATATGATCTCAGGCAGCGCGATGAAGCCTGATGATGTGATCGTATCATTAAGCGGAAAAACAGTTGAAATCCTCAATACGGATGCTGAAGGAAGGCTTGTGCTTGCAGATGGCATTACATACGCGAAACAGCATGGGGCGTCAGTTCTTGTTGATGTAGCTACGCTGACCGGCGGCGTTGTTGTGGCATTAGGGACAGAAACGACCGGCGCTATGACAAATGATCAAAGCTTTTATCGGCAGGTAGCTGATGCTGCGGAAGAATGCGGCGAGGCGATCTGGCAGCTGCCGATAACAGAGAAGGATAAAAAGCGAGTGAAGAGCAGCCAAATGGCGGATCTCAGCAATTCGCCGGGACGCGAAGGACATGCGATTATGGCAGGGACGTTTCTTGGTGAATTTGCCGAAGCAATGCCTTGGGTGCATCTTGATATTGCGGGAACGGCGACGTCTAATAAAGCAAGCTGCTTCGGGCCATCTGGTGCGACCGGTGTTATGGCCAGAACACTTGCCACACTGGCGGAGCGATTTACATCGGAAGAGAAGAAAAGCGAATAATATTAATCCCTGCTGCGAAGTGCGGCGGGGATTTTTTCTTCCAAAATCTTTAGTTGACTAAAGTGTATCGGTTGTGATACGATACGTTCATACTTTATTTATCTACTACATTAGCAAACTAAAGGATTTTTGGAGGGTTATTATGAACGCAGTCGTCATCGCAGTACTGCTTATGCTTGTTTTAAGCCTGCTGCGTGTCAATATTGTTATCGCATTAATCATAGGGGCTCTGGCCGGAGGATTAACAGGCGGGCTCGGACTTGGAGAAACGGTTAAAGCTTTTACAGACGGGCTCGGCGGAAATGCCACCGTTGCAGTGAGCTACGCCATGCTTGGCGCGTTTGCTGCGGCTTTAACAAAAACGGGTCTTCCGGACGCAATGGTGGAAGCCTCCGTTAAATTGATCGGCAACAAAGAGGACACCCGCAAAAAAGCACTGTCCAAAGTGCTGATTGTACTAATTATTTTAATTATATCTTGTTTTTCGCAAAACGTGGTTCCGGTTCACATCGCATTTATCCCGGTGCTGATTCCGCCGCTTTTGAAAATCTTTAATGAACTTGAAATAGACCGCCGTCTGATTGCGTGTGTGATTACATTCGGTTTAACGGCGCCTTATATTTTAGTGCCGGTCGGTTTCGGCCAAATCTTTCAGGGCATACTCAAGGATAATGCGGCAGCTGCCGGATTAAACGTATCCCTCGGTGATATTCCTTACGCTTTAATGATCCCGGTTGCGGGTATGGTTGTAGGTCTGATCATATCAATCATCGTATTCCGTAAACCGAAAACATACGAAACAAAAGAAATATCTGGTGCGGCCGCTTCTCCATATACGAAAAAAAGCCTGGCGATCGCGGTTCTTGCCATCGCAGTGTCACTCGGCGTCCAGCTTTATTTATCACAGTCGCTGGGAGTAGAAGGGATGATTATGGGTGCGCTGGCGGGTCTGATCATTCTGTTTGTCAGCGGCGTAATGAAGCGTGATGAAGCGGATTCGCTGATTACTGACGGAATGGTTCTTATGGCCTTTATCGGTTTTGTCATGCTCGTTGCAGCCGGGTTTTCAAATGTATTGACGAAAACCGGAGATGTCGAGTCATTGGTTAAAACAGCGGCCGGCATAATGGGGCACAGTCAATTAGTGGGCGCACTGCTGATGCTTATTGTGGGCTTGTTCATTACAATGGGAATTGGTTCCTCTTTTGCGACGATTCCGGTTATCACAACGATCTTTGTGCCTCTATGCATGCAGCTCGGATTCAGCCCGATGGCCACGGTTGCGATTATCGGAACGGCAGCTGCGCTTGGCGATGCCGGTTCACCTGCCAGCGACAGTACACTTGGACCGACTTCAGGTTTGAGTGCGGACGGCCAGCATCACCACATTTGGGATACTTGTGTGCCGACCTTTTTATTTTATAATATCCCGCTTATCATTTTCGGCTGGATTGCGGCGATTGTTTTATAGGAAAAAGGCTCCCCTTTACTGAGGAGCCTTTTCTCGTTATGATAAAAAAACCGTACGGTAGAATGAGTTTTCACGTGGACGATATGTGATTTCTGTTAAAGCCGGTTGCTTTCTGAATAGAGCGGTAGATCGCAGGTGCGATAAACGCCAGCACCACAGCCAGCGCCGTGTCTTTTACCATAAACCAAGTCATAAAGCCCCAAGCCGTGACGTAGCTCACTGGCGTATGAATCCATAGGTTCAGTGCAAGATACATATAGGTAGTCCCGATGATATACATGATGGCCGTTCCAATAAGAGAAGCAATCAGAAATCGGGTGTTGCCCGGCTGCGCTTTGCGCTCTAAAAACCATCCAGCTGCAAACGCTGCCGGGATGTATGAGAGAATAAACCCGCCACTTTTTCCTACAAACGGTGCGAAGCCGGCTGAAAATTGAGCAAACACAGGCGCTCCGGCCAATCCGACAAGCGCATATACAATCATGGCAATACCTGCTCGTTTGCTGCCGAGAAGCAAGGCTGCCAAGAGACAGAAGAACGGCTGCATCGACAACGGAATGCCGGCTACTTGTAAAAAGGGCGCCACTGAAGTAAGATTGGCGCCGACGGCCATAAGTGCGGCGAACATCCCAATCAGCGCCATATCTCCCGCACGAAGTCTATGTTGTTTCATTGTTGTTCCCCCTTAGGTTTACATTCACAATCATAGCGTAATAAAGAACAGAAAGATTGTCAACATAATTCGAAATTAGGTTAACAAAAAGGAGGTTTTGTATGTATTTCGGAAAAACAAAACAATCCGATCAATCGGGGAGAGTACCGCCAAATCAAAACGTCACAACCTCATTTCCTGTGCTTCATACGGGAAATGTTCCATATTACGAGGATATGGCCAAATGGAACCTTCAAATATACGGATTGGTTGACCATCCGATGCTGCTAAGCTTTGAAGATGTCAAAGCCTTTCCTCAGTACGAATCGAAAAATGACATCCATTGCGTCACGGGGTGGTCACGGCTTGATAATGTGTGGCAGGGCGTGCGTGCTCGTGATCTAGCGGAAAAAGCGGGTGTCAAAAAAGAAGCGGGCTACGTCATTTTACATGCGGAAGAGGGGTGGACGACCAATCTGCCGCTCGATGATTTTTTAGCGGAAACCTCCCTTCTGGCCTATGCGCATAACGGCGAACCCTTAACGCCTGAACACGGCTTTCCGCTGCGGGGGGTGTTTCCGCATCTGTATTTTTGGAAAAGCGCCAAGTGGTTGCGCGGCATCCAATTTACGAAAGAGAACCATCCTGGCTTTTGGGAGCAGAATGGTTATCATATGAGAGGCGATCCTTGGCAAAATCAAAGATTTACTTGGGATTAAGGTTCTGTTTCATGCAGGACAATCTGCATCCTTATCAGGTTTTTATTTCCATATCATTAGTCTTCAGGTACCTTATTTGATGAAGGTGCCTTTTTTATTCGGGAAAAAGTTGACTTTCTTTGGAAGAAAACCTATTATTTGAGTTGTCTAGTTGATAGTGAAAATCATTATCACAATTTGTGGTTTTGGTTTAAGGAGAGGAATGTTGTACTGCATGAGAGAGAAAATCGACCGGGCGAAAGGTGGGACACAAAACTCATATACCATTCCGGGTACGGAAGTGCGTATAATGTCTTCACGCGATCACAACCGTACCTATCAAATTTTCATTTCGAAACCGAGTACGCCGCCGCCGCGCGCTGGTTATCCTGTGATTTATCTGCTGGATGCCAATTCTGTCTTCGGAACGATGGCGGAAGCCGTTCGAATACAGGGGCGCCGTCCTGAAAAAACCGGGGTGATCCCTGCTGTGATCGTCGGCATTGGCTATGAGACAGCAGAACCGTTTTCCTCAGCGCGTCACCGGGATTTTACAATGCCGACGGCTGAATCAAAGCTGCCGAAAAGGCCCGACGGAATAGATTGGCCGGAACATGGCGGAGCAGAGGGATTCTTCAGTTTTATTGAGGAGGATCTGAAACCGGAGATAGAACGAGATTACCAGATTGACAGAAACAGACAAACAATCTTTGGCCACTCACTTGGGGGGCTGTTCGTGTTGCAGGTGCTGTTAACAAAGCCGGATGCGTTTCAAACGTATGTCGCGGGAAGTCCTTCTATTCATTGGAATAAACCATTTATTCTCGAAAAAACGGCCCATTTCGTCTCCCGCTTAAAGAAAACAATCAGGCTATCAATCTCCTGCTTGCCGCAGGAGAATTGGAGCAGCATCATAAAAGCCGGATGAACGATAATGCGAGGGAGCTTTACGAGCGGCTGGCCGTTTTATCTGAACAAGGCATACGGGCAGAATTTTGCGAGTTTTCAGGAGAAGGGCATATTTCTGTTCTTCCTGTTTTGGTCAGCCGGGCGCTGCGTTTTGCGCTTCACCCTGACGGACCGCATATGTCAATGGGCTGAGGCATTCTCAGCCTTGCTTCTAAAAATAAATAGTCATCACTGAAATTATATTTGACTGTCACATGACATTTGGATATGATTATTTTTATAATTGATAATGATAATCATTATCAATGAGTTGCGCTTTTCTTGTCGAGGCGCCATAGTCTTTTTCGCTGGATGCCCGTTCGGCATCTGAAGCAAAGAAAGGAATTGATGATATGGATGCTATGGGTATAAAGGGCAAAATTGCTTTGATAACTGGAGCTGCCCAAGGAATAGGTGAAGCTGTTGCGCGGACGCTTGCCGATCAAGGCGCGCACATTGCAGCAGTCGATTATCATCCTGAAAAGCTTCAAAAGGTTGTGAATAGCCTCAAAGACGAAGGCTGCCATGCGGAAGCCTTTCCTGCGGATGTGAGAGACAGCGCGGCGATTGACGAGACCACGGCGCGCATCGAACGTGAAATGGGGCCGATCGATATGTTGGTGAATGTAGCAGGTGTCCTTCGCCCGGGGCTGATCCATACACTCAGTGATGAAGAATGGGAGGCCACGTTCTCAGTGAATTCGACCGGCGTGTTTAACGTCTCGCGTTCAGTCAGCAAATATATGATGGACCGGAGATCGGGTTCGATTGTAACGGTCGGATCGAATGCTGCCGGTGTGCCGAGGACATCAATGGCGGCATATGCCTCTTCAAAGGCTGCGGCTGTGATGTTTACGAAATGTCTTGGCCTTGAGCTTGCAGAATATCATATCCGCTGCAATGTGGTATCTCCCGGTTCAACAGAAACAGACATGCAGTGGTCATTATGGGCCGATGAAAATGGAGCAGAGCAAGTCATAAAAGGATCACTTGAGACATATAAGACGGGAATCCCGCTCAAAAAACTGGCTCAGCCTTCGGATATTGCGGGTGCCGTGCTTTTTCTGGTTTCTGGCCAGGCGGGGCATATAACTATGCATAATTTATGCGTAGATGGCGGCGCGACCTTAGGCGTGTAACTCATTTAAAGGAGGTTTATGAGAATGCTGAAACAAAACGTTATGTCAGAAACAAAAGCGGAGCATGTGCTTCACGAGTATCAGCCGGGTGATTTTTTCATCGCATCCCCTCATCGCGTACTGTTAGCGAAAGGCGTAAGGGAAATCGTACCGAAGGCAGAAGGGCAAAACCAAATTGAAACCCTTTCCAGACGTATTGCAGAAACGCTGCGTCAAGCGAAGCAATCGGGACAAAGCCGCCCGCTTGTTGTCGGAGCCGTTCCTTTTGACCATGTAAAAGAAGCTCGGCTTATTGTTCCTGAAGAGGTGCGCTCATCAGGACCGCTTCAATTTGATTATACGGAGAATGAACAGCAGCCGGAAAATACATACCACATAGAGCCTGTTCCTGCACCAGAAGAATACAAAAATGGCGTCGAGCAAGGACTGGCACGCATTGGCAATGGCACGCTCAGCAAGATCGTCATGTCCAGATCGCTGCATTTGACATCGTCAGAACCGATTCAGACGGATGAACTGCTTCGCCATCTGGCGTGGCATAACACGCACGGCTACACATTTGCCGCAGACGTGTCCAGCCAAGCGGAACCGTCTTCCCGCCGAACATTGCTCGGTGCAAGTCCAGAGCTTCTCGTTTCAAGAATGGGAACTCATGTTGTTTCCAATCCATTAGCCGGCTCAAGGCCTCGCAGTGATGATCCTGTGGAAGACGAGCGCCGGGCTGCTGAATTGCTTTCTTCCGCAAAGGATCTCCATGAGCATGCGGTTGTGGCTGACGCGGTTGCGGCAGCGCTGCGGCCTTTCTGCCGGACGCTGGATGTTCCGGATAAGCCTTCACTGATCAAAACGGAGACGATGTGGCATCTGTCCAGTGTGATTAAAGGAGAACTTTCCGATCCGTCTGTAACCGCACTGGAATTGGCTGCCGCGCTCCATCCGACACCGGCCGTCTGCGGAACACCGACTGATCTTGCAAGAGAAGCGATTCTCAGCATTGAACCGTTTGACCGCGGTTTCTTCACGGGTATGCTTGGCTGGTGCGATGATGCGGGGGACGGAGAATGGATCGTGACGATCCGCTGTGCAGAGGCAGAAGAACGCTCGCTTCGCCTGTATGCAGGAGCCGGTGTTGTTGCCGGATCAAAACCCGAGGACGAGCTTCAGGAGACATCCGCGAAGTTTCGGACAATGCTGCGGGCAATGGGCGTGAATCATTTATGATCAGAATGAATTGCTGGAGGGATGCAACATGCTGAATGGATGTACGCCTTGGCCTGATGAGATAGCTGAGGCATATCGGAAGAATGGCTGCTGGGCCGGTGAGACGTTTGGGGATTTGTTAAGGGACCGGGCTGCCAAACATGGAGACCGCATCGCCATTACTTGCGGAAATACCCATTGGAGTTATCAGGAGCTTGACACGAGGGTTGATCGCGTGGCTGCCGGTTTTCAGAAGCTCGGCATTCAACAGATGGATCGTGTTGTGGTGCAGCTGCCGAATATCGCAGAGTTTTTTGAAGTCATTTTCGCGCTCTTCCGTCTGGGGGCGCTCCCGGTCTTCGCACTGCCTTCACATCGAAGCAGTGAAATTACATATTTTTGCGAGTTTGCTGAAGCGGCTGCTTATATCATTCCCGACTCTTATTCCGGCTTTGACTACCGTTCACTTGCCAGACAGGTTCAAAGCAAATGGCCATCTTTAAAACATGTCATTGTCGCAGGTGAGGCAGAGGAATTTTTGCCGCTGGAGGATTTGCATACAGAACCTGAAACCTTTCCTGAGGTCAAAGCTTCGGACGTGGCTTTCCTTCAGCTTTCTGGCGGAAGCACCGGCCTCTCGAAACTGATTCCGAGGACCCACGATGATTATATTTACAGTCTGAAGCGGAGTGTAGAGGTCTGCTGGCTCGACCACAGCACGGTGTATTTGGCGGCATTGCCGATGGCGCACAATTACCCGCTGAGCTCTCCCGGGGTTCTCGGCGTATTATACGCTGGAGGAAGAGTGGTATTATCTCCTTCTCCAAGTCCAGATGACGCATTTCCTTTGATTGAACGGGAACAAGTCACGATTACCGCTCTCGTTCCGCCTCTTGCGATGGTATGGATGGAGGCGGCATCCACACGCGATGACGATCTATCCAGCCTTCAAGTGCTGCAGGTCGGCGGCGCCAAGTTTAGCGCTGAAGCTGCGCGAAAGGTAAAAGCTGTATTCGGCTGCACGCTGCAGCAGGTATTCGGAATGGCAGAGGGTTTGGTCAATTATACGAGACTGGATGACTCTGAGGAAGTCATTGTCAACACCCAAGGAAAACCGATGTCCCCGTTTGATGAAGTGCGTGTTTGGGATGATCAGGAGCGTGACGTAAAACCCGGTGAAACAGGTCATCTGCTGACGCGAGGGCCGTACACGATTCGGGGTTACTATAAGGCAGAAGAGCATAACGCTGCTTCATTTACGAAGGACGGTTTTTACCGCACAGGTGACATCGTCAGGATGACACCAGACGGATACATTGTCGTTGAAGGCCGTGCGAAGGACCAAATTAACCGCGGGGGAGAAAAAGTGGCGGCTGAAGAGGTAGAAAATCATCTGCTGGCGCATCCGGATGTCCATGATGCGGCCATGGTTTCCATGCCTGACCAATTTCTTGGCGAAAGATCTTGTGTGTTCATTATTCCCCGGGATGAAGCCCCGAAAGCCGCAGTGCTCAAAGCGTTTTTGAGAGAACGCGGACTGGCTGCATACA
The DNA here is from genome assembly GCF_000815295.1 of Bacillus sp. MSP13. Classification (NCBI taxonomy): domain Bacteria; kingdom Bacillati; phylum Bacillota; class Bacilli; order Caryophanales; family Bacillaceae; genus Bacillus; species Bacillus sp. MSP13. The sequence continues at coordinate 421,852 of NZ_JXAQ01000011.1, forward strand.
AGATCCCCGACCGCATTGAATTTGTTGGCTCCTTCCCGCAGACAGGGGTGGGAAAAGTCAGCAAAAAAGCGCTTCGAGAAGCCATTGCCGAGAAGCTTCTTGCAGGTTCAAAAAACTAAAACAAACAATTTGAGAGGGAGTGTTCAAATGGCTATACCTGCCATTCAGCCGTATCAAATGCCGAAAGCGTCTGATATGCCGAAAAACAAAGTTTCATGGGTGCCTGATCCCAATCGGGCAGTTCTGTTAATACACGATATGCAAAACTATTTTGTCGATGCTTTCACAGCGGGATCGTCACCGGTAACAGAGCTTTCAGCAAATATACGGAAGCTGAAGGATCAATGTGCCCAGTTTGGAATTCCTGTTGTCTATACCGCGCAGCCTGGAAGCCAAAACCCGGCTGATCGGGCGCTGCTGACAGACTTTTGGGGTCCGGGGTTAAACAGCGGCCCTTATGAGGAGAAAATCATCACCGAACTGGCACCGGAAGATGCTGATCTCGTGCTGACAAAATGGAGATACAGTGCGTTTAAGAGAACGAATCTGCTTGAGATCATGCGCAAAGAGGGGCGCGATCAGCTGATCATTTCCGGGATTTACGCCCATATTGGCTGTCTCGTTACAGCATGTGAAGCATTTATGGAGGACATTGAAGCCTTTTTCGTGGGAGACGCGGTTGCTGATTTTTCATTAGAAAAACATCAAATGGCGCTGGATTATGCCGCGGGGCGCTGCGCATTTACCGTGATGACTGATAGTCTTCTCGATCAGCTGAAGAATGCGCCTGCACCTGCACCTGCTCAGAAAACGTCCGTAACGACTGGCAAAGAAGTGTTTACATGTGAGAACATCCGTAAACAAATTGCTGAACTTCTTCAAGAAACACCTGAGGAGATTACAGATCAAGAGGATTTGCTCGAACACGGGCTTGATTCGGTAAGGATCATGACATTGGTAGAACAATGGCGCCGTGAAGGAGCTGAGGTGACATTCGTTGAACTGGCTGAACGCCCGACGATCGAAGACTGGCAGAAATTGCTCACAACCCGCAGCCAGCAAGTGCTGCCAAACGCGGATTATTTATAAAGGGAGGGTAAACAAACGGATGCCTGATACAAAAGACCTTCAATATTCTTTGACCGGAGCGCAAACCGGCATATGGTTTGCACAGCAGCTTGATCCGGACAATCCAATCTACAATACGGCGGAATATATAGAAATCAATGGAACACTCAATATTGCTCTTTTTGAAGAAGCTTTGCGGCGTGTGATAAAGGAAGCGGAATCGCTGCATGTCCGCTTCGGTGAAAACATGGACGGGCCTTGGCAGATGCTGAACCCGTCTCCAGATGTACAGCTGCATGTTATTGATGTCAGCTCTGAGCCTGATCCGGAAAAAACAGCATTACACTGGATGAAGGCCGATTTGGCAAAGCCAGTCGATTTAAGATATGACCCTTTGTTCAATGAAGCTCTGTTTTTAGCCGGACCTGATCGTTTCTTTTGGTATCAGCGCATTCACCATATTGCGATTGACGGCTTCGGTTTTTCCCTCATTGCCCAGCGTGTGGCAAGTACGTATGCCGCGCTTATGAAAGGACAATCAACTGATGGTCGTTCCTTTGGTTCTCTCCGGGCCATTTTGGAGGAGGATGCAGATTATCGCGCATCAGAGCAGTACGAGAAGGATCGTCGATTCTGGCTGAATCGTTTTGCTGATGAACCTGAGGTTGTGAGTTTGGCTGATCGTGCGCCAAGAACATCTAACCGTTTTCTTCGTCATACGGCGCATCTGCCTCTATCTGATGTAAACACGTTAAAAGAAGCGGCGCGCTATTTCTCAGGAACCTGGCATGAAGTCATGATTGCGGTGACAGCTGTTTATGTGCACCGCATGACTGGCGCTGAGGATGTTGTGCTCGGTCTGCCCATGATGGGACGGATAGGGTCCGCATCACTGAAAGTGCCGGCTATGGTGATGAATCTTCTCCCTCTCCGGCTTTCTGTCAGCTCTTCGATGAGCTTTTCTGAACTTATTCAGCAAATTTCCCGGGAAATCCGCAGTTTACGGCGACATCATAAGTATCGCCATGAAGAGCTTCGGCGCGATCTGAAATTGATAGGAGAAAACCATAGGTTATTTGGTCCGCAAATGAACCTCATGCCATTTGATTACGGTCTCGACTTTGCCGGGGCCCAGGGAACAACGCATAATCTCTCAGCCGGTCCTGTCGATGATCTATCAATCAATGTCTATGACAGAACGGACGGCAGAGGGCTGCGGATTGATATAGACGCGAATCCTGAGGTTTACAGCGAGTTTGATATTCAGCTGCATCAGCAGCGTATTTTGCAGCTGATGCAAACGGCATCAGCCGGGGAAGACATGCTGATAGGGCAAATGGAGCTTCTATTGGCAGAGGAGAAAAAACAAGTCATTCGTGAATGGAATGAGACGGCAAAATCTGAGAAGCTGCGCAGCCTTCGGGACATGTTTGAAAGGCAGGCAATCCTTACGCCTGAACGTATCGCTCTCATATGTGATGGCGTTCAAGTAAACTATCAAGAGCTAAATGAAAAGGCGAACCGTCTCGCGCATCTGTTGATCGAAAAAGGGCTGGGTCCTGAGCAATATGTCGCTTTGGCGCTGCCGCGTTCCCCAGAGATGGTCGCTTCGATGCTTGCTGTACTAAAGACTGGTGCGGCGTATCTTCCGCTCGATCCCGAGTTTCCGGCCGACCGAATTTCTTACATGCTCGAGGACGCGAAACCTTCATGCATCATAACGACTGAGGAAATAACAGCCCGTCTGGCTGATGGCCTGTCTGTTCCGCAGCTTGTGCTTGATCAGACTGTGACGCAGGAGATTGTAAAACGTTATTCGCCTGGCAATCCCAATGTATCGGTTTCTCTTGCTCATCCTGCGTATATCATCTATACCTCAGGTTCAACAGGAAGGCCGAAGGGTGTCGTTGTTCCGCTGAAAAGCTTGAGTAATTTTCTGCTGTCCATGCAGGAGGCATTTTCTCTAGGAGAAGAAGACAGGCTGTTGGCTGTGACAACTGTCGCTTTTGATATTTCGGCATTGGAGTTATTTCTTCCGCTTATCAGCGGGGCGCAAATCGTGATCGCCAAGAAAGAAACGATCCGTGAGCCACAGATATTAGCTCAAATGATTGAATATTTCGATATCAATATTATGCAGGCGACACCGACACTATGGCATGCTCTGGTGACGAATGAACCTGAGACACTTCGGGGGCTCAGAGTGCTTGTTGGAGGCGAGGCGCTGCCGAGCGGCCTTTTGCAGGCGCTACACGAGCTCCAGTGTCCAGTCACGAACTTATACGGCCCGACTGAAACAACGATTTGGTCTGCAGCAGCTTTTCTTGAAAAAGGGGTGAAGGGCGTTCCGCCGATTGGCAAACCGATTTGGAACACGCAGGTATATGTGCTTGATCACGGTTTGCAGCCAGTGCCGCCGGGCGTTGTCGGAGAGCTTTATATTGCAGGAACCGGCTTGGCCAGAGGTTATTTCCGCCGCCCTGATTTAACGGCTGAGCGCTTTATTGCAGATCCATACGGACCGCCGGGGACTCGGATGTATCGAACCGGAGACCAGGCCCGCTGGCGCGCTGATGGCTCTTTGGATTATATCGGACGGGCGGATCATCAAATTAAAATCCGCGGATTCCGAATTGAACTTGGAGAAATTGATGCCGTGCTTGCCAAGCATCCGGACATTGAACAGGCCGCGGTTGTTGTTCGAGAAGATCAGCCGGGAGACAAACGATTGGTGGCATATATAGTCGCTGCAGCAGCTATTGATACTGCCGAGCTTCGCCGTTTTGTGGGCGCCAGTCTTCCAGATTATATGGTGCCGGCGGCATTTGTGGAGATGGACGAACTGCCATTAACACCTAATGGCAAGCTTAATCGAAAAGCGCTGCCAGCGCCTGATTTTAGCACATCTGTCAGCGATCGGGGACCGAGGACGCCACAAGAAGAGATATTGTGTGACTTGTTTGCCGAGGTTCTTGGTTTGGCACGCGTCGGCATTGATGACAGTTTCTTCGAGCTTGGCGGTCATTCTCTTCTTGCAGCCCGTCTGATGAGCCGCATTCGTGAGGTAATGGGCGCCGAACTCGGTATCGCCAAGCTCTTTGACGAACCGACAGTAGCCGGACTAGCTGCCCATCTTGATCAGGCGCAGAGTGTGCGTCCCGCGTTGCAAAGAGCTGAGCGGCCTGAAAAGATCCCGCTATCTTTTGCCCAGCGCCGGCTGTGGTTCCTCCATTGTCTGGAAGGGCCGAGCCCCACTTATAATATTCCGGTTGCTATCCGTTTGTCGGGTGAGCTGGATCAAAGTGTGCTGCAAGCGGCACTTTATGATCTCGTCTGCCGCCATGAAAGCCTTCGGACGATCTTCCCTGAATCACAGGGGACATCCTATCAGCATATTTTAGACGCTGATCAAGCCCGGCCTGTTTTACATGTTACAGAAATGGCTGAGAAGGAACTTTCTGAGCGGCTTGCCGAAGCTGTGCGCTACAGTTTTGATCTTGCAGCTGAACCTGCTTTTCGTGCCGAGCTTTTTGTCATCGGTCCTGGCGAGTGCGTGCTGCTCCTCCTCGTGCATCATATTGTCGGAGATGGCTGGTCCTTAACGCCTCTGACCCGAGATCTTGGGGCGGCATATGCGGCTCGCTGCCACGGTAAAGCTCCTGAATGGGCGCCCCTTGCTGTGCAATATGCAGACTATGCGCTTTGGCAGCAAGAACTGCTCGGAAGCGGCGATGATCCAAATAGTTTGATTGCCGGACAGCTTGCTTTCTGGAAAGAAACCCTCAGGAATTTGCCTGATCAGCTTGAACTGCCAACAGATTATTCACGTCCGGCTGAGCCGAGTCATGATGGGGACACGATTCATTTCCGCATTGAGCCCGAGCTGCACAAGCGATTGCAGGAGTTGGCCCGCGCAAATAGGGTGAGTCTGTTTATGGTGCTTCAATCCGGTCTCGCCGCTTTATTGACAAGGCTCGGGGCGGGCACTGATATTCCGGTCGGCAGTCCGATCGCGGGGCGGAATGATGATGCGTTGGGCGATTTGGTGGGGCTGTTTATCAATACATTGGTGCTCAGAACCGATACGTCCGGTGATCCAAGCTTCCGTGAGCTTCTTGACAGAGTGAGGGAAGTGAATCTGGCAGCCTATGAAAATCAGGATCTGCCGTTTGAGAGACTCGTTGAGGTGCTCAATCCGGCTCGATCGCGTGCGACGCATCCTTTATTCCAAATCATGCTTGCGTTCCAAAACACACCGGACGCTGAACTGCATCTTCCTGACATGGACAGCAGCCTGCAGATCCATAGTGTCGGATCTGCCAAGTTTGATTTGACGCTTGAAATCAGTGAAAACCGTCTTGCTGACGGGACTCCAAACGGATTGGAAGGGCTGCTCGAGTACAGCACGGATCTTTTCAAGCAGGAAACTGCACAAGCTCTTGCTGACCGTCTGATGCGCCTGCTTGAGGCTGCCGAATCTGATCCCGACCAGCACATTGGAAATCTGGACATCCTTGCACCAGAGGAGCGCAGCAGCATGGTGACAGATTGGCATAGTGTTTCTGACAAGCTTCCGCACGCATGTTTGCCGGAGCAGTTTGAGAAGCAGGCTGCTTTAAGACCGGATGCCATTGCTGTTGTGTATGAAGATCAGGCGCTGAGCTATGCTGAGCTGAATGAACGAGCAAATCGCCTTGCACGAATGCTGATCAGCGAAGGCGTCGGGCCGGAGCAATTTGTCGCTTTGGCACTGCCTCGATCATTGGAAATGGCTGTCGGGCTATTGGCGGTGCTGAAAGCCGGCGCGGCTTATTTGCCTCTCGATCCTGACTATCCGGCAGACCGAATCGCTTTTATGCTGAAGGATGCGCAGCCGGCGTTTATCATGACGAACATAAAAGCTGCAGCGCACATTCCGCCAGCGGAAAACGTGCCGAAAATCGTGTTGGATGATCCCGAACTGGCAGAGAAACTAAACAGATACCCTGCTGAGAATCCAAATAATACAGATAGAATTCAGCCGCTTTCTCCTTTGAATACGGCGTATGTTATATATACATCAGGCTCAACGGGTGTTCCAAAAGGTGTGATGATTCCTCACCAAAACGTAACGCGTTTATTTGCAGCCACTGATCACTGGTTCCATTTCAGCTCAGACGATACCTGGACCATGTTCCATTCCTATGCGTTTGACTTTTCGGTGTGGGAGATTTGGGGTCCACTGCTGCATGGCGGACGTCTTGTGATCGTGCCTCATCACGTCAGCAGATCGCCAGAATCGTTTCTCCGCCTGCTTGTCAAAGAGGGGGTGACCGTTCTGAATCAGACACCGTCCGCTTTCTATCAGTTGATGCAAGCGGAACGAGAGCAGCCGGATCTCGGTCAGGCACTCAGTCTGCGCTATGTCATTTTTGGCGGGGAAGCGCTTGAACTCAGCCGTCTAGAGGATTGGTATAACCGCCACCCTGAAAATAGACCGCAGCTGATCAATATGTATGGGATTACAGAAACGACAGTGCATGTCAGCTATATTGAATTAGACCGAGAAATTGCGGCTTTACGGGCAAACAGCTTGATCGGATGCGGCATTCCCGATCTTGGCGTATATGTGCTGGATGAGCGCTTGCAGCCGGTGCCGCCGGGTGTTGCCGGAGAGATGTATGTATCAGGAGCGGGATTGGCAAGAGGCTATCTAGGGCGGTCTGGCCTAACAGCGGAACGCTTCATAGCCGATCCGTTCGGTCCTCGGGGCACTCGGATGTATCGCACTGGAGATGTGGCCCGCCTCCGCGCTGATGGCTCTCTCGACTATGTCGGCCGTGCCGATCATCAAGTGAAAATTCGGGGCTTCCGGATTGAACTGGGAGAAATTGAAGCTGCGCTCGTTCAGCATTCGCAGCTTGAAGATGCGGCAGTAATCGTGCGTGAGGATCAGCCGGGAGATAAACGGTTGGCAGCTTATGTCATACCTTCTTCGGAAGAAACGTTTAATCCGGCGGAACTGCGCAAATCTGCTGCTGAGAGGCTCCCGGATTACATGGTGCCTTCTGCCTTTGTGGCGATGGAAGAATTGCCGTTGACACCGAATGGAAAGCTTGACCGTAAAGCGCTGCCCGCTCCGGATTTCACAGCGGCAGTGACAGGACGCGGACCAAGAACACCGCAGGAAGAAATCCTTTGTGACCTGTTCATGGAGGTGCTTCACTTGCCGCGTGTCGGTATTGATGACCGTTTCTTTGATGTAGGCGGCCATTCCCTGCTTGCTGTTCAGCTGATGAGCCGCATCCGCGAAGCGCTCGGTGTTGAACTGAGCATCGGCGTCCTATTCGAAGCGCCGACTGTTGCCGGGCTTGCTGAAAGACTTGAAATGGGATCAAGCCAAAGCGCACTTGACGTTCTGTTGCCTCTCCGAACAAGCGGAGACAAGCCTCCTTTATTCTGTGTGCATCCGGCAGGCGGTCTCAGCTGGTGCTATGCCGGTTTGATGACGAATGTAGGAACCGATTATCCGATCTACGGATTGCAGGCACGGGGTATCGGGCAGCGCGAGGAGCTTCCGAAAACACTTGATGACATGGCTGCCGATTATATTGAACAAATCAGAACGGTTCAGCCGAAAGGCCCGTACCATCTGCTGGGCTGGTCCCTTGGCGGGAATGTTATTCAAGCAATGGCAACCCAGCTGCAACATCAAGGAGAAGAAATATCTCTGCTGGTGATGCTGGATGCTTACCCGAACCACTTCCTTCCTATAAAAGAGGCGCCGGATGATGAGGAAGCGCTTATTGCCCTTCTGGCGTTAGGCGGGTACGATCCAGACAGCTTAGGCGATAAACCGCTTGATTTTGAAACGGCGATTGAGATTCTTCGCCGTGACGGCAGCGCGCTTGCGAGCCTGGATGAATCAGTCATTTTAAATCTGAAGAACACCTATGTCAATTCTGTCGGCATTTTAGGCTCATATAAGCCGAAAACCTTCCGGGGAAATGTCTTATTTTTCAGATCAACAATCATTCCTGAATGGTTTGATCCGATTGAACCAGATTCGTGGAAGCCTTATATTAACGGACAAATTGAACAAATCGACATCGACTGCCGTCATAAAGATCTTTGCCAGCCCGAACCGCTCGCTCAAATCGGCAAGGTTCTCGCTGTCAAACTGGAAGAAATGAATAAATAAAGGGGGAAGAAAGAGATGGCAAATCCTTTTGAAGATGCGAATGGCACATATTTAGTGCTGATTAATGAGGAGGGCCAATATTCTTTGTGGCCCGGTTTTATCGATGTGCCGAGCGGCTGGACAGTCGTTCATGAGCAAAAAGGGCGTGAAGCTTGTCTAGACTATATCCAATCGCATTGGAGCGATATGAGGCCAAATAGCCTAAAAACGGTTGAAAATGTGTAATAGCAAAAAAGAGACTGCTCGCCGCAGTCTCTTTCTTCTATTTATGCAGGCGTTTGGGTATGATCACAATCTCTGACGGGGTTTCCGTTTTCATCCGTACACCAAGATTGGGATAAAAATGCTAAAAACACAGCGGCCCACTGATCGGCAAATTGAATCAGAATGCCTCCGTCATGCCATGAACCGTTGTCTTTTTTCCAGCGGCTATCCATTGCATTTCCTTGATTCATATGGATATTGTGCATGCCGTTAGTCGGAGTAAATCCGAATATTTTATCTGCAGTCTGTTCCGGCCCGAATTTTGAGCCAAAAAGATAAACCGGCGCTTTCTCTACTAGCGCTTTCTTCATGTACGTTTCAATGAAATCATTTAAATCATTATCAGGCCCCGTAATTTCATGCCGCAAAGGCTTCATTTCCCGCGAGTCAAACAAATGGCCCCGCACGTAATCCAGTGCGATTTCACGGTTTGCCTCGGTGATCCTTGCGTATCCATACGGCATGTTCGGAAGGGTGGTGATCGTGCTTGAATTAAACTGATCATCTGCCACATACAATACTTCAGATTCCTCAGAGCTGGACATCACATTGATGGCGCACCTGTAATACGTATTCTCCTCACCAAGCACTTTGACTTGGAAATGAGGACTGTCATCATCTGTTTCCCGCTTCATGTCTAAGACAATGCCTTTTAAAACGCCATATTGCTGAACAGCCATATGAATCCCCCTTTATGATCGAGTTCATCGTCTTAGTTCGTGAAATGGTTCCTCTTTTCCTTTTAAAAGATAAAAAAAGCCTGCAGAAAATCTTTCTGCAGGCTTCATGTGAATTAAGCACCCGCTACAGATGACTCATCCTCTAAAGCCTTCTCTGCAGGTACATACTCGTATCCTAAATCCTTTGCCACAGCCTCATAGGTCACGTGTCCGTTCGCTGTGTTTAAACCGGCTCTCAGTGCCGCATTGTCTGCGAGCGCTTTTGCTGCTCCTTTGTTCGCGATTTGCAGCGCGTATGGAACAGTAACGTTTGTCAGCGCGATTGTTGATGTCCGAGGGACAGCGCCCGGCATGTTTGCCACAGCGTAGTGGACAACGCCGTGTTTTTCATATGTCGGCTGATCATGTGTGGTAATATGGTCGACAGTTTCGACGATGCCGCCTTGGTCAATTGCAACATCGACAATCACTGAACCAGGGTTCATTTGTTTTACCATTTCCTCGGTGACAAGAGTCGGAGCTTTAGCACCCGGAATTAATACCGCGCAAATGAGAAGATCCGCTTCCGCCACAGCATCTGCGATATTGACCGGATTTGACATTAACGTTTTCATCTGATGGCCGAAAATGTCATCAAGCTGGCGCAGGCGGTCTGCGTTTAAGTCGATGATAGTCACGTCTGCACCGAGTCCGACAGCCATTTTCGCAGCGTTTGTGCCGACGGCGCCTCCTCCGATAATCGTTACTTTGCCGCGGGAAACGCCTGGCACTCCGGCAAGCAAAATGCCTTTTCCGCCCTTAGGTTTCTCCAAAAATTGAGCTCCGATTTGCGCTGCCATTCTGCCTGCAACCTCTGACATTGGCGTCAGAAGCGGCAATGACCGGCCGTCACTAACCGTTTCGTATGCGATCGCCGTAACGCCTTTTTCTTTCAAGGCCTGTGCAAGCTTAGGCTCAGCTGCCAAATGAAGGTACGTAAACAGCACAAGTCCTTCACGGAAGTAGACGTATTCTTCCGGCAGCGGTTCTTTGACCTTCATGACCATTTCAGCGTCCCATACCTGTTTCGGATCAGCGATGATTTCCGCTCCTGCTGATTCATAGGCTTCATTTTCAAATCCGCTTCCAAGGCCCGCGCCTGTTTCAACGAGCACCCGGTGGCCGTTTGAAATGAGTTGAGAAACGCCTCCAGGTGTTAGTGCCACGCGGTTTTCATTGTTTTTTATCTCTTTAGGAACCCCTATGATCATATCTGTCTCCTCCTGTACATGTGATGTTTTTAGTGTAGCTTGATTCTTTAGAAAATTCTTTGTTTGAATAAGAAAATAAAAAAACATGGATTTGTGAAATTTCACAAATCCATGTGCCGAAGCTTGATATCTAAATAAATGGTGAATTTTTGATTTATATTTTTTAAATCGATTTCAGCAATCTGGCTGATACGTTTGAGGCGGTAATTCAACGTATTAACATGTATATTTAACACCTTGGCAGCGGTATTCACGTTGCTGTCAGCTTCTATAAAACGTTCTAGTGTTTCTACCATATCTGACTGATGATCCCGGTCATACTGTTCCAGTTTGGAAAGCGAATAATTGAAATATCCCGTCTGCTTCCGTTTTTCATCTAAGACATCCAAGTATTGATAAATGCCTAGCTCAGAAAAGCTGAAAAGATGTTGGGTCTCTTCTGCGAACCGTTCCTTCGCTTTTAAAACGGACAATGCTTCCTGATAGGAGCGGGAGACAAAAGAAATAGAGTTGTATATTCCCCCAAAAGCGATTGAAGCGCCTTCTATTTTATACCGTTCCTTCAGCTGTCGTTGCGTACTGAAAGCAAACTGTTTTAAATCTTGAAAAGGACGGTCTGTTTTGGGCGCGGTCAAAATAATAAGTTCATTGGAATCCACGGTCGTCAGCAGCACGTGAACCTGCTGGGTTGTTTCCTGCAAATATTGCAGCTGCTGTTCAATTTTTTCCGTCAGCTCACCGTTTATCCGGATGATCATCACGGAAAACTCAGAAGGAGCAACCATTCCAAGCTTGTGGAATCCATCGGCCATGTCGCGCTCCTGGTGAATATGTCCAGTAAGCATTTTCCAGAAAAACTCTTGGCTTCGTTCTTCATTTTTCGTTTTTCTGATTTGGAGCTTGAGAAGCTTGTTTCTCACTGCTTTTGCCGCCATTTGCAGTGTCATCAGATCATCGTCAGACAATGTCTTTTGGATCTCAAGCGCCCATATGAAGCCAAGCACTTGGTTGTTTTTCCAAATCGAAATGGCAACACGGTTACTAAGCCCGACCTCATCTATCTGCTGTACTCTGATCGGCTGTTCCGTTTTTAAAAGAGTTGGGATCGTCCCGTCCTTCCACAACTTGTTAATGACCTTCTCCGGCACTCTTCTGCCAATGATTGTAGCGGTTCGGGCAGGGTCTGTGCAGTCGCTGTGTGTACTGTAGGCAAGCAGTTTGTGGTTGACATCCTCTATAGTGACAGGGCAACGCAGCACGTCGCTGATATGATCAGCCACATCTTCAAGTCTGTCAAAACTGTATTGAAACGGATCATTCGGCATGGTCATAAATCTCCCTACTTTTTCATGCTTGATTTCTCTTTGACATTCATTCTCTACCTTTTATTATGATTGTTGTTGTTTGTGAAAATCAACAACAAAGAACGGAAGCAAAACAACCGAGTAAACGGTATACTAAAGAAACGTATATGATGTAAGCTTACCTTATTATAATTTTAAGAAGGTCATCAGACGGCGAGAAGAAAAGAAAAAAACTGAACCTTTCAGAAATGGTGCTGTAGCATCAAATTTTCTGAAAGGTTTTTTTTGGGAGTTGGAGAATCATTTGGGTCTTTTGGATTATTCGGAGGATGAAGAGAAGATTAAGAAAATGAACCTACTTGTTTAACAATATATGTCATTTTTAAGTGATGCGGGATAAACCATTGGACTCATTTTGTAAAATTAAAACATATTTGTTTGACTGTGCCGAAAAACTGTTTTTATAATAATGACGTTCTAAAAATAAGTGAATTAGCCCATATTTAGGCTGATGGCACAGGAGGTAATGAGGAATATGGCAGGATTAATTCGTGTCACACCCGAAGAGCTAAGAGCGATGGCGAAGCAATACGGCGTTGAGAGCCAGGAAGTATTAAATCAGGTTGATCGTTTAAACCGTATGATCTCTGATTTGAAAAGCATGTGGGAAGGTGCTTCAAGCGAAGCGTTCGCAGATCAATACGAGCAGCTCAAACCTTCATTTATCAAAATGTCAGATTTGCTTCAAGATGTGAATCAGCAGCTTGATCAAACTGCAAATACACTTGAGTCTACTGACCAAGACATCGCAAATCAAATTCGCGGATAACAGTATGAAAGGGAAGGAGCGCCTGATTCAAGAGAAGACGGCGCTCTTTCTATGTAAGGGTGATCCTAAAATGTATATAGATATTACGATAGATTTGAAACATTATAACGGCAGTGTCTTTGATCTCAGATTGTCAGATTACCACCCGGTGAAAAAAGTAATTGATATTGCTTGGCAGGCTCAAAGCGTAGCTATACCTCCGCGCGAAGGGCACTGGATCAGAGTGGTTAATAAGGATGCGGTGTTTTCCGGAGAATGCAAGCTGTCAGATTGCGGCATTACAAACGGAGACCGGCTTGAAATATTATGAAAGGATCTGGTTGAATGTCGGATAAACAAAAATCATATGTAGAAAACCAATTAGAAGCCGTTGCCGAGACAACAGATGCCGGCTATACATTTACCTTTCAGCGGGAAACAATAAAGCTTCTGGACGGTCTCGAAGCCAACGTGATCAAAGATGTAAATCCTTTTTTTCATAAAGAGATCGATGTGACGGATGATGAAGTGATCATCACAATCCAACCTCCTCCCTCCTATAAAGCATTCCGCTTCATGAAAGCTAAAGATAAAAAAAGCAAATGGCAGTTTGCCTATCAGCTTGTTCAAGCTGTACAGCATCACAATCTGTCGAGGCTTAATGTGATTGTCGCTCCTGAAAACATTGTATTCGATAAAGGCCTGACGCCTTATTTTCTTCATTACGGCGTAAAAGAAAGCATTCCTCCATACGGGCAAGATGAGGAAAGAGTGTGGCGGGAGCTGAAAGCCGCAGCGGCTTTGGCAGTTGACGGCGCTTTTGCGTTTGAAGACTACCTGAAATTCAATGAAACGCTGACGTTCTCCGAAGAAGCTAAGGCGATATTGGATGCGGCGTCCTATGAAGACCTGCTCGAACTGATTCAAACCCATATCGATCAGCTTGAAGCCAAAGCGAAAACATACATACATATTCCGAGAAAGAAGTGGAACATTCAGCGATACATCGGCCTGGGGCTTATTGTTTTGCTGGTCCCGGCGCTTATTTATTCGATGTACGCCTTATTTTTCGCACAGCCAAAGCATCAGGCGATAGTGGACAGTAACCGCGCTTTCTTAAACAAGCAGTACAGTGAGGTGATCAGCACACTGTCGAAATACGATGCGGAGAGCCTGCCGGAATCGGTGCAGTATCAGCTTGCTTATTCCTATGTAGAAGTTGAAAAACAGCTTTTAGATTATCAACGGGGTAATATTGAGAAGCTGGTGACATTGCAATCTGAACCACAGCATTTCCTTTATTGGATTGATATTGGCAGAGGGGATTATAAAGAAGCGATCAGTATTGGACATAAGCTCGAGTATAACCCATATATTTGGCTTGGCCTTTATAAATATAAACAGCAGCTCTTAGCTGAGGATAGAAACGATGAAGCGACTCAAAAAGAACTTGATTCTGTAGACAGCGAACTTGATAAAGTGAATAAAGCTAACGCTGAACAGAAAAAAGAATCGAACTCTGAGTCTTCAACAACTGATGAACAACAAACACAAACAGACGAACAAAAACAACAAGCTGAAGAGAAAGCGGCAGAAGAAAAAGCCGCAGCCGAAGAAAAAGCGAAAAAAGAAGAACAAGCGAAGAAAGAAAAAGAAACAGAAAAGAAAGATGAGAAAAAAGATGACAAATAACGTGAGACATGAAGCGCAGGTCATCGCATGCTGCCGTTTGGCCGTTAGGGGGTTCGCCATTTGAGTCTATTATGGGTTTTTTACCAAAATAACGTTCAAAAACTGAAGCTGTCTGACCTCCCGTCGTCCCACCCGGCGACCATTGGGCCTGATGTGAAGGATTCCGTTACGATCGGCACCATTCCGTTTGAACACGGAGTGATTTCTCTTCAAAGAAAGGAATCCGGCGGCCAATACGAAGTTGTCCTGGGAAATGATTGTGTCGGCATGATTGAGCCGGATGGATCATTTTCTCTCCAAACGGATCAGCAGGATATACGATTCATCTTGACGGACAGCGAGACTGAGAAATCCGTTTATTTTACGGGGAATCGTGATGAAATCATCTGTTCATCAGAAGACACGAATGCGGATATTTACCTGAATCCGCAAGATATTGCTTTCGCGGAAGAAAGCAGGTTCTCTTTGCTTCGTGTCGGCCCAAGCTGGTCGGTTCAACCTGAAAGCGGGACGGTCTTTTTAAACGGAGAGAAGATCAACGCCAATACAACGCTCCAGCCGGGAGATGAAATCTTCTGGAACTTTACGCAAATGAGAGTGACGGAACAAGATCTATTAGAAGTGGTTCATTTTGCACCGTTTGAAACTGCATTAACAGAAACGGTCAAACCGAGCACAGAGATGCAGAAAAAATATCCGCAGTACAGAAGAACGCCGCGAATGGTGTACGACCTGCCGGATGACCGCGTGTCCTTCAGTTTTCCCTCTCAAGAGAGCGATCAAACCAATAGAGGGCTGTGGCTCGTCATTCTGCCTCCGCTTGTGATGCTGATCGTGATGGGCGTTGTCGCCATCATCCAGCCGCGCGGCATATTCATCCTCGTTTCTCTGGCGATGTTTATGATGACTCTCATTACCTCGACGGTGCAATATTTCCGCGATAAAAACCAGCGGAAAAAACGCGAGGAAAAACGGGAGCGTGTGTACAAGCTTTACTTAGACAATAAGCGGAAAGAGCTTCAGGCGCTTGCTGAAAAGCAAAAGCAAGTACTTGAATTTCACTTCCCTTCATTTGAGCAAATGAAATACTTAACTAGTGAAATCAGTGACCGGATCTGGGAAAAATCGCTTGAAAGCAAGGATTACCTCCAGCTGCGGCTTGGGACGGGAACAGTCCCTTCAAGCTATGAAATCAATATGAGCGGCGGAGATTTGGCCAATCGCGATATCGACGACCTCATGGAGAAATCGCAGCAGATGCAGCGTATCTATAAGGACATCCGCAATGCGCCGGTTACGGTCGATTTGGCGGAAGGTCCGATGGGACTTGTCGGTAAATCCCAAATTGTGAAAAATGAGATTCACCAGCTGATCGGACAATTGTCGTTCTTCAACAGCTATCACGATTTGCGGTTCGTATTTATTTTTCATGAAGAAGAGTATAAAGACTGGGAGTGGATGAAGTGGCTGCCGCAATTTCAAATGCCCCATATTTATGCGAGAGGATTTATTTATAATGAGCAGACCCGAGATCAGCTCCTGTCCTCACTTTATGAATTGATTAGAGAGCGCGATCTCGAAGATGACAAAGAAAAACTGCAGTTTAAACCGCATTTTATATTTGTCATCACAAATCAGCAGCTGATCTCAGAGCACGTCATTCTTGAATATTTAGAAGGGCAGCATGAGCATCTGGGCATTTCTACAATTGTTGCTGCGGAAACAAAGGAAAGCTTGTCAGAAAACATTACGACTCTTGTCCGCTACATCAATGAGCACGAAGGGGACATTTTAATACAAAAGAAAAAAGCGGTAAGAATTCCGTTCCGCCTCGATCATCATCAGCGCGGGGACAACGAACGGTTCTCACGCACGCTGCGGACGCTGAATCACCAGGTCGGCATTACGAATTCCATTCCGGAAACGGTATCGTTCCTGGAGCTTTTCCATGCGAAGGAAGTCAAGGAAATCGCCATTCAGCAAAAATGGCTGACAAGTGAATCAGCGAAGTCGCTGTCAGTGCCGATCGGCTATAAGGGGAAAGATGACATTGTCTACTTGAACCTTCACGAAAAAGCCCACGGGCCGCATGGGCTGCTTGCAGGGACGACGGGATCAGGGAAAAGTGAATTTCTCCAGACGTATATTTTGTCACTTGCGGTGCATTTTCACCCGCATGAAGCGGCTTTCTTATTGATTGACTACAAAGGCGGAGGAATGGCGCAGCCGTTTCGCAATATTCCTCATCTGCTCGGCACGATCACAAATATTGAAGGAAGCAAAAACTTCAGTATGCGTGCGCTCGCTTCCATTAAAAGCGAACTGAAAAAAAGACAGCGCCTGTTTGACCAATATCAAGTCAACCACATCAATGACTATACAAAGCTGTATAAGCAGGGAAAAACAGAAGTGGCAATGCCTCACTTGTTCTTAATTTCTGATGAGTTCGCCGAGCTGAAGAGCGAGGAGCCTGATTTTATCAGAGAGCTTGTCAGTGCCGCGCGTATCGGGCGAAGCCTGGGTGTTCATTTGATTTTGGCGACACAGAAGCCGGGCGGCATCATCGACGACCAGATTTGGAGTAACTCGCGCTTTAAAGTGGCGCTGAAGGTTCAGGATGCCACCGACAGTAAAGAAATTTTGAAAAACAGTGATGCCGCCAACATTACCGTGACAGGACGCGGGTATTTACAGGTCGGCAACAATGAAGTGTATGAGCTGTTCCAATCCGCTTGGAGCGGAGCGCCTTACTTAGAGGAAGTCTACGGAACAGAGGACGAAATCGCGATCGTCACGGATACGGGCCTGATCCCGCTTTCTGAAGTGGATACCGAAGATATCGCGAAAAAAGACGTTCAAACCGAAATCGAAGCCATAGTGGATGAAATTGAACGCATCCAAGATGAAATGGGAATTGAGAAGCTGGCAAGCCCATGGCTGCCGCCGCTCGAGGAACGGATCCCGCGGACTCTTTTCCCTTCAGGCGAAAAAGATCATTTCCACTTCGCATATGTCGATGAACCTGACCTGCAAAGACAGGCGCCAATCGCTTATAAGATGATGGAAGACGGAAATATCGGCATATTTGGCTCTTCCGGCTACGGAAAATCAATTGCCGCCGCTACGTTCCTGATGAGCTTTGCGGACGTATACACACCTGAACAGCTTCATGTCTATATCTTTGATTTCGGAAACGGAACGCTTCTGCCATTAGCGAAGCTGCCGCATACCGCGGACTACTTCCTGATGGACCAATCACGAAAAATTGAAAAGTTCATGATTCGGATCAAGGAAGAAATTGACCGCCGTAAACGCCTGTTCAGGGAAAAAGAAATCAGCCACATTAAAATGTACAATGCGCTGAGCGAAGAAGAGCTTCCGTTCATTTTCATCACCATTGATAACTTTGACATCGTCAAGGATGAAATGCATGAGCTTGAATCGGAGTTTGTCCAGCTTTCCAGAGACGGGCAGAGCTTGGGCATCTACTTCATGATGACAGCCACGCGGGTGAATGCTGTCCGCCAATCATTGTTAAATAATCTGAAAACCAAGGTTGTCCACTATCTCATGGATCAATCTGAGGGATATTCGATTTATGGACGGCCGAAGTTCAATCTTGAACCGATTCCGGGGCGCGTCATCATTCAAAAGGAAGAACTTTATTTCGCGCAAATGTTCCTTCCTGTTGACGCGGATGATGATATCAGCATGTTCAACGGGCTGAAAGCAGACGTTCAGCATCTTCAGGAGCGCTTTGCTTCACTGGAGCAGCCGGCACCGATTCCGATGCTGCCTGAGCGTTTGTCGACGAGAGAATTTTCTCTTCGCTTCAAGCTGGAACGCAAGCCGTTATCTGTACCGATCGGGCTTCATGAAGAAACAGTCAGCCCAGTCTATTTTGATGTGGGCAAGCATAAGCACTGCCTGATTTTAGGCCAAACCCAGCGCGGGAAAACGAACGTCTTAAAAGTCATGCTTGAACATCTGATTGATGATGAAACCGAAATGATCGGCCTGTTTGACTCGATTGACCGCGGCTTATCCCATTATGCGAAGGAATCGGATGTCTCATACTTGGAAACGAAAGAAGACATTGAGCAGTGGGTAGATACAGCAGAAGACATTTTCAAAACAAGAGAAGCCATGTATGTAGAAGCCGTCCGTCAGGGGGACGCGCAAAATCTGAGATTCTCACAAGTAGTGCTGATGATTGACGGAATTACAAGATTCCAACAAACAATTGATACGAGAATACAAGATCGTCTGGCAAACTTCATGAAATCATACGCGCATCTTGGCTTCAGCTTTATTCCGGGCGGAAACCACAGTGAATTCTCAAAAGGCTATGACTCCTTGACGACAGAGATGAAGCAAATCCGCCACGCCATTCTGCTGATGAAAAAATCTGAACAAAATGTTATTCCTCTTCCATACCAAAGACAGGAGCCTGAGATTCAGCCGGGCTTCGGATATGTTGTGGAAAACGGGAAGGAGCAAAAAGTTCAAATTCCTTTATGTTCTGCTGAAAGGGAGAGTGCTAGATGACAGAACAACGTAAAAGCTTGATCAAGTTAATATCCGCCGTCATCATCGTTTTGCTGCTGCCGGTTTTGTTTTTCCGTTTTATCGGGGAAGACCCGGCGAAAAAAGTAGCGAATTCAACGCGGCAAATCGCGGTGGTGAATGAAGACACAGGCGTATTGAGTGAAGAAGTGAAGTCTGATGAAGAGGACAAATCCGCCCAGTTCGGCAAGGAAGTAGCGGCCGTTCTGGGAGCACGCCCTGATTATTCGTGGACGGTCGTAAACCGAAGCGCGGCCGAAACCGGTCTCGCATCAAAGAAATACGATGCGATCGTTTACATTCCATCAGACTTCTCAAAAAACATTTTAAGCTATGATAAAGACCGCCCTCAAAAAGCAACGCTCGAATTCAGCATTCAGGATAACCTGAATGCGGTCAACAAAGAAAAAGTGCAGCGTGAGCTCGAGGATGCGCAAAAGAATATGAACAAAAAAATGTCGGCCTTATATTGGAATTTTGTGTCACAAAAAGTAGACAGCATCAGAGGAGAATTTGACAATATCGTCAATAAAGAATCTGAATTTCAAAATGTCATGTACAACTTTTACAAACCTAGCTCAAATGATTTAGCAGGTGAAATCAAACAGCAAAAAGACTTAATCGATGAGCTGAAGAAATCAATGAATGAAGCGCAAGGCACAACAAAAGAAAAAGCTTCAACAGCTGAAGAAGCCAAAAACACGCTGAAAGAATTCGTTGATACCGTTGAAAGGTACAAAGAATATCAAGAAAATCAGAAAAAACTGCTTTTGACAGCCCAAGATGCCACTCAGCAGCAAATCCAGACAGGCCTTGATGCCATTCAAGCTCAGCAAAAGGCGAACCAATTCAGCGAACGCATGAGCGGACTGGCAACAGGAATCAGCCAAGTGAAAACACAGCTTGCACAAACCAGTACAGTGTTGGCAAAAGCCCAGCAACTGAGAGAGGGGCAAGTGCCTCAGCAGGAGCTTGGTATGGCAAAAATCCAAAGTGATTTAATTGAACAATATCAAGCCGCTTCAAGGCAAACGGCATTAAATCAGGTTTATGAGCTGCTTGTACCTGCGCGTCAGGCCCTGACAGTTGAGAAAGGGGACGACCCAGTCGTAGACGACGGCGCTGACAATGATGATCAAGATCAAGAACCGAAGGAAGAAGATCCAGAAGACCTGAAAATCGATCTTGAAAAACAGCGGGAAGAACTGAAAAGCATCGCCGCTGACATTCAGGACATTTCAGACAACCTGAAGGAGCCTGAAAAAGAGAAGCCGGCACCAGAGGACCCTGTAACAGATGAACCGTCCACTGACGCCCCGGCAAACCCTGATGACGGAACCAACACAAATCCCGATACACCACAGGGAGACACCGGAAACGGTGACAACAGCAGTGATACCGGAACGGACGGACAAACGGACGGCAACACTCAGGATCAGGACCAGCAGCCGGGAACAGACGGCCAGAATCAGAACGGGGATGCCACTAACGGCGAGTCAGACAGCGGACAAACCGAAACGGACACATCTGCCGAACCAACTGCATCATCTGACGCAACCCTTCAAATGATCCAGCTGGAAAATGAAGATGGAACCGGAGATACTGGAGATACAGGAAGCGACGGTGGCACGACTCAGCCTGAGGACGAAGAACAAACCGGAAACGATGAGATTTCTGATATCGCAAAAGCAAAAGAACAGCTCAGCAAAGCGTCTGAGCGAATCAAGCAAATGGAAGAAGAGCTCAAAGAAAAAGAAACTGCCCATAATGAAGAGCTGAAAAAGAAATTAGAAGAACTTAAAGAGCAAATGGATGGTCTCAATGATGAAATTGATGACTTGAAAGATAAAGTGAAACAGCTCGACACGAAACTTGGAAACCTTGAAGCGAAACGAAAGCGGGAGTTTGAAGGGATTTACAGCGCGATTCGCGATTTGGAAAATAAAAATCAGCTTCAATTCTCCGGTGAAATCAATACAGAAAGCATCTACAATTTAATGAGATATTATCAATATCTATCTGTATATGACTCTGTATTATCCGGAACCATAGATAGCACGGCAAAAACGAATGCTATTGACGGCCAGCAAGGAAAAGTCAAATCAATCCTAGCTCTCACACCGGAAGAATCAGCAAGCTGGGAAGATCTCAAAAACAACATGATGCTAACGGATGAAGACATTAACAGCTTCATCGACGGCATGACCAAATTCACGGAAGACTACAGCGGCTTCATCCGTGACTCTCAAGCAGGTGTTCTCGATGAACTGACGACCATCTCTGACAGCGCCGCAAAAGCGTCGGAACAGCTGGCAACAGGGGCAACGCAGGAAGCTGCGACGTTCAGTAACGACGGGCTGTCTGGCACAATGGCACTGAGTGTCCAAGATACGGTCGGCCAGGAAGTGCTGCAAATGTCAGACATGATGGGGTCATTGTCTGATCGCCAGTCAGGCATTATTGACTACACAACCAACATGCAGCAAAGCGTCAATGATGTTCAGGCGAAAGCCGACACATTAAACAATAACTGGGGGAAAAATGTGGCCTCCACAAAGCTTGTCCGCAGCGACGTATACGGCATATTGGGAAATACATTAGTAGACGGGCAAAACAACGGCTATGTATATGATTACTTGGCGAATCCGCTTAAAATCAGCGGAGAGGTTCCAGAGGAAAAAACGCAGACGGTGCCGCCGGTTGTCATTCTAGTCATTGTGTTGATCAGCAGCTTGTTAATCGGCTATTTCAGCTCGTATTACCAAAACGCGCCGCTTCTCGTCAAAGGAGCGCTATTCGGAATTCTGAATATCCTTGTCGGACTCATGATCAGCTTGTTCGGTTTGAATATTTATTCGCTGCCGGACGATCAGACGATTAAGTGGTCTGTATTTACAATTCTCCTGCTCGTGGCAAGCTCAGCCTTCATCCGGGCGGCGTTCAGATTCGGTTCAATTCCTGGATGGGTTGCTTCAGCGGCGATGATTCTATTCTACGTCGCACCGCTTATTGATTTGATTATGCCGAACTTTACATTTGAAGACCCTGTGTCGAAAGTATTTATCGACATCCAGTATGGCACAGGGCACTTGTTTACAATGGGAATAACGGTTCTGCTGGTCATTACGGTGATTGCCGCGGCTCTGCCGCTTGTGATCCGGCTGATGGCCGAAAAAACAGCAGAAAGCGATGAAACGTATGAAGCGTAATCGCATCATGGAAAAGGGGATCATGATTTGTATGCTCTCCTTTTCCCTTTTCATACCCTCTGCCGCCGCTGCCGAAACCGAAGAAAACACAGATGTCGCGCCAAACCAATATAAGAAAAAAGACATCGAAATCGATACGAATTATTTGCATGAAGATTCCTACTATGAAGAGAAAACAGAACTGCCGGAGGAACAGAAGGATATCACCTTTGATCAACCGGAGGACAAGGACGCCGAGCTGATAAAAAATTTGTTTACATCGACAGATGCTGAGGAATCCAACACGATTGCGGCCCAGTCGAAACAGCTCGGGATTACGTTTGCTGAAAAACCAATCACAAAGACGTCATCCACGGAAACAAAGGAAGAAGAAGCAACATCTTCACTGCTGCTTCCGATTTTGTATGTCGTGCTAATTCTGCTCGGCATTGCAGGGATTGTGTTCCTCATCCCGAAAGTCACAGCGCAGGAGAACAAAAAGGCGTAGGCCGTGTGCTTGTATTGTTCAAAAGCGGTACCGTACAATAGGAACGGAAGGAGGAGGTTTCTAATGGAACTTTATATCATTACCGGAGCGTCAAAAGGACTGGGAGAAGCCATTGCCATACAGGCTTTAGAGAAGGGCCATGAAGTCCATGCCTTGTCCAGAACAAAAACTGATCTCTCTCATAAAAAACTGACGCAGCATCAAATAGACCTTATCCATCTCGAAGAAGCTGAACAGCAATTTGAAACGTTGCTTTCATCCATCAATCCAGATCGTTATTCAGGTATTGCCCTGATCAATAACGCCGGAATGGTAACGCCGATCAAACGCGCCGGCGAAGCGTCACTTGACGAGCTGCAGCGCCATTATCAGCTGAACCTGACAGCGCCCGTGCTCTTGAGCCAGCTGTTTACAAAACGGTTTGCTTTATACAGCGGCAAAAAGACAGTCGTCAACATTACGTCGGGCGCCGCCAAAAATCCATACAAGGGCTGGAGCGCATATTGCAGCTCAAAAGCCGGGCTCGACATGTTTACGAGGACATTCGGATTTGAACAAGAGGATGAAGAACTGCCGGTGAACATGATTTCCTTCTCGCCAGGTGTTATGGATACTGAGATGCAAGCCGTCATCCGTTCTTCATCGAAAAAGGATTTCCACGACATCGAACGGTTCCGGACATTAAATGAAACAGGAAGCCTTCGCAGTCCGGCCTTTATTGCTGGCACCCTGCTTTCTTTATTAGAAAAAGGCACGGAGAATGGCCGCGTTTACGATATAAAAGAGTTTTTGTAGAGCAGATATTTTCTGCTCTTTTTTTTATGAAACAGGCAATCGCCCGCGCACTCTGTTGAACAGCCGCATATACTGACTGAAACGCTGCTTTTAGGGTATAACAATGATGACAAGAAGACAAAATGATGTGACATAAGAATTGAGTTTCTCTGCAGATTATGTTAGGATGCTAAAAATATCTAAAGGAGGGGTTTCCATGAGAAAGGTTAGATTAATGGATGTTTTCACCCATCCAATTGCACAAAAGTATCTCCAACGTTCCGGTGTGGCACATGCGATTGCCTGCGCTTACCATGCGTACAGGCTGTCTATAAAGGCTGATATCAACCCTGATGTAGCTGCAAAAGCGGCGCTGCTGCATGATATCGGCCATTATGAATGGTATACAGACGGCAAGTGGGATTATGAGAAATACAAAAGAAATGACATTCATGCCATCAAAGGAGCGGAACGGGCGCATAAGCTTTTAATTCGGCTTGGCGAGGAACCGAAAGCCGCAAAAGAGATTGCCCTTGCCATTTTGCTTCATACCGATTCCTATTTGCCTGAAGGCGAATTAGAGAAAAACACGCTGCAGCAGATTGTCAAAAAAGCGGACGAACTTGATGAAGAGCCGGGCGGCCACCATCATTACCGCCAGATTGATTCTTCAACGGCACGTGAAAAAATAGAAAAGCTGGACCAGCTCATCGACCAAGCCCAGGCATCGACGATAAAGTCTGTATAAGTCTCGCTTGTTACACACGGAACAGCGCCAGCTTTCTTCGCTGTCTCCGCTTCACCGCCATTTCCTTTACTCCCGCTTCCAAACCTCTTCTCCTATAGGATCCGCACCCCCTTGGTTTTATCAGGAAAGCCTGTGTCATTATCCATCATAATGGCATAAGCTGAGATAAAACATAAAAAGGGGATTAAAGTATGGTCAACCAAGGTAGTCCGCAACTGGTCTCTTTAGTCGATCCTTATGTCTATCAGACCATTAAAAAGCTCATCGGCTCAAGGTTCGTGATACAGACAGTACGAGATACGGTCAGAGGCAGACTGATCGATGTAAACCCTGACCATATCACAATTGAAGGAGCCAGAAATTCCGTTTGTTTGATCAGGATCCAGCACATGATTTCCGTCACGCCAGATTACAGTGAGCGGGTTTAACAGTGCTTGCGCATGAAAAATAGGCGTACACCGTGACGTCCTATTTTTCAGTTAAGCGCTGCAAAGACGCACTGTGGTACATCGTTTCATCAAGATCAAATCCAGCAAATTCCTGATAGCGGGCATCTGAAAAACAAAAAGTGACACCGTGCACTGTATAGCTGGAACGTACTGAAGCATGTTGACGGACACGAAAGTGATAGCCGCCTGAATCGAATCTTTTACATATATCCGGGATGTCCCGGCATACGGGGCACAGAGCAAAGCTGGCTCACCAAAACATTCGAATCCGGAAATTTTGCCGTCTAGGCCGATATCCAGCAGGATACAATCATTGACTTCAAGCTCCTCTGACTGTATTTTCCAGCGCTTATTCGGAGGAAGAAGATGAATATTAGCCAGTTCTGACTCTTTATCATATGTCACGGCCTTCATGGCCAACACTCCTTTCATCACATTAAGAGTTCTGATATGAGTTTATTTTTGTTACAATGATGGGGGATAAGCCCTTTTAACTGACAGACAAAGAAAAACTAGGAGGAACAAAGCTTGTTGAAATCAAAAGTCCATTTTTGGACATTGCAGATTTTATTTGTGTTGCTCATTATTTATGTCGCAACAAAGGTTTCATTTGTGTTTCAGCCGTTCATTGTTTTTATCTCGACACTGTTTTTCCCGATGCTGATTGCGGGAATTTTGTATTTCATTTTTAATCCGGTTGTCCGCCTGCTTGAGAAAAAAATCCCGCGGACATTATCCATTCTATTGATCTATTTACTATTCATCGGTTTGCTTGCCTTTGTTTCAGCGTCAGTCGGACCTGTCGTTACATCGCAAGTGACCGGGCTGTTTAACAACCTTCCTGATTATATAAAACAGATTCAGTCGCTGACAAACGATTTGTCCCATTCTCAATGGTTTACGTGGATGATGAATCAGGATTATGTATCAATATCAAAAATCGAACAGTCGTTGACAAGTTTTCTCCAAAACCTGCCGCAAAATATCACGTCCAGTTTATCTGCGGTTTTTGGCGTCGTGACAAACATCACGATTGTTATTATCACTGTTCCTTTTATCCTCTTTTATATGCTGAAAGACGGACACCGCTTTCCGCACTTGGCAGTAAAAATTCTCCCCGCTTCTTATCGGACGGAAGGCTTGAAGATTTTTAAAGATTTATCCGATACGCTTGCGGCTTATTTTCAGGGACAGCTGTTAATCTGTCTTTTTGTCGGAACAGCGTGTTTTATCGGGTATTTAATCGCAGGTGTGCCATACGCCCTGATTCTTGGGATTGTGATGGCGATTACCAATATCATTCCTTATGTCGGGCCTTTTCTCGGTGCAGCGCCGGCTGTCATTGTCGGTTTTATGGACTCGCCTGCCAAAGCGCTGTTCGCGATTATTGTGATTGTCGTCGTTCAGCAGCTCGACGGGAATCTGCTGTCTCCTCTCGTGATCGGGAAGCGGCTCAATACGCATCCGCTTACGATTATTTTGCTGTTGATCGGAGCGGGAAGCTTCGGCGGCATTCTCGGCATGATTTTAGCGGTGCCGGTGTACGCGGTAATGAAGGAAATCTTTCTGAATATTGTCCGCCTCATCAAACTGCGTTCGCGCTCACGCCTTGAAGAAAATGCGAAGCCCGCTGAATAGGCGGGCACCATTTGCGCCTCTTTGCATATGATGCTGTAAATCAATGCGGAGGTGGGGAAATGCCTGCGATTGTAGGTCCGATTTATATTATGTCAATATCAGGTGATGCGGCGGCAAGCTTTGGAGATGTGTTTGCGATTTCGCCGAAAAGCGTCGATCACTCAGGCGCGGGCTCGGGCGCGTTTCAGCTCGGTGATTTTGTGAGCATCAATAACCAAACGAGTAAAACTCTCTTCAAAGATGCCGATATCATTGATGAAACAGTTTCGTTCAACGGGTAACAGCCTTTTCAGGAGAGGCTGTTGCTTTTTATTGTATAATATGGGTAGTCTTTGAATAGAGAGGTCATGTTTGATGAAAATCAGAAAAGCGAATATCAATACGCAAACCGGAATGATCACAGACGTGTATTTGCACGAAAACAGAAAAGAACTGCGCACCCTTGTAGCGGTTCCACAGCTGGAGTGGAGCACGGTTATTTCTTATGAAGAAGATAAAGCGGCTCTGCCCGAACGCCTGGAAACCTCTTTGCGCCGGCATACGGAGGAAGAAGATACGGCAGGTGAGCTGGCCAAAAAAATCATTCATTGGGTAACAGAAATGTAAACGGCCTTGAAAGTTTAGCTCCTGCCTGATCAGGTGATAATAAAGACAAACAAGACGGGAGGACGAGCTTTTGAGTCATGATAAAATGGATCTCTATTTGCAGCAGGGAATGTACGGCCCCTTAGAAACAAAGCCTGACGAGCGCCACTTGTTTTTAGGCTCATTAAGGGAAAGAGTGCTCTTAGCACTGACGAAAGGACAGGTCCTCAGAAGCAA
This sequence comes from Bacillus sp. MSP13, assembly GCF_000815295.1. NCBI lineage: Bacteria > Bacillati > Bacillota > Bacilli > Caryophanales > Bacillaceae > Bacillus > Bacillus sp. MSP13. The sequence continues at coordinate 448,791 of NZ_JXAQ01000011.1, forward strand.
ACCGTATGAAGAAGCGGAGCGAACGCTCAAAAACAGCAAAAATATCACTCTTTTGATTAATGGAAAGCTTCAGTATCAGTCTTATTCTCCTTATATCCAAATGGCGAACCGGAACGGAGTGCATTTCAAGATCGTATCTGATCTTCAGTTTCGTACGCCTCTAGGGCTTGTCATTGCGGCTGATACCGCTGTGAATCGTGAATCGATATATATTCAGGACGACATTTTCAACCGGTCAGTGCTGAAATCTTAAAGACAAACGAACCGTTTGTCTTTTTATTCATGGCAATTCACTTACAACTGGAGATAAGATATAATGTTCTCATACTGATGGCGGGGAGGCCGGCTATGAAAAAAGCACTTATTTGCATTGATTATACAAATGATTTTGTCGCAAGTGACGGAAAATTGACCTGCGGAGAGCCCGGCAGAATGATTGAAGAGGCGATCGTCAATTTGACTGAAGACTTCATCACAAACGGTGATTACGTCGTATTTGCAGTAGATTCTCATGATGAAGGGGATCAATATCACCCTGAAACCCGTCTTTTTCCTCCGCATAATATCAAAGGCACGAAAGGAAAAGATCTGTACGGAAAGCTTTTGCCTCTGTATCAGAAACATGAACAGGAACCAAATGTATACTACATGGAAAAAACGAGATATTCTGCTTTTGCGGGTACTGATTTAGAGCTCAAACTCAGAGAGCGGCAGATTGGCGAACTGCATCTTGCCGGCGTCTGCACAGATATTTGTGTGTTGCATACAGCGGTTGACGCATACAACAAAGGGTTTCGGATTGTTGTGCATAAACAGGCTGTTGCTAGCTTTAATCAGGAGGGGCACACGTGGGCTCTCTCCCATTTTGCAAACAGCATCGGAGCGCAAGTGGCAGAGTAAGGAAGGGGAAAAACAGTGTTAGAGTATGGATTTAAAGATGACAGCCTGTCATTACATACAGACCTTTATCAAATCAATATGGCCGAAACCTACTGGAGGGACGGCATTCATGAAAAGAAAGCGATTTTTGAGCTTTTTTTCAGAAGGCTTCCGTTTGAAAATGGCTATGCGGTATTTGCGGGCTTAGAAAAAGCTATCGAATACCTGGAAAATTTCAAGTTTACGGATAGCGACCTGAATTATTTACAGGAAGAACTCGGGTATCGTGAAGATTTTATTGAATATTTGCGCGGTTTAACGTTTACAGGTTCACTTTATTCCATGAAAGAAGGAGAGCTCGTATTCAACAATGAGCCGATTATGAGGGTGGAAGCCCCCCTTGTAGAAGCGCAGCTGATTGAAACGGCTTTGCTCAACATTGTGAACTACCAAACATTAATTGCAACAAAGGCTGCCCGGATTAAAGGCGTCATTGGCGATGAAGTCGCGCTTGAATTTGGAACAAGACGGGCGCATGAAATGGATGCGGCCATGTGGGGAGCGAGAGCAGCCTTAATCGGCGGCTTCAGCGCGACGAGCAATGTAAGAGCCGGAAAGCGCTTTAATATCCCGGTCTCCGGCACTCATGCGCATGCGCTTGTTCAGGCCTACCGCGATGAATATACAGCTTTCAAAAAATACGCGGAAACGCATAAGGATTGCGTCTTTTTAGTTGACACGTATGACACGCTTCGTTCAGGCATGCCGAATGCGATTAAGGTTGCCAAGGAATTCGGTGACCGCATCAACTTCATTGGCATCCGTCTGGACAGCGGCGATTTGGCGTACCTGTCAAAAAAAGCCCGGAAAATGCTCGATGAAGCAGGGTTTACAGACGCGAAAGTCATTGCGTCAAGTGACTTGGATGAGCATACCATTATGAATTTAAAGGCTCAAGGAGCGCGCATTGATGTCTGGGGTGTCGGCACGAAGCTGATCACTGCCTATGACCAGCCTGCTCTCGGCGCAGTTTACAAGCTTGTAGCCATTGAAGAAGACGGGAAAATGGTCGACACAATCAAAATTTCGTCCAATCCTGAAAAAGTGACGACGCCGGGCAGAAAGAAAGTGTACCGCATTATCAATCAGTCCAATCATCATTCAGAAGGCGACTATATTGCCCTTTATGATGAGCAAGTGAATGATCAGAAGCGGCTCAGAATGTTCCACCCGGTTCATACATTCATCAGCAAATTTGTCACGAATTTTTATGCGAAAGATCTTCATGAGCTGATTTTTGAAAAGGGTATTCTTTGCTACCAAAACCCTGAGATATCAGACATCCAGCAGTATGTACAGGATAACCTCAGCCTGCTGTGGGAGGAATATAAGAGAATCAGCAAGCCGGAAGAATATCCGGTTGATTTAAGTGAGGACTGCTGGAGCAACAAAATGCAGCGGATTCACGAAGTCAAAAGCCAACTTGATGAAAAGTTTGAGGAAGAATAAAGAAAACTGGCCTTTCGTTCGCGAGGAGGCCAGTTTTCTTTATGAATATTATTTTCATGATTAGACAATTTTCGTCAAATTATTTGATATACTTAGAGTGAATGCCGCGCGTATTGTAAGGAGGATAAATCAATGAGGGTGTTTGTTGCAAGACAGCCTATTTTTAATAGAAAAGAACAGGTTGTTGCTTATGAATTGCTGTATAGAGATAGCGAAGAGAATGTATATAACGCTAAAGACGGCGATCAGGCAACAGCTGATTTGGTAATCAACAGCTTTTTAAACATCGGAATTGAGAAGCTGACGGAAGGAAAACGCTGCTTTGTTAATTTTACGGAAAGCCTGATGTTTTCGAATCTTCCCACCTCCTTTAATCCGAAGCAGCTTGTCATTGAAATCCTTGAAGATATACCGATCACGCCGGCCCTCATCTCAAGATGCAAAGAGCTGAAAAACATGGGGTATATGCTGGCGCTTGATGATTTTTACGCAATAAATTCGCTAAGTGAAGACTTACTGGAAGAGCTCATGAGCTATATTGATATATTGAAAATTGATTTTCTCAAAACAACGCGAATGGAACGCAGAAAAATTTTGCAAACCTACGGCTGCAGAGGTTTGATTTTTTTAGCGGAAAAAGTAGAGACCAGAAAAGAATATAAACAGGCGGCCCAAGACGGCTTTCAATTATTCCAGGGGTACTTTTTCAGCGAACCTCGCATCATCAGCGGGCATGATCTGTCGACTCATTTCTATTCTTACTATGAACTGCTGAATGAATTGAGCAAAGAGCAGCCAAACATCAAGCGTGTGACAGAATACATAGAGCGGGATTTATCACTGTCCTATCAAATTCTAAAGTTTTTAAACTCATCACACAGCCGTTTGAGCCAGAAGATTGAAAGCATTCAACAGGCCATCATGCTGCTGGGGTTTAATGAAATCAAACGGTGGATATACATTCTTTCCTTTAAGGATTTAAGCAGAAAAGGACATTCCAGCAAGCACGAGATCATTAAGATTTCTTTAATGAGAGCAAAGCTTTGTGAACTGCTGGCGAGAAAAACTGCCCGGCTGCAGCCCGCTTCTTATATGCTGATCGGAATGTTTTCTCTTATAGACACCCTGCTGCATAGAGAAATAGAGGAGATTATTCAAGAATTGCCTTTAAAAGATGAAGTCGGGCAAGCGTTATTAGGCGAACAAAACGACTACTACCACATGCTTGAGCTTGTGAAATGTATTGAAGGCAACAACTGGGACACTCGTTCAGAATTAGGCAAAGAGCTGGATAAAGAAGAAGCGTATGAGTGTTATTTAGAGGCGCTGGAGTGGTGCCATCATCTGATGGACGCAAAATAATTGCGGTCTTCTGACCACCGCAAAGCAAGGATCATTCGGCTTTGCGTCCCGATCAGGCTGATGTAAATGCCGTCGGGATTAAAGACCGCATCCACATCATGCCGGACGCCCATTTGTTTAATCATGCGCTTGACGGATTGTTTATCTGATTGCTCGGCTGCGGTCATAATGCGGCGCGAGAGCTCCCGCGAGCCCGCAATGCGGCTGAGAACGAGCTGGGCATCCGCAAACATTCCCGCGGCCTGCTTCGCTGAACGGACAAAGGTATCTGTATTGCCGGCAGGAGCGGGAGGACGGCGTATCTCATACGGATAGGCGTAAAACCAAGGGCAACGATATCTCATGGGAGCACCTCACAAAAAAGGATGTTTCTATATGTATAGATCTCTGACTGACGAATATGCCAAAGCGAAAAGGCCACAACTTTAGCGTTGCGGTCTTTTCGGTGTTTGTCGGTCAGGATACGCCAAGAATCGCATATTCAATTTTGAAAATGCGGTGCAAAGGACTATAGTCTTGCTTAGTAAAAAGGCGAAACACGTTCAAATCAAGGAAAGTAAGAATCTTTCTCAATTTCTGCAGAAATAAACACTTTGATACATAGAAAGATAGTCCCGTTCTCATTGCGATTCATTTGAGTATAAAGGCCTATTGATGTTTGCGGTGTCACGCAGGACTTTTTTGCATACTTTTCGGTGAAAAATAACCTGAAAGCAGATACACTATTAGTAACAGATCAAATACCTAGGACTCGTTCACCATACACAATTCATTGATCTTTCAAAAAAAGGAGTGTGGAAACGATGGAAAAGAAACTTGAAGAAGTAAAACAATTGTTATTCCGACTCGAACTTGACATTAAAGAAACGACAGATTCATTACGAAACATTAACAAAAGCATCGATCAGCTCGATAAATACAATTATGCAATGAAAATTTCGTGAAAAAGACTTGGAGACAAGTCTTTTTTTCGTTCTTCATATACAATAAAAGGATAAAGTATTATATGATTGTTAAAAAACGAAAAACCTGCTGTCTTTTGGATAGCCCATTTAGTAAAATGGAAGGGGAGGGGGGAAGTCGTTATTGAGCAGATATGTTTAGATTCTGTCCGGATCAAGGAGAAAATGAAGGAGATTGTAGATGAAAATATTTTAAATGAAGACTTAAAAACAAAACTTATTTCTTTTATTGAAGAAAAAAAACAATTTTCATTTGCAGAACTAGCTTATCACCATTACATAGCATTTGACGGAAAAGATGTTACAGCAATTGAGTTGTTGGCTTCTGGTATAGAACTTTTAATTTTATCTGCTGACATTTTTGACGATATAGAGGATAAGGACAATCTTCAGGCTTCTTGGATGAAAATAGATCCTTCGATAGTGATTAATGCAGCTACTGCACTTTATACGTTAAGTTTGCAAATAATAAGTTTAGTTTCTAACAATCCACAACATTTAAGTCTGACTTTACAATATTCACTTCAATCTTTACAAGGGCAACATGTAGATTTAAATTTAACAGTCTCTTCAGAATCAGAATTTATTGAAATGATTAAACTTAAGTCTGGTTCTCTTGTAACATTGCCTAGTGTTCTTGGTGTATATTTGGCAACTGGAGAATTTAATGAAACAGTCGATGAGTATTCACATTATTTGGGCATAGTCGAGCAAATTGCGAATGATCACCATGGGCTATATTATCCTGACAATAATGACATAAAAACTAGACACAATCTTGCCTTCTACTATCTAAAAAATAAATATAACCAATCATCGATTGATTTATTAAATTTTTATGCGCAAGAAGATAATCAGATAAATAATATGGACGAATTAAAAAAGAAGCTACGAGAATCAGGTGTAATACAATATTTGAATGTTATTAAAAATATAGCATTGGAAAATTTTAAAGAATCATTCAAAAAACTGAAATTAGATGAACAAGGAAAGAATAAACTATTTGTTCAATTATTAAGGGGGAATATAAATTGAAACATATTGATAAAATCATAAGCCATCTAGCAAACAATCCCGAAGCGTTTGATCAATTTAAGAATGGGAACTTAACCTTGCTAAATATAAATGAAAAAGAAAAGAAAGCAATATTATATGCGTTTGAAGAAGGAGAGGCACCGAGAACAAGCAATTGGCCCCCAGTAGAAGCTATCAGTAATTTTTTTGAGGATGATAAAAGAAAAAGTTTTATTTAATTATGGGATGATGAGATGCACAGAAATCATAACGTTTATAAATATTTGTCCTTAGTTATTATCATTTTAAGTTTTGTTTATGTGATCTACCTCTCTTATATTTCTGTTTTTAACATCTTCGTAGGTGCGGATGTGAAGATTAATGAACAGGGGAAGTTAGAGGTCACCAATGTTGTAGATTATACAGATGAATATTATTCAGGTGTAAAAAAGGGTGACATCATTCTTGAGGTGAATGGGGAAAAAGGAAGCGAAGTTCAGTTAGAAAGAGGAAGATTGGTCAATGTAGAAAGTTTAACTGTTGAGAGAGATAATAAATCATTTCATTTGCAAAATGTAAGCCTAATAAGTGAAGAAAATTTATTTATGTATCTCATTCCACTCATATCTTATTCAATCTGTTTATTTTGTGTATTTTTTGTTTACAGAATAAATAAAGTAAGAAAATCACCTTCTGCTTTTGTTTTAATCTTATTTTTGTTATTTGTATCAGTAGCGTATGTAAGTGCCTGCGGGGCAAGAAAAGGTGAAGAGGTTAGCACTTATCTGCTTATCCTTACTTTAGTAAGTTGTCCAATTTTATATATACATTTCATATATAAATACTTTGCGGAATTGGGCACTAAGTTATTCAAAAAGAAGATTTTAATCATTATGTATATACTCCCACTCATAAACCTGCTACTAGAAGCTGTTTTGAGTAATAGATTAAATTCTTCGACTTTTTTGTCTAACTTGAACTTGATTTCTTTTTTTGTCCTAGTTCTTACTGTATCTGTTCTTATCCATCAAGGGATAAGAAAAATTAAACAAAATGAGCAAAAGTCAATTTTAAAAATCCTTGCTTATATAAATATCCTGTCTTTTAGTCCCTTTATTATCTTTTTTGTTATTCCATATGTGTTGTTTGATAAGTATCTTTCACCCTTTAGTTTGGCAGCTTTTACACTTGTTATTCCTTTTTCTTTAGTGTATCAATTTATGACAAATAGACTTTATAATATTGACTTTGTTGTAGGACGGCTTAAATACTATGGATTTTTAGCCATTACACCTACTGTTATTGTGGTCACCATATTTAATTACATTCAAAAACCAGAAGATAACTTTTACTACGTTAAACTAACATTTGTAATATATTTGCTTATGTTTGCTGTCTTTTACTTTAAAGAGATTATTGATTTTCGCTTCAAGTTGAAAAGATTTACAGAGAAATTTAATTATCAAGATGGAATTTTTAAATTTACTCAATTAATTAAGCAAGCATCATCGGTAGATCAAGTACTTGATCACTTTAAAAATACAATCCTAGAAGTTTTAAACATAGATAATGCTTACGTGTATGATAATTCTAAAGGGGAAATCATTCTCCTGAGCAAGAATAACTTTAAAGATCTAACTTATAAGAATTATGAGCAATATGTGAAAAGCTTTTCTGGTGATATCGGTAAAATTAAAGAGTTTAAACAAGGTTTTATTATTAAAATAGGTGAACGAGGAGACAGATCGTTTTTAGTACTGTGTTTCTCAAGTTATAATACTTTTAAATTAACAAGAGATGAAATTGCATGGCTTCAAACATTAGCGTTTTATACAAATGTTTCATTGGAGAATGTGATGAAAATCGAAGAATTGATGGTGCATCTTGAAGATTTAAAACAACAAGAATCAAACCCCGTCTGGCTCAAAAAACTCATGTATACCATCGAAGAAAAACAACGCTCTGATCTCGCCCGTGATCTCCACGATTCCGTTCTTCAGGATTTGATTTCATTAAAGCGCCAGTGCGAGCTGTTTTTGGCCGAATTTAAGAAAGATGATCATCCGTGCCAGGAAGATGTGCAGGACAAGCTTGTACAGATGAATGATCAGATGTCTGATGTGATTTCGATGACGCGGGAGACGTGTCATGAATTGCGGCCGCAGCTTTTGTATGATCTTGGGCTGGTGAAGGCGCTGTCGAAGCTGGTGGCGCAGCTGCAGGAACGGGTTCCGTTTCATATCCGTTTAAATACCGGCAGATTTACGGCATCGCTTGATTTGGATTCGCAGCTGAATTTGTACCGGATCATTCAAGAGTTTCTGTCTAATGCGGTTAAGCACTCACAAGCGACAGATGTGCTGATTATGCTCATCAGTATTCAAAACAAGATCGTTCTTCATTACGAGGACAATGGCGTAGGATTTGATCAGGAAAAACATCATGAGCATTCCATGAGTATGGGGCTTTCTGGAATTAAAGAGAGAGTCAGGGCTTTAGATGGACGCCTTCGGATTGAAACATGTGAAGGAAAGGGCTTTAAGGCTGATATTGAAATCGAATTGTAATGGTTTTATAACGTAAACGACTTGGCATAAGCCAAGTCTTTTTTATAAAATGGAAATGAGTGAGTAAAAGGGAGGAAAACATGAAAAAGATACTAGTGATTGATGACCATCCGGCTGTCATGGAAGGCACCAAGACAATTTTGGAAACGGATTCGAATCTGTCTGTTGATTGTCTCAGTCCTGAACCGAGCGACAAGTTTATTAAGCAGCATGATTTCTCGTCATATGATCTCATCTTAATGGATTTGAATTTAGGCGGCGAGATCAATGGGATGGAGCTTTCTAAACAGATTTTACAAGAGAGTCCTCGTTGTAAGATTATTGTGTATACCGGTTATGAGGTCGAGGATTATTTTGAGGAAGCGATTCGTGCGGGTCTGCACGGTGCCATCAGCAAAACGGAATCTAAAGAAAAGATCACCCAATACATATACCACGTACTCAACGGAGAAATTTTAGTCGATTTTGCTTACTTTAAACAGCTGATGACTCAGCAAAAAACAAAGCCGGCTCCTTCCTCTCAAAAAGAACAAGATGTGCTCACACCTAGAGAATGCCTGATTCTTCAAGAAGTTGAAAAGGGATTTACAAACCAAGAAATCGCAGATGCGCTTCATTTGAGCAAGCGGTCCATTGAATACAGCTTGACATCGATTTTCAATAAGCTGAATGTCGGTTCCCGGACGGAAGCGGTTTTGATTGCGAAATCAGACGGTGTACTTTAAATAAGGGAGTTGGATAGGATGGACACGAAACACACATTGCTTGAAGCGCTTGGAATTGAGATCATTGAAAACACAGCGGAGCGATGCATTGCGGTCATGCCGGTGGATCATCGGACGGTGCAGCCGTTCGGCTATTTGCATGGAGGCGCTTCAGTGGCGCTGGCGGAAACCGCGGCGAGCGCGGGTGCGCAGAACCTGATTGATCACACTGCACAAGCGTGTGTCGGCTTGGAGATCAATGCCAACCATTTAAAATCCGTAAAGGAAGGAACGGTAAAGGCTGTAGCCGAACCCGTTCATATAGGCAGAACGACGATTGTCTATCACATTCACATTTATGACGAGCAAGAGAGGCTGATCTGTATATCCAGATGCACGCTGGCTGTCATCAAGAAATAAAAAAACAGCCGGAACTCTGCCTGTCCGGCTGCTTATTTTTTATAGGTAAGAATCCTCTTTTCGTTTAATCACAAAGTTTCTGATCCCGTTATAGTCATCCTGTACACTTCTCTTATCAAGCTTGACGCCGGAGTTGTACGCTGCACGGCAGATCAAGTGCCCCCCGACAGGAGACGTAATAAAGATAAAGAGAATCCCGAGCAGGATTTTAGCGGAAATGTTCCCCGTCACAAACCACAAATAGAAGAAGACACCGAGCAGAATCATATTGACGCCTAATGTGGAGCCTTTAGAAGCAGCATGAGAGCGAGTAAACACATCGGGAAGGCGCAATATCCCAAGTGACGCTACAAGGCATATAAGAGCGCCTAACAAAATGAATACCGCCACAACGACCTTAGCGATTTCGATCATTTTCGATTATCTCTCCTTTCTCCAGGAATTTGGAAAACGCAATCGTTCCGATAAATGCTAAAATGCCCAGCAGCAAAATAATATCCAGAAACGCGTTTGTATTCAGCAAAATGGAGACGAGCGCTGTGATCGCAATCAGGTTGATGCCGATTGCATCCAGAGCCACTACCCGGTCAGTCACAGTCGGCCCTTTAATGACACGAATGACATACAAAAAGGTAGACACTGCCATAATGCCAAGCGCGAGTTGCAGGATCAGCGTAAACATCAGCGGCTCACCTCCTGTATGGCTTTTTCAAATGACTCGCGGATATCTAAAATGGCTTTTTCCGCATCCTCAATATCCAACGCGTGAATATAAAGGATCGTCTTGTCATCCGAAATATCCATCACCAAGGTTCCTGGCGTTAATGTAATGAGCAGGGAAAGCAAGGTGATTTCCCAATCCTTTGTCAGTTCAGTTTTAAAAGCGAAAATGCCCGGTTTGATATTCAGTTTTGGAGATAAAACGGATTTCATCACACTGACATTGGCAAGATACAGTTCCTTTAAAAAAACCAAAAAGAGTTTGACGATAGAAAACATTTTCCATAGATAAAAATGGCGGGTAAAGAAGCGCCGGAAGAAAAAGAGAGAGACCATTCCGAGAATATAGCCTGTGATAAATCCTGCGGCGCTTGAACTATTGCTCAAAAACATCCAGCAAAAAGCGAGAAACACATTTAATAAAATTTGAAATGCCATGTGATCTACTCCTTCAAAACAGCTTCAATATATTTTTCCGGATTCAGCAGTGTCTCGGCCGCTTGATCAACGTAAGGTGACAGCCACTCTGTACCCAACCCGATGAGAAGAGACAGTAAGAGAAAAATAGCTGCCGGATAAAGAAGCCCTTTAGCTGTTCTAGGGTTTTGTTGTTTTGGTGTTTCTTTTTCTTCACCCCAAAACGCATGCATAAAGATCCTCAGCACAGAGTACAGGACAAGCAGACTTGAAAGCAGGATCAGCATGGAAATCGCAAATTCACCTTCCGCGAAGCCGCCCTCCACAATCTTTAACTTGCCGACAAATCCGCTGAGGGGCGGGATGCCTGCGAGAGAAATCGCTGAAATGAAAAACATCCATCCAAGAAGCGGATAACGCTTGATCAGCCCGCCCATTTTATGAAGGCTGGCTGTTCCAGTCAACGCAATCAGCGTGCCCGCCAGCATAAATAAAGCGCCTTTAATCAGCATATCGTGAATCAGATAATAAATCGCGCCTTGAATGGATGCGGGGGTATGGACTGCCACACCGAACAAAATGACGCCGACAGCTGTAATAATGTTGTAGATCACAATTTTCATGACGTCCGCATATGCAAGTGAACCGATGACACCGAATATCACAGTCAGCGCCGCCAGCCAAATCATCAGCTGATGGGTAAAGGCTGCATCGTGAATAAAAATCAATGTGAACACTCTAGTAATGGCATATAAACCGACTTTTGTCAGCAAAGCGCCGAACAACGCGGAGATTGCCGCCGGAGGCGCGTAATAAGAGCCCGGAAGCCAAAAGTAGAGGGGGAAGATTCCGCCCTTCATGCCAAATACCAACAGCAGCAGGACACCAATGACAGTCATCAGCCCGGTTTGTCCTGATTCGCTGATTTTTACACTTAAATCCGCCATGTTCAATGTACCGGTGACAGCGTATAAATAACCGACACCAATGACGAACAGGGCAGACGATACGATATTAAACACAATATATTTAAGGGACTCCCGCAGCTGGATTTTTGTGCCGCCCAATACGATCAGCATATAGGAGGCAATAAGCAGAAGCTCAAAAAATACGTACATGTTAAATAAATCGCCTGTTAAAAACGCTCCGCTCACACCAGCGAGCAAAAACTGAACGCCGGAGTAGTAAAAGGAACGCTCCCGTTTTTCACCGACAGAACGGAAGGAATAAAGGACAACCAATAAACCGACGACCGCTGTTGTGAGAACGAGCAGGCTCGCGAACTGGTCTGCGGCCAGCACAATGCCGTACGGCGCTTTCCAGCCGCCCAAACTGAGTGTCTGGATGCCATTTGTAAAGACAGTCTGTACGAGTATGCCACTGATCACAATCCCGATTGCCGATGCCGCAGTGCTGAAGATCCGCATGAGCATAAGATTCTTCGTCATGAAAATCAGCAGAATGGCTGACAGGAGCGGGATCAGGATTGGCAAAATAACAAAATTATTCATGTTGATCATTTCCCCTCATTTGATCCATATCGTCCGTTTTCAATTCCTGATAAGCGCGGAAGGCCATGACGAGAAGGAATGATGTAACGCCAAATGAAATGACAATAGCTGTCAAAATCAGGGCTTGCGGAAGCGGATCGACAAATGATTTGACATGCTTGCTTAAAATCGGAGCGGCGCCTTCCTTTAATCCTCCCATAGTCAAAAGCATCAAATGAACGCCATGGCTCAAAAGTGCTGTTCCGATAATCACGCGAAGCAGGCTTTTCGAAAGCAGTAAATACGTGGCAGCCATAAAGATAATACCGGCTAAAACAGACATCAAGATTTCCATTATTCTTCCTCTCCAATCGTTTGAATAATGGTCATCGTAATGCCTACGACAACAAGATAAACGCCTAAATCAAATATTGTCGCCGTGGCGAGCTCCGTATCTCCGAATATCGGCAGATGAAAGTGCCCGAATGTATGGCTTAAAAATGGAGCCCCGAATACAAAGGAACCAGCGCCGGTTAATACAGCGAGCAGAAGCCCGGCTCCCGCCACGTAAATGAAATTAACCGGCAAAATCGCACGGACGGTTTTTAAATCATACGCCAATAGCAACAGAACGATGGAAGCGGACGTGATCAGCCCGCCAACAAAGCCTCCTCCAGGCGCGTTATGCCCTGAGAAAAATAAATAGAAAGAGAAAAGCAAAATGATAAAGGATACAAGCTTTGTCACGGTTTGAAGAATTAAGTCATTTGTTTTTTGTTCATTCACCGCTTCTCTCCTCCTCTTTTACTTTTGTTTTAATCATGCTGTATATGCCAAGAGCGGCAACGGCCAGCACCGTTATTTCAAACATTGTATCAAAGCCCCTGAAATCAACGAGGATGACATTGACAACATTATCCCCTCCGCCAAGATCGTGGCTGTTTTTTAAGAAGAAGGATGAAATACTGTCTTTTGTCCGCTGGCTTGACGATGCAATGCCAAGCAGGGTGACAATAATGCCGACTCCTAAAGCAATGATAAAGTTCGTCAATCGGAACGTTCTCGTTTTCGTTTTCCTCCTCAACTTCGGCAGATGATAGAAACAAAGCAGGAACAATGCCACAGAAATGGTTTCAATGACAAGCTGAGTCAATGCCAAGTCCGGCGCTCTGAAAATCACAAAAAACAATGCGAGCGTATAACCGACAACACCGAGTGAGATAATCGCCGTCAACCTTGATCTGGCAAAAACAGTCGCCGCTGTGGCGCTGATCATGACAAGTGTCAGAATCATTTCGTATACGCCGATATCAGCCATGCCTTCTGTTGTAAAGGAAAATCCGCCTTTGATCATCATAACTCCGCCCATCAGTATGATGAAACCAGCGAAGATATACAGCAAATAATCCCTTAAGAACCCGGTCATATATTGTTTTGTGACTCGATAAGAGCCTTTTTCCATGAGAGCCAGAAGCTTATCGTAGAACCGATTGAGTGCCAATTTTGAAGGAAACAGTTTATAGATTCCCTTCCATTTATTCATAGCCAAATATCCAAGGGTGCCGATAACAATGATACCCGCTGTCATCTTCAATTCTGTCGTCGGCCCATGCCATTGTGAAATGTGAACATGAAATTTCTCGTGGCCATCCAGCAGCGTCGGATAGATAGAGTTCATCGCCGGCTCAATCAAGCTGTACGACAATATATTCGGGAAAAAGAAGAGACTGACAACCAAAGCGGCAAGAATGACAGGTGCTACGAGCATGCCCGCCGGCGCTTCGTGGGCCTGTTTTTTTAGCTGCTCAGGCTGGTAATTTCCTTTGAACGTTTTAAACACCAATTTCATGCTGTAGATAAATGTAAAGACGCTTCCGACCCAGGCGAGAACAGGGAATAGAATGCCCCATGTCTGCACGTTGAACAGATCGAAATGTGCCACGCGAAGCATGCTTGTAAAAAACATTTCTTTACTCAAAAATCCGTTAAACGGAGGAAGTCCGGCCATTGAAAATGTCCCGATTAAGGAAATGGTAAACGTAATCGGCATAATCGCCATCAACCCGCCGAGCTTCCGGATATCCCGTGTGCCTGTTTCGTGATCAATAATCCCGACTGCCATAAACAAGCTTCCTTTAAAGGTAGCGTGGTTAATTAAATGGAAAATCGCTGCCATGGCCGCCACTGTATAATATTCTGTATGGCCGTAATGAAGAGCCGCCGCACTGGCGCCGAGCATAGAGATGATCATGCCAAGCTGGCTGACGGTCGAAAACGCCAAAATCGATTTTAAATCGGTTTGTTTCACGGCTTGGAAAGAACTCCAAACCATCGTAATGAGCCCGACGAGGGAAACAATCCAAAACCATTGGGCTGAAAAGGCGAAAATAGGACTGAACCTCGCAATGATATAAATACCGGCTTTCACCATCGTAGCGGAATGGAGATAAGCGCTGACAGGTGTCGGAGCTTCCATTGCGTCAGGCAGCCAGATGTAAAAAGGAAATTGCGCGGATTTCGTAAATGCCCCTAATAAAATCAGAATCATCGCCGGGATAAACAAGTCGTGGCCGGCAATTAATTGAACTTGATGGATCATCTCTCTAATACTGAAGGAATCAGTAATGATATAAAGGAGAATAAATCCCCCGAGCATGCACAGCCCGCCGCTGACCGTAATCAAAAGTGATTTGGCTGCGCCGTAGCGCGATTTTTCACGCTTATACCAATAGCCGATCAGCAAAAAGGATGAAAGGCTGGTAAGCTCCCAAAACATATAGAGAACCATCACATTATCTACAAGAACGACCCCAAGCATCGCGCCCATGAACATCAATAAATAGACATAAAAGGGCCCAAGCTGTTCTGTTTCTTTCGATAAATAAAAAATGCTGTAAAGAGTGACTAAAGAGCCGATGCCAGTGATCAATAAGGCGAATAACAATCCGAGACCGTCGATATAAACGGTGAAATTAATGCCAAGTGAAGGAATCCACTCCAATACCGACCGCAATGTTTCTCCCGATTGTGTCATCCTGATCATTGGGAGAAAGTATATAAACAGCAAGACGGGCAAGATCAATACAAACCAGCCCGTATGCACTCTTTTTGCGTATTTTGCCAAGATGGGAATAAATAGAGCAAATAAAAAAGGCGATAAAATAGCAAAATGTAAGAGCTGCAAAGATAAGACCTCCTTTTTCTCATTATCATTGAAAAAATGCGCTATGTATCCATATACGGTCAAACGACCTAGTCCAAATTATATCGCACTTTTCTGCAAGCCGCCATGCTTCGAACTGCACAACGGACTTTTATAAGGTCTTGTGACCTTAAAAATAAGTCTAACAAAAATAAACCGATTTGTATATTTAAAATCATTCCTGATCAACCTGAAGGTAAGGAGCTGGTCATGATGAAGAGAAAGGTTTTGATATGTTCGGGTTTATTCTGCTCAGTATTTGCAGGGGCATTCATGTTGAATCAATATAATGGGCGCAGCGGTGCGGCAGCTAGTGATGAGTGGGAGCTGTATTTACTGGAGCACCACCTGTCAGCCAGAATGAGTGAGACAGAATCAAAGGATCTGCCTTTTGGCCCCCGAGAGTATATTCGGATTGTGAACAGATAAAAAAAGAGTTCCGCATAGAACGGAACTCTCAGCGTGTCGATAAACCCTCGCATTCGTTGTCAGTCCTGCGCGTCGGTGCTCACGAATGACTACATTCGCTGTGCTCCAATGCTCGTCCTTCCTAGACTTCAAGGGTTTTCAATCACGCTGAAAAGATGACAAAATCCTAAAACGAAAACCGTTTTAGGATTTTGTCAACAATCTGAGAGTTCCGCATAGAACGGAACTCTTTCTCTGTTTATGATGTGAAAAAACGAAGCAGAACTGTCGCGCAAATGACTGTGCCTGCACCGCCGAGGCGGGTGGAAATTTGGGCGAACGGCATAAGGCCCATTCTTCCTGACGCCGATAAAATCGCAACATCGCCCGTTCCGCCAAGACCGCTGTGGCAGCATGTCACGATTGCGGATTCAACCGGATACATGTTCATCAGCTTGCCCACAAAATATCCAGAGGCAATCATTGCCACAACAACTGAAATACATATGATGACAAACGGAATAGAAATCACAGCCGCCACGTCATCTAACGGGATAAAGAGGATCCCCAGACCGACCATCAGCGGCCATGTAAAGCTGGACGAAACAAATTTATAAAGCTGGTAAGCCCCATCCTCCATTTTTTTCGGAAGAACATTCGCATACTTGACAGCCGCCGCTGATATAATCATTAAGATCGCGCCCGGGATGAAGATAAATTTCTCTAATAACCCGCCAAAAATAAAGAATGTACACGCGAGCAGAACGCCGGCTCCCATCAGTTTAAAATCAATTTTTGCCTCGGCTTCTTTTTGATTGAAAATGTCATTTGCTTTTTTAGATTTGACGAGCCGTCCGTTTCCATTTAGATCTGGACGTTTTTCGCCAAGCTTTTTCATTAAAGCTGCGCAGATGATCGCAAAAACGTTTCCGATAATAGCGGCAGGGACCAGCTGAGACACATACACATCAGCTGATGAACCGAGTATTTGTGAATAAGCGATCGAGAGCGGCAAAATTCCTTCACCGATTCCCCCGGCAATAATCGGTACAACGACAAAGAAAAAGGAATCATAGGCGCTGTAGCCAAAAATAAATCCGACAAGTATGCCGGCTGTAACCGCCGCGATCGTTCCCGCAACCAGTGGAACGAACATTCTTATAAAACCTTGAATTAAAACAGTTCTGTTCATTCCAAGGATACTTCCCACGACAAGACAAGCGATATAGAAATAAAGGAAGTTAGACGTCTTCATTAAATTCGTTACAGCGTCTAAAGATGTTGAATTTAACACATTGTAAAAAACTAAAAATGAAGGGACAAACAAAGATAAAATGGCAGGGCCGCCAATATCTTTCAATATCGGAATGCGCTGGCCGATATCTCCAAGAAATACACCCAGAATCATGATGATGGCAAACCCGCCAAGCATATTTGCAGGCAGCTCATTGTAATAGGCTGCAAGAATAATAATAATAGCTAATACTATGTATAATGGCAGAGGAATCACACCGATTTCCAAGTTCCAGATTTTTTTAAACAGGTTATTCTCCTGTGTGTCTTTTTGACCAGATGAATTTGTCCCCGTTTTTGGAATTGCTCCCATTGTCATACACCCCCATGTATTGTTTCTTTTACAGTCTACAAGAAAGCGTTAACACATTATATTTTTTAAAGTTAAAAAATCAATAAAAAATTAAAATAACAGGGACTTTTGGATTAGAAAAAATAAAGATCCCTGAGAAGCGCCTTCCCAGGGAGAATGGTTTTCGTTTTTCTTTTATATAAATCTCGCCCGGCATTAGCCAAGCGAGAATCGTAAAGGGTGAAGAGATATGTTCTTAAAGTGAACCGCTGCTTTTTTAACGGGCACTCCAGGGTGAACAATGTGGATATCTATAGATATTGCTTAATTCCATTAAGGTTTCCTGTATTGACGTTGTACTGGAAAACGGGTCTTCCGATTGTTCCGTAAGCCATTTCTACATGGAGAACTTGTATATCTTCAAGAAATTTCAAGTATTTCCGTATGGATACTTGAGAGATTTCGGTATGTTTTGCCAAGTCTTCGGTCGTAAAAGATTCATTTTCGAATGATTGGATACTGGACCAAATCAGCTTCAGCGTGCTTTTTGTCAGTCCTTTAGGAAGCTGAACTTTTTCTGTTGCTTCTTTCTTTTGAAATAACTCGGCGTCCAGTTCTTTTTGGCTCATGTTGCGATGGGTTGAATAAACCTTTTGTTTGCGTCTGTAATCAGACAGGGCAGTTTGGAAACGTTCAAATTCAAACGGTTTGATTAAATAATCGACAGCGCCGTAGCGAAGTGTTTTTTTGATCACGTCAAGCTCGCTGGCCGCCGAGATCACAATCACGTCTACCGCTTCATTTTGGGCTCTCAGTTCTGTTAGCAGTTCAAGCCCGTTTTTACCGGGCATATAAATATCGAGCAAAATGAGGTCGATATGATGCTCTCCTAAAATATGCAGAGCGCTTTGAAAGGAAGAGGCGATGCCCTTCAGCTGAAAGCCTTCTATTTGGCTTAAGTAGCGTTTATTTAATTCACCCACCATAGGGTCATCTTCAACTATTAATACATTAATCATGATTTTCCTCCTTCGGTTCGTACGGGACGCGAAGACTGAATGTCGTTCCTTCATTCTTTTCGCTTGTGAGGATCATTTGGCCTTTTAAATTTTCAATGCTTTGCTGTGTAAAATAAAGGCCGAATCCCCGGTTCTTGCCCTTTGTTGAGTAGCCTTGTTCAAACACTTTGGCCTGGTCTTCTTCAGACATGCCTGCTCCTGTATCGGTAATTTCAATGTCCAGTATGCTGTTATGAAAACGCATGGACACGGTAATTTGTTTTTTCGGCATATCGGCAACGGCGTCCAGCCCATTGTTGATCAGGTTTCCGATGATTGTAATGAGTTCATGAATAACTGAAGGGTCTGCCGCGTTCGGGATGACACCGTTGCATTCAATATCAAGATTTGCGCCCTGCTCCCGTATGAAACTCTGTTTTCCGAGCAGAAAACCGGCCAGCACGGAGCTTTTGATATCATTTATAATTTCGCTTGTTTCTGACTTTTGCTGAATGGCAATATCTTTTATATAATCTTCAAGATCGTCATACTCTTTCAGCTGGACGAGACCTAGAATGACATGCAGTTTGTTCATAAATTCATGAGACTGCGCTCTCAGTGCGTTTGCATACATTTTAACACCGGATAGCTGTTCAGCTAAATGTTTTACCTCGGTTTTGTCCCGGAATGTCGCAATTGCTCCGACGGTTTGTCCTTTCAGCTGGATGGGAACTTCGTTAAACACAAGCTCTAATCCGTGAATGCGGACGTCTCTGTCTTGAAGAGGTTTTTTTGTCTCGATGACCTTTTTCAGGCGGCTTTTTGGCAGAATATCATTAACATCCTGATCGACAGGATTTGTGTTGATGCCCATTTTCACGAATAGGCGCTTCGCTTCCGCGTTGGCCAGTTTAATATTGCCGTGTTCATCGACAGCAAGTATTCCTTCCTTCGTCGATTCCAGCATCGCGCTTCGTTCTTCGAGCAGCGTTGCAATTTCATAAGGTTCAAGACCGTACATGATATTTTTCACCGTGCGGGCAACGATAACAGCTCCGATCACACCGACGAATATGCTGACGCAGATAATAAAGTAGAGCGGCCGTAAGCTGTTGCTAATCACTTCATCAATTTCATTTACGGTGATGCCAACCGCGACTGCACCAACTTGTTTCCCATTCTCGGCGTAGACAGGGACGAATGCCCGCTGTGATTTCCCGAGCGTGCCAGAGGCAGTGCTGATGTGAACATGACCTTTTAATGCTTCGGATTCATCACCGCCCTTGAATTTTTTTCCGATTTTGCTCGGGTCGGGATGGGTTTTGCGAATGCCGTTCATGTTCATGACGACAACAAATTCCGTGTTCGTGATTTTCTGAACACGTTTTGTGTAGCTTTGCAGTTCCTTCTGGTTTTCTCCGCTCTCCAAAGATTCTGCTGTAATCGGCGCTTCGGCCACCATTTCAGCAGTCTGCAGCGCTATGGTTTTCTCCTCATCTCTAATCCGTTGGGTGGTTTGGGCACCGACTGTAAAAAATGTAATGAGCAGTGCGATTAACACAACGATACAAACAAATATGGTAAGTCTGGTTTGCAGTTTTAATGTTTTTTTCATAAAAAACTTCCTAACGTTTTATGATTCCTGCGTACTACTTTACTCTCAAAATGCTGCTTTGTGAAGATTTGGGATCGTATTTCGCAAAAAGGAGAAAAAAATGGAATAATTTATCTTGTCAATGTGTTTTAAGTCCTCCATAATAAATGAGGTAGATTATAGAAAGGGACTTTTTTATATGAAAAATACTTATTTGACAGGATACTTTCCGCTGATTGCGATCCTGCTTTTTAGTTCGTCTCTATCGATTTCCACTTCACTTTACGCGTTGAAGCTGCTGTCTTCATTTGGAATGTATGATGGAATGCTCGATTATTTTTCAGAGAAAGGGATCAGGCTTGCGTTATTTGCTGCCTTTGCACTTTTATATTTTATGGTTCTGTCCGCTCTGAAATTAATTGCGAATACCGTGACTGAGCTGTCATTGCTGTTTTTTGCCAATGATCCGGAAGGGAACAACCTGAAAAAAATCAGAATGGGTTCCGTGGTGTATTTAGGCGGCGGGATTTTATCCTTTGTGCTCTTACAAAATGTCATCTGGATTGTGATCTGGTTTGCGGTCGTTACGCTCGCTTACTTTGTGTTTATCGTATACCGGATTTATCCAACGCTTTCGCTCATGTCATTGGTCGGATTCATTCTATTGGAACTGTTGTTTTGGTTTACCTTTGTTATCGGTATTTTGTTCGTATTTATCAAGCTTTATAATAGCATAATGGCTAGCTTACCTGTGTAAGCTAGCCATTTTTTCGTTTATGGTAAAAATCGTTTTCTAATAGAAGGGGAGGGGAGCATGCATTCATTTTTTTTGCCAAACCACTTATAGCGGTTTTTGGCAATAATAGAATAGATCGTATCTCTGACAGGCTTCGGCACTGCGAAAAACAAGACGAAGAGCCGCCATGGGCCCCGCAGATGCTTGAAAACCTTAATGGCTGCAGTTGACTTTGTGTACACTTGGCCGTCTTCAATAAAGACAAAGCTGTCAAACTGATCAGTCGGGAGCCCGCTTTTTTTCAGCAGGCTCTGTCCTGTTTCCGACTGCAGCGATGTAAAAGAAATCAATCCGTCTGGATCACGTTTAATGATAAATTGCACGGCGCCATTGCATAGATTACACACGCCGTCAAACAGCAAAACGCGATTTGGAATTTGTTCTGATGCCACGCCTGATCCCCTCCGATCTTTTAATAAGCCGCTTGCAGCGTTCCTTTAAAGATGGAAAGCTGAGGGCTGATGCTGTGAAGATATTCAACGCTGCTCGGTGTGTCTTTTCCTACCCAAACGCCCATTGTATACGTATCTGTCAGGCCGACAAACCACATATCGTGATAATCATTTGATGTTCCTGTTTTACCGCCGATGTAAGGCGCTTTAAAATATGCTTTTTTCCCTGTCCCGCTTTTCACAACGGAAGACATTAAGCTTTTCAGCTGCATGTTTGTGCGGACACTGAAAATTTGAGTCGGTTTATCATTCCATTTATAAAGCGTTTTTCCTTTAAGGTCTGTCACCTTTGTAATCGCATGGCTCGGCATATAGCTTCCGCTGTTGCCGAATGTCGTATATGCTTTTGTCATCTCAAGAGGCGTCATGCCGTTTGTAAATCCGCCAAGCGCCGCCGGGAGAAGGTAGTCGCTGTCGACAAGTTTGGCGAAATGATAAGGCTCAATATAACTGAATGCTTTTTGGATGCCGACACGATCCAACATTCTGATGGCCGGTGTATTATACGAGTTTTTAAACGCAGTATCAATTGTCACTGTGCCGTACGTGCGGTTATTGTAGTTTTGCGGACAGTAATCTTTGCTGCAAAACTTGCTGGCATCAATGGTGCTGCTTGCTGTCGCACCGGTCTTTTCAATATAAGGGCCGTAATCAAGCAGCGGCTTAATGGATGAACCCGGCTGCCTGTATGCCTGATAGGCGCGGTTAAAATCATATTTTTGATAGTTTTTCCCGCCGGATAAAGCGATGATTTGATGCGTCTGGTGATTAATTACAGCCGCTCCGCCCTGAACGTTTGCATACGCAAGTTTGGAATTCATCTGTGCCACCACTTGATTTTGCATGTATGGATCAAGCGCGGTATAAATTTTCACGCCGTCTTTCATCAGAGTGCTGACTCTTGCGGAGAGCTCGTTTTCTATCTTTTCTTTTTGTTTTCCTGACGCTTTTTGAAGCCGTTTATCAAAGCCTTCTGATTCAGACACCAGCTGCGTAAATTCATCACTGACGTAGGAAACATAGTCCGGATATTTGTCTTCTCTCTTTTCAACATCCAGTTTGATTTTTTGTTTGACGGCTTTTTTCAGCTCTGTATCCGTAATGACCCCGGCCTCTTTTAATCCTTTAAGCAAACGCTCTTGACGGTTTTTCGTGTAGTCAAAATGCTTGAGAGGATCATATAATGTAGGGTTATTAGGTATAGAGCAGATAAAAGCCATTTCCCCCACTGTGAGGGATTTCAGCGGTTTGCTGAAATAGAATTCAGCCGCAGAACCGACGCCGTAAACCCCGTTGTTGAAATAAATGGTATTTAAATAAGCTTCGAGTATTTCATCTTTCGTATACTTTTTCTCCAGCTGGTAGGAATACGCGAGCTCAGTCAGCTTACGGCTGAAGGAGCGTTCGTGGCTCAAATACAAGTTTCTTGAAAGCTGCTGTGTGATGGTGCTGGCACCTTGGTCAATTTTCTTATCTTTTACGTTGGAAGCTGTTGCCCGGACCATTCCCATAAGGTCAAACCCTTTATGCTCATAAAAATGCCGGTCCTCAGACGTTAAGAAAATCTGTTTGACTTCCTCGGGAATCTTGTCAAATGGAACGAGCACGCGGTTTTCATGATCGCTGACGATTTCCGAGACAAGTGAGCCGTCCCTGTCATACATGTAGCTGTTCTGAACAAGGCTGATATCTTGAAGATTAATATTTTTATCAAGCACTTGATCCAGAGACTTCATTTGTTTTACTTCTTTTCCGGAAGCGATAACTGTAAATGCAAACAATGGGATTATGCAAAGGAGCAAAATCCATCCGATTATTTTTCGTAACATGGTCACTCTCTTTTCTCCTAAATTCTAGCCATATCGTACCACTCTTTTGAGTTTACGAGAAGGTTAAATTTACAAGATTCATCAGTTTTTTCTGAGAATCAGCTTGCTTTGGCATAAGAATCTTTCCGGAATTTCTGCATGATCCAAAGCATGCAGGCGCCGGCGAAAAAGAGAAACGCTGTGACATAGAAGGCGGCCGAAATTGTGAAATGGCTCGAGATGATCCCGCCGATAAGAGGCCCGAGCACGTTTCCTAAAAAGCGAAAGCTGACATTGTAGCCGAGAATTTCTCCTTGAATGCTGCCTGGGGCCTGAACGCGGATCGCTGCGGTAATGCACGGCAGCAAACCGCCCATCGCCATTCCAAATAAAAATCTAAACACAAGGAGCACGCTGAGTGAGGACGCGAGCGCCTGCGGGATAAAAAAGATAGAGGCGGCGAGTAAAAGCCCGATTAAAATGCGGCGGTGGCCGTAGCGGTCGCCCAGATCTCCCCATTTTCTAGCCAGCAGCAAACTTCCGAGTCCCGTTGCTGAAAATGCCATGCCGGAGAAAAAGGCCAGATTGACAGGTCCGTGCAGCTCATTTACATATAGAGCGAGCAGCGGCTGGATACTGAAGTTGCCAGTTTGAACCAGCATGGTTAAGAGCATCATGACCCAAAGCGCTGGCTGGTGAAAAATAAAGGAGAGCACTTCTTTTCTCGTGTAAGGCGTACGTTTGGCTGTCTTCTCTGCAAGAGGCTGTTCTTTAACACCGAATAACACGAGAAGAACAGATGAGAAAATCACAAAGGATGTGATAAAAAAGGTATACGTAAAACCGAAACGATCAGCAAGCATACCTCCCAATAGCGGGCCGAACAAGCTTCCGGACACTTGCCCCATTTGCAGCGTGCCAAGTGTTTTGCCGGCTGAGCCCTTTGGCGTCTGTGCTGAAATCATCGCAAGAGAGGTCGGGATAAATCCGGTTACAAGCCCCATTGCCATACGCAGAAAAAACAACTGGTACACCGATGTAACAAAGCCCATGAATAAAATGCTGAGGGCAATGCCTGTTCCGGTTGCCATAAGAATGATCTTGTATCCGCGTTTGTCTCCGAGCCGCCCCCAAAACGGAGATACCAAAAACGCCATGAGAAATGTAATGCCGAACACATAGCCGCTCCACCTTTGCACAAAGCCGTTTGAAAAAGTGCTGAGCGTCTCAATATATAAGGAGAGAAAAGGAACGATCATCGTTGTGCTGGCTGAGACAAAAAAGTTCGCCAGCCACACAATAACGAAGTTCTTCTTACGGATAGAAATAACATCACCTTCTTATTATTTCGGGTTCCTTACAATTATAAAGAAACGATTCACGATTTAAAAGAAACAAAGCGGCTGGGGAATTTCATTATTTTTAGAAAATGAAGAAAGGTCGAGAAGGTGAATTGATATACTATAAAGATAGCATTTTCTGATCGGAGGAAAGGCAGGTGTAAAAAAGGTGGCGACAAACAGCTTACTCATTATTGATTTCGAATTTACGATGCCCGAAGGAAAGTACAGCCCGCAAAACTTCTTCCCGGAAATCATTGAAGCGGGAATTGTAAAGTCGGTTGATGATGAAGTAGTTGAGACGTTTTCTAGCTATGTCAGGCCGAAAAAATTTCCTAAACTGACGAAACGCTGCAAATCATTTTTAAAGATCACGCAAAAGCAGGTAGACGAGGGGATGCGGTTCGAGGATTTCATCCGTAAACTAAACGAGCTGGACCCTGAGAAAACCAGCACGATTGTTACGTGGGGAAACATGGATATGAAGGTGCTAAAGCAAAACTGTATGTTTAACCATATTCCATTCCCTTTTAAGGGGGAAATGAGAGATTTATCGCTTGAATACAAAAACTTTTTTGGAGACCGGACACTGACGGGTTTGTGGAAAGCTGCCGAGGAATATGGAGATGCCGGAACGGGAACCCATCATAAAGCGCTTGATGACGCGCTCACAGCACATAAGCTTTTTAAGCTTGTTGAGCAGGATAAACAGTATCTAGAAAAGCCAAAACCGCCGACAATCGGCGAAAGAATCGATTTATCCGAACTGTTCAAGCGCGCAACGTAAAAAACCCAATCTTTTGTCAGACTGGGTTAAGGGCGGTTGAAATATTCTTCTTCCAAAATGTCCAGATTATGCAAGGAGCGCTTTGCCCACTCCGAATCATCCTCATTTAATTTGGCTCTCAGCTGTGCTGCCGCCTCTCGCAGAGACTCGGCATAGTCCGGCACTTCACCGTCATAAGGCTTCACCATGTGATGGGGGATGTTGGTCTGTTCACCGTATGCGAGCGCTTTTCTCTCATGAAAGAACGGCACATCCGCCTGTTTTGGATGATGAAGGTCTCCTTGAGTGGGATGGGTGAGAACCGCTTTGATTTTTACTAAGTAATGCTGCGGCCTGCAAGCGGTGATTTCTCCTATGTATACACCTGTTTTGTAAAATCCTTTAACGATAGAGCCTGTCTCAAACGTGCTCATTTGTCATCACCTCGCATTTATTCTATTAAAGTTCCACTCAATTTGCTAGTGGGGAAGGTCGGCGGGCAGTGTAATTGTAACGGTGGTGCCCTTTTGGAAACTGCTGTTAAACGAAATGGTCCCGTGATGATGTTCAATAATGGAAAAGGTGACGGAGAGCCCGAGTCCCGTTCCGTTTGATTTTAATGAATAATAAGGTTCGCCGAGCTTTTGCATTTGATGGTCTGTCATGCCGATCCCGTTATCCGATATGTTGACAATAATCGTATGGCCGCTTCTTTTGGCTGATATGTGGATCATCCCCTCCCCATGGGGAACCGCTTCAATGCTGTTTTTCATCAGGTTGATGACAGCCTGCTTCAGCTTTGTTGCGTCTCCATATATAAAAAGGCCCGGCTCTGCTTCCGACTCGACAGTTACAGACTTGTAATTGGCATACGATACCATAAGGGAGCTTGTTTCTTTGATAAGAGCTGATAAATCAAAAATCTCTTTTTCATATAATTGCTGTTTGGCCATATCGAGATAGTTTGTTATAATGCCTTGCGCCCGGTCAAGCTCTGACAGTACAAGCTTTTTGTAATCCGCACTTGATTTGTTCTGAAGGGTTTCGTCATTAAAAAGCAGCTGGACAAAACCGCGGACAACTGTCAGCGGATTTCTGACTTCATGAGCGACGCTCGCTGCCAGTTCACTCACAATCGTCATTTTTTCTG
The DNA here is from genome assembly GCF_000815295.1 of Bacillus sp. MSP13. Classification (NCBI taxonomy): domain Bacteria; kingdom Bacillati; phylum Bacillota; class Bacilli; order Caryophanales; family Bacillaceae; genus Bacillus; species Bacillus sp. MSP13. Next base: position 474,934 of record NZ_JXAQ01000011.1, read on the forward strand.
AATGGATCAGCTGTGAACGCAGGGCGATATTCTCGGCGATGCTTTCGATAATATAGATGCTTAAAAGAAGAACACTGGAACGGAACAGCCCTGAAACAGCCGCTTCATAAAGTAAAATTCCTGCATTTTGAAAATTTAAAATATTAAAGGCGGAAAAAATCAAGCTGGAGGCAAAAAACAAGAAGATCTCCAAGCCGCCGATCAATAAAGTTATCAGCAGTTTTCTTCTTTTGGACATGAATGGCCATTTTTTTTGAAAAAAAATTGGAATGATAATGAGAAAAGGCTGCAAAGTGAAAACAAACATTGCGGAAGGTTCGTAAAACAGCAGTTCAAAACATAAGACAGATGCGGCGACTGTAAGCCCTGAAGCAGTACTAATGTAAAATAAACAAATGATAACGGGAATCATCTGAAGGCCGTATTGTATGTAGTCCATTTCATGAATAGGAAAGATAATGCATAAAACAGAGGCGCCGCAGGCGAATAATGTGACCAATAAACTGTTTATTTTGGGAACGAGGATCGCCGGCTTTCCGAGCCAAAACAATTGGTAAAGAAGAATAGGAAACAAAATAAAACAGATATGCAGGAGATAGTCTTTTAGAACTTCCATTCGTGTAAAATCCTTTCATATAAAATATGAATCTATTATAACACTAAACAATAGAAGAGAAATATAAAAATCCTTTATTAAGAACGCCTTTACAAATGAAGACGTAAAGGCGTTTAACAGGTATATTTAAGCTAATGCGGCTTTGATGCGGCCCAGGCCGTCCTGCAAGGTTGAGAGAGTGCATCCCGCGTTCAGGCGCATAAATCCTTCTCCGCCAGGCCCGTATTTCGTCCCTGGCTCTAAAATGATTTTCCCCTTTTTCAGCATCCTCTGCTGAAGCTCCGCGTCGGATAAGCCGTAAGCTCTGAAATCGAGCCATATCAGGTAAGATGCGTCCGGCCTCATCATGTTCACTTTTGGGAGCTCGGTGCTGAAAAAGGCTTCAGCTTCGCGCATGTTTTTCTCAAGGTATGAGATCAATTCATCGAGCCATGGCCCGCCTTTTGAATAAGCGGCTTCGATCGCAGTGACGGCAAACGCGTTAAGCCCGCCTAAACCATTGCGCTGGAGGCTTGCGGAAAACTTGGCGCGCTTCAGCCGATCCGGAATAATGATGGCCGATGCCTGCAATCCGGCAATATTAAATGTTTTGCTTGGCGCAACACATGTCACGGAAATCTCAGCGAAATCGTCAGAGAGTGAAGCGAACGGCGTGTGTTTGTGTTCGTACAGCATTAAATCGGAATGGATTTCATCTGATACAATGGTGACGCCATGTTCCAAACACAATTCGCCGAGCTTCTGTAAATCTTCCCGTCCCCATGAACGTCCTGATGGGTTATGAGGGTTGCATAAAATAAACAATTTGACGCTTGGATCACTGAGCTTCGTCTCCAAATCTTCAAAATCCATTTCATAAACGCCGTCTTTTTCCAGCAGTGGATTATGTAAAATATGCCGGCCGTTTTTCTCAATCATATGGTAAAAGGGCGTATAAACAGGAGGCTGGACAACCACTTGATCTTCAGGTTCCGTGAAAGCTTGAACCGCCATGCTCAAAGCGGTGACAACCCCCGGGCTGAATGTGATGCTTTCCGGGTTCACCTTCCAGCCGTGCCTTTTGCGCATCCATCCGCACACAGCATCCTTCGTATTTTGGTCTGGCGCCGTATAACCGAAAATCCCATGGCTGAGTCGCTCTTTTAGTGCGTCAGCTATCGCTTCCGGCGCGCGGAAATCCATATCCGCCACCCACATCGGCAGTGCGTCTTCCACGCCGAATAATTCGCCTGCTTTGTCCCATTTGATCGATTGGGTGCCAAGGCGTTCTTCTCGTATATCAAAGTTCATTCTGTTACCCCCTTAGGAATGTTATTCTTCTTAGCGTAACTATGATAAAATAATACTGCAAATATTATGATAAGCGGTGATCAATATGGAAGAAAGTCAAGCGGTCAGGGAAATGATCAAGATCATTGCCAAATGGGACCCGTTTCAATATGGAGAAGAATTTTACGAAACAGAGGCTGTTGATGTCGTGCAGGCGGTCTATGATGAAGACGATCCCGACGTTCTGGCGAAAAGCATTCAGGATATATTTGAAGCTTCTTTTGAACAAAAGCTGCCGATCGACAGCTGCCGGGAAGTGGCTGGCCAGCTTTTATTCATGAAAGACAGCAGCTCCTGCACGCCTTAAAAACCGGTATCATCCGGTTTTTTTGTTATGTGATAAATTTTGCGATGTGCTCGGAAACGAATTCTGGCTGTTCCTCTGGCACCAGATGTCCGGTCTGGCCAAGTGAGTATAGGACGGAATCAGGCAAATCCCGGTGCAGCCGTTTACCGATCTCCACAGGGACAATCCGGTCCTCCTCGCCCCAAATCAATAGAGCGGGCTTGTTCATTTTCTTTAATTGCTCGGGTTCTAAATCGCCTTCTCTATGGCGGATAAACTTTGTCATGGCCCTGAAAATCTCCTCATCTTGAAACGGCTTGCCATAGCCGTCAATCATTTCCTCATCAATCAGCGATTTGTCATGCACAACATTCAATAAATTTTTCACCACGCCTTCTTTCGAAAGCCAGCGCTTAATATAAAGATGAAAATATGGAAGGTGGGTCCCGAAAATGATCGTCGGGTGTGAACGTTTCAAATATCCTGAACTGCAAAGCAACACAATCTTCGAAAAAAGCTCAGGCTTTTGCAGCGCAGCAGCCAGCGATATTTGCCCGCCCATTGAATGTCCGACAAGCGCGGCCTGTTTCACTTGCAAGTGTTCCAAAATTCTAATGACAAGCTTAGCAAGGTTGTGATACGTATAGACAAATGTTCTTGATTTTTCAGATTGGCCGAAAGGAGGCAAATCAAGTGCGATGATGTCGTACTTGTCCTGAAGAAGAGGAATGACTTTTCGGAAGCTAAAAGCAGACGATAAAAAACCGTGCACGCAGACAAGAGTGTGCCTGCCTGGATTTTGATAATGTTCATAATACACATTTACTCCATCTACTGTAAGCCGCCTTATTGGTGAAACCGCCTCCATTCTGTGTCACTCCCTTTCATGTGATGTCTGTATTGTGTCCTGAAAATGTCAATTCTAGCGGAAGTTTCTCTTTGTTTTTTTCTTAGCATTCGTCAAAAAACGTGATATAATGTCATGAAGATTTCTTGACATTGCAAAGGTGTGAATTGAATGAAATTGACAGAAAAAGAAACAGAAATATTAGAAATTTTAGACGAAAACAGCCGCGCCGATTTAGAAACAATCGCAAAGATGGCGGGCATTCCTGTAAATGAAGTAAAAGCAATTATAGACAAACTGGAAAAAGAAAAGGTTATCATCGATTATTCCGCTATGATTGACTGGCGAAAAGTCGACGGACACGAAGGGGTCACAGCTATGATTGACGTCAAAGTAACCCCGAAGCGGGGAGTCGGTTTTGATGAAGTGGCGGAACGCATTTACCGATTCCAAGAGGTTGAATCAGTTTACTTGATGTCAGGCGTGTACGATTTGTCGGTCGTGATTCGCGGCAATTCAATGTCTGACATAGCGCGTTTTGTTTCAGATAAACTGTCCACTCTTGATTCAGTTGTATCGACGACGACTCATTTCATCCTGAAAAAATACAAGCATGACGGCAAAGTGTTTGAAACAGGAGACGACGACAAAAGAATCGTGGTGTCACCGTAAATGACTTCGTATTTATCTGACTATGTACAACAAATAAAACCGTCGGGCATCCGCAAATTCTTTGATTTGGCGGCAACGATGGAAGGCGTGATTTCTTTAGGTGTCGGCGAACCTGATTTTGTTACTGCATGGAATGTACGCGAAGCAAGCATTCTCTCCCTTGAACAAGGATATACGTCATACACTGCCAATGCCGGTTTATACTCATTGCGTGAGGAAATCAGCCGTTACTTGAGCAGCAGGTTTGGCCTTCGCTATTCGCCAGACAATGAGCTGATTGTGACCGTAGGGGCGAGTCAGGCCTTGGATATTGCGATCCGTGCTATTGTGAATCCAGGTGAGGAAGTCATCATTCCTGAACCGTGTTTTGTGGCGTACGATGCGCTCGTTTCTTTGGCAGGCGGCATTCCGGTTCATGTCCATACAACGGCAGACCAAGGGTTTAAAGCGACAGCTGCCGATTTTGAAGCGGCTGTCACTGAAAAAACAAAAGCGATTCTCATCTGCTCGCCATCAAATCCGACAGGTTCGGTTTATTCGAAGGAAGAGCTGAACGAAATTGCGGAGTTTGCCAAAAAACATGACGTCATTGTTTTAGCAGATGAAATCTACGCAGAGCTGACATATGATGAGGAATTTACAAGCATAGCGGCATTGCCGGAAATGAAGGAACGGACGGTTGTCATCTCGGGCTTTTCAAAAGCGTTTGCGATGACGGGCTGGAGACTCGGTTTTGCCGCAGCGCCGCCTGTGCTCCGGGATGCAATGCTTAAAATTCACCAGTATGCCATGATGTGCGCGCCGGCCATGGCGCAGTTTGCCGCCTTGGAGGGCTTGAAGAACGGAATGGAAGATGTAGAAAAAATGAAAAAAAGCTATCGCAGAAGACGGAATTTATTTGTGGAAACGCTCAATGAAATCGGCCTCAACTGTCATCATCCGGGCGGCGCTTTCTATGCTTTTCCATCCATTAAAAGCACGGGAATGAGCTCAGAGCAGTTTGCAGAAGAGCTTCTGACACAGGAAAAAGTGGCTGTTGTCCCGGGAAGTGTGTTTGGCCCGAGCGGTGAAGGCTATATCCGCTGTTCATACGCAACCTCGATCGAGCAGCTACAAGAAGCGTTAGTCAGAATGAAACGTTTCCTGAACAAAACGACATAAAAAAAGATACGAACCTTTTGTTCGCATCCAATAAAAGGGGGGAATACTAGAAAGCCTTTGGTATTTTCAGTTTACCCCTTTTCGCTATGCTTAAACCTGATTTTGATAAAAAAAGTTTTCTTTGCGGAAACAAAACATCTGTGATATAATTTTAAATTGCGTATAAACAGATATTTAATTTAACTTAGGAGTTGTTATGAATGGCAGCAAAATTTGAAGTGGGCAGTGTTTACACTGGTAAAGTTACAGGATTACAAGCGTATGGTGCGTTTGTTGCATTAGATGAAGAAACTCAAGGTTTAGTACACATTTCTGAAGTGACTCACGGTTTCGTAAAAGATATCAACGAGCACCTTTCAGTTGGCGACGAAGTACAAGTAAAAGTACTTGCTGTTGACGAAGAAAAAGGAAAAATCAGCCTTTCAATTCGTGCGACACAAGCTGCGCCTGAGAAAAAAGAAAGCAAACCAAGAAAACCTAAAGCTGCGCAAGTAAGCGAAGAAGCTTCTACACCACAAGGTTTCAACACATTAAAAGATAAGCTTGAAGAATGGATCGAAATGTCCAACCGCAAAGACCTTATCAAAAAATAAGTATGAAAAAAAGGCACCGGACGGGAATGTCCGGTGCTTTTCATGTCATCAAAATCCCAAAACACAATGTTTTGGGATTTTGTCTTTTGTAAGTGCAGATACGCAGATCTGACAACAAAAGCGAGGGTTTGTCACCCCGTTGAAGCACCGGACAGAAAGGTCCGGTGCTTTTTTATTTATCGCATCTCAGGATTTGCTGCCTCTTCACGAGATGTTTGCTCGTTTGGCTTAAACAGCAGACCTAGGTTGATTAAGCCGGCGATTCCGACAAGTCCGTAAATGATACGAGAAAGGGCTGACCCTTGGCCGCCGAAGATGGCCGCTACTAAGTCAAATTGGAAAAATCCGATCAGTCCCCAGTTAATAGCGCCAATGATCGTTAAAACTAGACAAATTCTCTGGATCGTACTCATGTTTTGCAACCTCCTCCATGAATTATTAAAACAGTTATAGATTGTGACACATTGGAGAATCTATACATGCATTCTCCATATTGAGGGAAACTGTTCTGCCTTCGCCTATATCAGTTTCTTTCCCAACATCTTGCCGTACCAAACCATACGATATGCCGCCCGGTGAGAGCTGATTGCTTTACAGGTTATGAGGACATTCTGCATAATAAAAATCTAAGGAGGAGATGTCATGCAAAACTTTACATACTGGAATCCGACCAAATTAATTTTCGGGCGCGGAGAAGTGGAAAGACTTCCGGAGGAACTCAAACCTTACGGTAAAAACGTATTGCTGGTTTACGGAGGCGGAAGCATCAAACGCAGCGGCTTGTATGATCAAGTGATGGAACAGCTGAATAAAGCCGGAGTGACCGTGCATGAATTAGCAGGTGTAGAACCGAATCCGCGTGTGTCGACTGTTAATAAGGGTGTTGCCCTCTGTAAAGAACACAACATCGATTTCTTGCTGGCTGTCGGCGGAGGAAGTGTCATCGACTGTACAAAAGCGATTGCCGCAGGAGCGAAGTATGATGGTGATGCGTGGGATATCGTCACGAAAAAACATCAGCCGAAGGATGCTTTGCCATTCGGAACTGTATTGACTCTCGCAGCGACTGGTTCTGAAATGAACTCAGGCTCGGTTATTACAAACTGGGAAACAAAAGAAAAATACGGCTGGGGCAGCCCGCTCGTATTCCCTAAATTCTCGATTCTCGATCCGGTGAATACGTTCACCGTTCCTAAAAATCACACGATCTACGGTATGGTTGACATGATGAGCCACGTATTCGAACAATATTTCCATCATGTATCAAACACGCCGTATCAGGACCGTATGTGTGAATCGCTTCTGCGCACGGTCATTGAAACAGCGCCTAAACTGATCAACGATCTCGAAAATTACGAATTGCGTGAGACGATTCTGTACACAGGGACAATTGCATTAAACGGCATGCTTTCTATGGGGGCACGAGGCGATTGGGCAACTCATAATATTGAACATGCAGTTTCAGCCGTTTATGATATTCCGCATGCCGGCGGACTGGCGATTCTGTTCCCGAACTGGATGAGACATACTTTGTCAGAAAACCCTGCCCGCATGAAACAGCTTGCAGTGCGCGTGTTTGGTGTTGAAGAAACTGGTAAATCAGATGAGGAAATCGCGCTTGAAGGTATCGATAAGCTGTCTGCGTTCTGGACTAGCCTAGGCGCTCCAAACCGTCTTGCTGATTATGATATCAATGATGAGCAGCTTGACACAATTGCTGATAAGGCGATGGCTAACGGAACTTTCGGCCAGTTTAAATCACTCAACAAAGAAGATGTTCTGGCCATTTTAAAGGCATCTCTATAAAACAAGGGGGGAAGCAGTTTTGGCTGTTTCCCTTTTTATTTTTTAAAAATGTCACAATAGGTAATCTGGTTATATCCCGCCCTTTCTTCTTGACTTGATTTCACAGGTCAGTTCATATAAAGTGAAAGATGAAAACATTATACCGTTATGGAGGGACAAGCAATGACGCATGTACGCTTTGACTACTCAAAAGCGTTGACTTTCTTCAACGAACATGAACTTACATATTTGCGGGACTTTGTAAAAACAGCACACCATAATATTCATGAAAAAACAGGCGCTGGCAGTGATTTTCTAGGCTGGGTGGACCTCCCTGAGCATTATGATAAAGAAGAATTTGCGCGCATCAAAAAAAGCGCGGAAAAAATCAAATCTGACTCTGATGTATTGCTTGTTGTCGGCATCGGCGGTTCTTACCTCGGCGCGCGGGCAGCGATTGAAGCGCTTAATCACGCGTTTTATAATACATTGCCAAAAGCAAAGCGCGGCAATCCGCAAGTTATTTTCATCGGAAACAACATCAGTTCATCCTATATGAGAGATGTCATGGATCTTCTTGAAGATGCGGACTTCTCTATTAATGTCATTTCTAAATCAGGTACGACAACTGAACCTGCAATCGCTTTCCGTCTTTTCCGCAAGCTTCTTGAAGAGAAATACGGCAAAGAAGAAGCGAAAGCGCGGATTTACGCGACAACTGATAAAGAGCGCGGCGCATTAAAAACGCTTTCTAACGAAGAAGGCTTCGAGTCGTTTGTCATTCCTGATGATGTCGGCGGCCGTTATTCTGTATTAACAGCTGTTGGCCTTTTGCCGATTGCTGTCAGCGGCGTCAACATTGACGACATGATGAAAGGCGCACTGGATGCGAGCAAAGATTTTGCAACATCTGAACTAGAAGAAAACCCTGCATACCAATATGCGGTTGTTCGCAATGTGCTTTATAATAAAGGCAAAACAATCGAAATGCTCATCAACTACGAACCGGCGCTCCAGTATTTTGCGGAATGGTGGAAGCAGTTGTTCGGAGAAAGTGAAGGGAAAGATGAGAAGGGTATTTATCCTTCTTCAGCTAACTATTCAACAGACCTTCATTCATTAGGCCAGTATGTGCAGGAAGGCCGCAGAGATTTATTCGAAACGGTGCTGAATGTAGAGAAACCGAAACATGAGCTGACAATCGAAGAAGCGGATAACGATCTTGACGGCTTAAACTATTTAGCTGGAAACACGATTGATTTCGTTAACAAGAAAGCATTCCAGGGCACGATGCTTGCCCATACAGACGGAAATGTGCCGAACTTAATCGTGAACATTCCTGAGCTGAATGCATATACTTTTGGATACCTTGTATATTTCTTCGAAAAAGCCTGCGCGATGAGCGGATATCTCCTCGGTGTCAATCCATTTGACCAGCCTGGAGTAGAAGCGTATAAAGTCAATATGTTTGCTTTGCTTGGCAAACCTGGCTTTGAAGAGAAAAAAGCAGAGCTTGAAAAACGTCTGGAAGATTAATGTGAGAAAGCTGACTGGCATTTGCCGGTCGGCTTTTTATAAAATCAGAAAGGGGCTGATGTTCATGAAACAAATGGTTAAACATCTCATTATTGCCGCTTGTTCTGCAGCTGTTCTAAGTATCCTTATCTCTTTTGATACGGTGAATACTGTGTTTTCTTCAAGTTATGGCGGTACGTTATTCCACTTTTTCGTCCATGCCTTTCTTCTTATTGGTTTACCGCTTGCTCTTTTTACGGATGCGGTTCACCGGCTGCTGCATTTAAAGCGATCCCATACTCTTTTCACTAAATTAGGGCTCTATGGCGTAGTTGTTTATCTTTCATGGGAATCAGCTGCAGGGCTTGCAGCGGCAATGGCTGTTTACCTTTTAATTGAATGCGCTTTCTTTTTTGCTGGCCGCACGAAAGAAACAACGATTTCCATGTAGTAAGCCTCTGAATGAAGTCTTGTACGGCAGGACAGGATAAGTAATAAAAGGGGCATTTCGATGATTACAATACCTTCCGTGATAGATGGGCAGTCTTTTCTGCTTCAAGAACTGGAACAAATCATGAAGCCGCTTGGTTATGTGATAAACGGCGGCTGGGAATACGATCACGGCTATTTTGATTATAAAATTGACGATCAAGACGGCTATTTGTTTTTAAGGATTCCCGTCCACGCAGTGCGAGGCAGTCTCGATCAACGAGGAGTGGCCGTCCGGATCGGAACGCCATTTATGCTGAGGCAGGTGTTTCAGGCGGATCTTGACGACTATGCCGAGGGAGGCCCGTTCCAATCACTGTTTAATCAATTTTCCGAGCCGGAGAGGCGAGACGCGGAAATTGACCCTGCGTATTTGGACATTGGCGCCTCCCTAGTGAAAGAATTAGAGGATGTTCTGCTGCATTAGATCGCCAGAAATTTGTCTGTTTCGAGCACCTTATACGTAAGAGGAGGGGAAATCACCGGCCCCTCCTCTTTTTGTACACCGATAATTGTCGTGTTGTGATCAAGGAAATAGAGGACACACGTTTTGTAAGCGGCTCCCTTTAAATCATCGGGAACAGGCAGAAGCTTCACTTGCTGATCAATTTTCAAATTGATGCCGCTCTTAGACGGCTGTACATTGGCTTGGTAATGCTGCAGCATCGCTTGGCTGATGAATTCTGAGGTACCGATGATTTGATTAGCGCCAGCCCGCTCCGCATTTGTGACAAAACGGTCAGTCAAAATCTCGACGATACAAAAAGCAAGAGGGTTAAGCCCTTTAACAGATAAAAGAATCAACACTGACAGCATATCTGCTTCAGTTTCACTTTTATACTGATCGGCTGTCACCATCACTGATTCCGCTTCCGTAATATTGGCACGTTTCAGTGTCTCATCATCGGCAGCGTGGCCTCGTATAAAATGAACGTTTTCGATAAGCGGGCCTTCATTTAAAGTCTCATCGATCAGCACAACCGTCTTGGATGGGGCCGCAAGCTGAAGCTGCTTCAGCAGCCGGTTTGTTTTTTCATTCCACCCAATCAAAATGATATGGCCCCGCCCTTTGTAAGCAACTTTTCCTTCAATGTAGCGGTGCTGTCTGCTGAATGCGGCCGCTGATAATGTGGCGAAATAGGCGGTGACAAAGCTTGCTCCGGTCAAGATCAGCAGTATTCCGGCTGCCTGTCCCATCGGTGTGTGGGGAACATAGTCTCCATAGCCGACCGTCGAAACGGTAACAATCGCCCACCAGATCCCTTCAAATACCGATGTGAATTGTTTCGGCTCAAGTATATAGATGATTTGGCCGAACAAAAGAATCAGAAATAAAATAATGACCGCGATTCGGATAAATAACGGCCACCTCAGCCAAGAAATAAAGATCCGATTTGATTTCATTCTGTTTCTCCTTCTTCAGATAATGAGATGGATAAAATCTGTTTAATAATTGTATTTAATTTCTCGTTTAGCTTCTCTTGGCCGTACATATCTCGGGCCTGCTTCATTAAATCGGCTGTATCATCTTCAAGCTGAATAAGCGGCTCATTAATTTCCGAATCATTATAAAGCTGGATAAATGCGTCCAGCCCTTCATTCATTCGGTCGATTGCTGTGCTCAGCTGTTCCTTTTCCTCGCTCGTCACTTTCATGGCTTCCATCACACCCGCGCTTTTTTTTAACAGTATGTCCCACTTCCGGTGATGTTTTTCAAAAAATGAACAAAACATATAAAAACGGATTTCTCCATAAACTAAAGCAAAAAGGATGAAAAAGATGACGATCATTCAAAGAACGATCGTGGTTTTGATCGGAACCCAGCTGGCGGCATCCGCGGTGATTTTGTTTATTTTTGAGTTGAATTCATATAATCACTTTTCCGGCGGCTTCTCCTGGCTTCACTTTCTGAAAAAGAATGTCGGCGGCTTTGCCTTTTATTTATTTTTAGGAGGACTGTTCTTTCTGCTGATCGGAATGTGTGCTCCGAGCCGGAAGAAAAAGCGCATTTCTGTACACCAGAAAGAAAACTCATTAAAATAATCGTAATAAAGAAAGATTTGATCACAGATAAAGGATGATGAAAAATGCTGTTTATATTTTTGACAATAGCCGCATTGGGATTATCGTTTTGGGCACAATTTAAAGTGAAGAGCAATTTTGAAAAATATTCAAAAGTGGAAGCCTCAAGCGGACGTACAGGGGCAGAAACGGCAAGACGGATTTTAGATATAAACGGTCTTTACGACGTGCCGGTCGAACCGGTAAGAGGCACTTTAACAGACCATTACGACCCGACAAAACGGGTGGTGCGGTTATCTGAGCCGGTCTATTACGGCCGCTCAATTTCCGCCATCTCCGTAGCTTCCCATGAAGTCGGACACGCCTTGCAGCATCAGGAAGCATATGGTGCGCTTGTGCTGAGACATAAAATCTTCCCAGTCGTGAATTTTGCATCCGGTGTAGCTCCTTTTCTTTTCTTAGGAGGCATGCTTCTCGGCAGCCTGAATCTGATCGGGCTTGGCATCATTCTGTTTTCAGCCGCTGTCTTTTTCCAGCTGATTACACTGCCTGTCGAATTTAATGCAAGTTCACGCGCGAAGCAAATTATTGTGTCAGAAGGATTCATCCGAAACACTGAAGAGAATGGGGTAAATAAAGTGCTGAGCGCCGCCGCCTTAACATATGTGGCCGCCGCCCTGGTTTCCCTGTTTGAGCTTCTTCGCTTTGTGATGATCTTCTTAAACGGTCGTAATGAGAATTAACGTTAAGGAGGTGGCCCCTTACCATTTATGGTAAGGGCTTTTTTTGCTTATTTTACAATTGGTCGCCATTTTTGTATTGGTTGGCATTACGGCTTTTTTCGTTGCAGCAGAATTTGCAATCGTCAAAATCAGAGGATCAAAAATCAATCAGTTGATCGAAAGCGGTGATAGCCGGGCGCTTGCCGCACACAAAATCATCTCCAATCTGGACGAGTATTTATCAGCCTGCCAGCTCGGGATTACCATTACAGCTCTCGGCCTTGGATGGCTTGGTGAACCGACATTTGAACGCATTCTTCATCCTTTGTTTGAGATGACAGGCATCCCGGAACCGATGAACCACATTGTCACATTTATCATTGCATTTATCATCGTCACTTTTTTGCATGTGGTGCTGGGGGAGCTTGCCCCGAAAACGGTCTCCATTCAAAAGGCTGAAGCTGTCAGCTTATGGGTTGCAAAGCCTTTGATTTGGTTTTATAAAATCATGTTTCCGTTTATTAAAGCATTGAACGGCTCCGCAAGTTTTTTTGTGAAATTATTTGGCTTTCATTCTGTGAAGGAGCATGAGGTTGTCGTCAGCGAGGAGGAACTGAGGCTGATCCTTTCAGAAAGCTATGAAAAAGGAGAAATCAATCATTCTGAATTCCGCTATGTGAATAAGATTTTTGAATTCGACAACCGGGTAGCGAGAGAGATCATGATCCCGCGGACAGAAATTGCGGTCATCTCGTTGGAGCAGTCGCTTGAAGAAGCGATTCATCACATCATTAATGAACGGTATACACGCTACCCTGTCATCAAAGAAGACAAGGATCATATTTTAGGGATCATCAACAGTAAAGACATGTTTAAGGCTTATTTTCTCGGCCAGCCGATAAAGTTAAAACAGATCATGAGGCCCGTTATCAGGGTCATTGAAAGCATCCCTGTTCAGCAGCTTTTGATCCGCATGCAGAAGGAGCGGATTCACATGGCCATTCTCGTAGATGAGTACGGCGGAACGGCAGGGCTTGTCACTGTCGAAGATATTATTGAGGAAATTGTCGGGGACATCCGCGATGAATATGACCAGGATGAAACACCGCACATTTTGAAAAAAGGCGAGCACCATTATGTGATGGATGGAAAAGCGCTAATAGACGAAGTGAACGATCTGCTCGACACTGCCATTGAAAATGAAGAAATTGATACGATCGCGGGCTGGCTTCTGACACAAAAAATGGAGCTGGAAGCAGGGGATGTGATACACGCGGAGGGCTGTGAATTTAAAATCCTTGATGCTGAAGATCATCATATCCGTTTTGTAGAAATAAAAAAAACTGACTTTTTATAAAAGAGCAGCCGAGGCTATTGAGCGGCTGTTTTTTGATGCAGCAGGCGGTTTCCTGAAAAAGCAATGCTGTACATCCTTTTTTCTACATAAGATATATAGACTGTGATACTGAGGAAGGGAGTGGCTGTATGAAAAAGGCTTGGTGGAAGGAAGCTGTTGTCTACCACATTTATCCTCGAAGTTTTAAAGATTCCAATGGCGACGGAATCGGGGATATTCAAGGAATCAGATCCAAGCTTCCCTACATAAAGGAGCTGGGTGCCGACGTCATCTGGATTTGTCCTTTGTACGATTCGCCTAATGCGGATAACGGCTATGATATCAAGGATTACAAAAACATATTAAGCGATTTCGGCACCATGGCTGATTTCGACCAGCTGCTTGGAGATATGCATGAACTGGACATGAAGCTGATAATGGATCTTGTCGTGAACCATACAAGCGATGAACACCCATGGTTCATTGAATCCCGTTCCTCTGTACACTCGGAGAAACGCGACTGGTATATTTGGAAGGACGGCCAAAATGGCAAAGCGCCAAATAACTGGGAAAGTATTTTCGGCGGATCGGCTTGGCAGTATGATCAAAAGACTAGCCAATATTATCTTCACCTTTTTGATCAAAAACAGCCTGATTTGAATTGGGAAAATGAAAAGGTGAGAAATGCGATTTATGACATGGTGAATTGGTGGCTTGACAAAGGCATTGATGGATTTCGGGTGGATGCGATTACGCATATTAAGAAAAAAGAAGGGCTTCCCGATATGCCGAATCCCAAAGGGTTGGATGTCGTTCCCTCCTTCCCCTATCACATGAATGTCGACGGCATAATGGATTTTTTAACAGAGCTCAAAGAAAAGACATTTTCCCGTTATCCGATAATGACAGTGGGTGAGGCAAACGGGGTTTCTGCAAAGGAAGCGGCTGATTGGGCTGGAGAAAAAAACGGCATCTTCAGCATGATTTTTCAATTTGAGCATCTCGGCCTGTGGGATGTAGAAGTCAATGAGAGCATTGATATCGTTTCCTTTAAACGAATTTTAACAGACTGGCAGGACAGTCTTGAAGGGATCGGCTGGAATGCGTTGTTTATGGAAAATCACGACCAGCCCCGTTCAGTTTCTGTATGGGGAGACGACGGAGTGTACTTGAAAGAAAGTGCAAAAGCGCTTGCTGCTGTTTATTTTCTCATGAAGGGCACGCCGTTTATTTATCAGGGACAGGAACTTGGCATGACGAACGTGGCTTTTCCGTCTATTGCTGATTATGATGATGTCGCAATGAAACGCCTGTATGAAATAGAAAGGGCGAAAGGCGCTTCACACGAGGACGTGATGAAGATTGTCTGGAAAAAAGGGCGGGACAATTCGCGAACGCCGATGCAATGGAATGCTGATCCATACGCCGGATTTTCTGATGGCAAACCGTGGATCGGAATTAATGAAAATTACAAATGGCTAAATGCCGAGGCGCAACAAAACGACCCAACATCCGTATACCACTTTTACATGAGTTTGATCAAGCTGCGCCAAACATACGATGTTTTTATCAACGGAATATACGAGCTCATTTTGCCCGAAGATCAGCAAATCTTTGCGTATCTTCGGAAAAACGAGAACCATACTGCGCTGATTGCGGCCAATCTGTCGGCAACACCGGCCTTTTTCAAGCGCGCCGGATTGCCATTGTCATCAGACGCACTCGTATTGTCAAATGTCGAAATAAAGCCTCACAAGCACATGACATCAGTCCTGTTGCAGCCGTATGAAGCAAGAGTATATGTATGGCGCTAAACTCTAGCCATAGACTGGAGTTTTTTGTTTTGATCACGTTTATGTGACTATGTTAACAGGAAAAAGAGAACACAGAACGAATTAGCAAATAGAACGGACAGAAAGGAGATCCAAATGCTGAAAACACTGCAAATCAAAACGAGTAAGCGAGATGAAATGATTGAGATCACACGCGAGGCGGAAGCCTTTCTTCAAGAAACAGGGGTGACGAGCGGCGCTGCGCTGATTTACTGTCCGCATACGACCGCGGGCATTACAATTAACGAAAACGCCGATCCGGACGTCAAAAAAGATATGCTCAGAAGATTTGATGAAGTGTATCCGTGGGAGCACGAGCTGGACCGACATATGGAAGGCAATACAGCTGCGCACATGAAGTCGAGTACGGTGGGAGCTTCCCAACACGTCATTATTGAAAATGGCCGGTTGATTCTTGGAACGTGGCAGGGCATCTATTTCTGCGAATTCGACGGCCCCCGCACCCGGACATGTTATATCAAAATCATGGGGGAATAGGAGGATTTTTATGACGGATTGGCTGAAAACATTATCGCTGACCATACCTGTCATCCAGGCGCCGATGGCCGGCGGGCTGGTCACGCCCGACTTGGCAGCCGCAGTATCGAATGAAGGCGCGCTTGGCAGCTTAGCGTCCGGATATCTCAGTTCCGACATGCTCGAAAAGCAAGTCGTTGACATGCAGCAGCTGACTGATCGAGCATTTCAGGTGAATGTGTTTGTTCCGGAAAGCAGAAAAGAACCGGACGAAGACAGCGTTGAAACTTGGAAAAACAGAATTCCATTTGCCGAACAGGCCTCTCCATTTTCTTCAGAAGAAGAGGAATGGGGGGACTTCCATAGAAAAATAAGCATCATTATGAAATACAATGTCAAAGCCTGTTCGTTTACGTTCGGCATTCCGCCGGATGAAGCCATTCAAGCGTTAAAGAAAAATGGCTGCTGTCTCATTGGTACGGCTACGGTTCCGCAGGAAGCCATCATGCTAGAAGAACGAGGAATGGACATCATTGTACTGCAAGGAAGCGAAGCGGGCGGCCATCGCGGTTCCTTTCTGCCGGTGAGCGGGGAATCCGCACTTGGTCTTATGTCGCTGATTCCCCAGGCGGCAGATGCAGTGACCATTCCGGTAATCGCGGCAGGCGGAATTGCCGACCGCCGCGGCGTCCAAGCCGCTCATTGTCTCGGAGCCCAGGGCGTACAGGTCGGGACGCCATTTCTCATGTGTGAGGAATGCGACGTATCAGAAACGTACCGGCGCGAATTAAAAAGAGCGCGGGGAACAGACACGCGCCTCACCTCATTGTTTTCAGGTAAGCCTGCAAGGGGTATAGTCAATCAATGGATGAAAGAGCAGCAAGCTGAGGAGGCAAACGCACTTCCTTATCCATTGCAAAACACGTTAACAAAGCCGATGAGAAAACACGCAGCCAGAGAAAAAGATTCCGGGTATATGTCTCTGTGGGCCGGGCAATCTGTCGGCATGCTGAACCGGCCCGTTAATGTGAAGTCACTGTTAGCCGAGCTTTGCAGCAAGTAACTTGTGAAACAGGGGTGGCAGATGATGAACATTCTTCAATATTCTTATAAAAAAAGAGGGAAAATTGAGTTTGTATTTGAAGGCTGGCCTCACTCAAAAGTTACAATGGCCCCTATCAATGGCTATTATTTTGTCCGCTTTATCAAATGGAGCAGCCCTGATCCAATCGTGACAAGAAATGACCTTGAAAAAATGGAATGGGCTGCGAACCAGTATTTCGGCACAGCCCCTTTTTATCGAAAACGAAAAGCGTTTGAAACCCCATCGCCCCCGAAATAGGCGTTGGGGCTTTTTTAGCGGACGATGCGGTAAAGAGACGGAACATCCAGTCTGGTCGCCTGAGGCAGAAGATAAGCTGGCTGTACGGCTCCTTTTTTTCGAAAAGAATTCAGCTTCTCGATAATTTGCTGCCCGCTTAAGATTCCCAGGCCGTGGGCGAAAAATTTATCTTCTTCCAGCATAATCACATTTTCGCCTCTCCACTGCGCTTTTTGAGGATCAAACTCAGGGTTTTTAAAATACAGGCAATCTCCAAGGAAATAGTGATGCCCTGTTTCCGTGTATATCGGCAATTTCTCATAGTGCCAGTCATATAAAATAATACTGTCAAAGCTGGCGTCAAATGTTTCCTCCCCGATTGTATCGATCAAGGCCAAATAATAAATGACCACAATGGCGGTGGCGCATTCAAACGCGTAAAACGGGCCGTTTTCTGCAATATCCCGAATCGCTTTTGAGGGCGGCATTCTGTATTTCAGCTCCAAGGCGCCTTCCGGTGAAACCCTCCAATACGCTGTATTCCCGTATGTTTTGAGAAAAGTCGCGAATTTCGCTCCGCTTTTGTGCAACGTTTTTGCCGCTGCTACGATATTCATCCGCAGGTTCAGCTCAAACATCAGTTCGGCAATGGAATGATAATCAAACTGGACAGGCGTCTCAAGCATCTCTTTTAACAGCGGATTCAACTTCTCATCTATCTGCCAGTTTTCAATATCTTGGGGACGGAGCAATTGTCCGGATACAATAATCATCTTTAGCCCCCCTTGTTTTTAATAAGATATGCACAGGGCTTGGAAAATGAAAGCTGTAAACTGAAGATAGCTGAAAAGAACGTCTTCCATTTTTTATTTTAAAACTTTTTTAAGCAGCCGATATATACTGTATCAAACCCGAAGGAGAAACTCGACATGAAGACTTTTATCAACTGGCTGAAAAAACCGTCTATCTCAAGAAAATTAATCGTGTCATTTATTGCGATTCTTATTGTCCCTATTCTGATATTGGGATTCAGTTCTTACCGAAGCGCCAGCAGTAAGCTGGAACAGCAAATTATGGGAAGTGCGAAAACCAGTGTCGACACTTTTAATACAACTATTACAAATGACCTGGGAGCAAAAGCGAAAGGAGTCACTTTTTTCAGTGAATCTCTTAAAAGCTCCGTATTTAAAGGGAAGACTAATCAAGAAGAGCTCAAAACGAAATTTGCACAATATGTCTCTATCAATGAAGGGGTAGCCAGGATTTATGGAGGCGCGGAAAACGGCACCTACATACAAGCGCCCAATGAAAAATTGCCGGAAGGATACGATCCAAGACAACGCCCTTGGTACCAAGATGCGATGAAGGCCGGCGGTGAAATTGTCGTGACAGACCCTTACGTGGCAGCGAGTGACGGAAGCATGGTTATTACCATTGCCCAGGAGTTGAAGGACGGATCCGGCGTTGTCGCCATGGATATCACCATTGACAAATTATTAGAACAGATGAAACAAATCAAGGTCGGCAAAGAAGGCTATGTGTTCATTGCCACGAAAAACAAAACCTATGTCGCCCATCAGAACCATAAGGCGGGGGAAAAGCTCTCAGGCGATTGGGTTGCCAAAATGTACGCCGATAACAGCGGTGATTTCAAGTACATTTTGAATAACGAAGATAAAAAGATGTCATATACAACAAATGAACTGACTGGGTGGAAAATAGCCGGCACAATGTATATGGATGAAATCAAGGAAGCCTCTAAGTCTGTGCTGATCACAGGCATGATCGTGCTGATTGCTTCCATTGCGATAGGCGGGATTTTAATTCTGTTTATCGTTCGATCGATTACAAAACCATTAAAACGCCTTGTGCAATCATCGAAAACGATCAGCAGCGGGGATCTGACAGAAACGATCGATATCCGTTCGAAGGATGAGCTTGGAGAGCTCGGGGAAAGTTTCAATGAAATGGGACAATCTCTCCGCTCACTAATCAGTGCGATTCAAGACTCGGTGAACAATGTGGCCGCATCGTCCGAACAGCTTACCGCATCTGCTGGACAGACGAGCAAAGCCACCGAGCATATCACGATGGCGATTGAGCAGTTCTCAAACGGTAACGAGGAACAAAGCGAAAAGGTTGAATCAAGCTCTCATCAGCTGAACTTAATGAATGGAGACCTTCAGCATGTCTCAGAAACATCATCAGACATCACAAAGGCGTCTATCCAATCAACGGAAATCGCCGGAACGGGTGAAAAGTTTGTCCAGCAGACAGTCGGACAAATGAACTCGATTAATCAATCGGTTCAGCAGGCTGAGGCTGTAGTCAAAGGGTTAGAAGGAAAATCAAAAGACATCACGAGCATTTTGAGAGTCATCAACGGCATCGCTGACCAAACAAACCTGTTGGCCTTAAACGCAGCTATTGAAGCGGCGCGTGCCGGAGAATCGGGCCGCGGCTTCTCTGTCGTAGCGGAGGAAGTACGCAAACTGGCTGTTCAATCAGCCGATTCAGCAAAAGAAATCGAAAAGCTGATCCAAGAAATCGTAGCAGAAATCGAAACCTCTCTTCATATGTTTAAAGAGGTTAATCAGGAAGTGCAGTCCGGGCTTGTTGTCACAGACAATACAAAAGAAAGCTTCCAGAGCATTTTCAGCATGACAAATGAAATCGCGGGCAAATTGCAGACGATGAATTCCACCGTCGAACAGCTGTCGGACCGTTCACAGCATGTTTCAGCAGCAGTCGGCGGCATTGCCGATGTGTCGAAAGAAAGCTCGGCGAGCATTCAAGACATTGCCGCATCAGCTGAGGAGCAGCTTGCCTCAATGGAAGAAATCAGTTCATCAGCAACCACTCTCTCGCAGATGGCAGAAGAGCTTCGTGATCTGACAAAACAATTTAAAATCGAATAAAGGCAAAAAACAGCGCTTCTCAAGGCGCTGTTTTCAGCGTGTCGACAAACCCTCGCATTCGTTGTCAGTCCTGCGCGTTGGTGCTCACGAATTGCTACATTCGCTGTGCTCCAATGCTCGTCCTTCCTAGACTTCAAGGGTTTTCAATCACGCTGAAAAGATGACAAAGTCATAAAACGAAAACCGTTTTATGACTTTGTCAACAATCTGAAAACAGCGCTTCTCAAGGCGCTGTTTTTTTGTGTAGTAAATAATAAAAATGTCACGCCTCACTAGGTGAATTTAGAACTATTTTTCACTTTTTCCTTCATTTTCAATGTAATATAAAGGAATTTCAACCGATATAATTTGTAAATAATTGAAAGAAGGTTCGGAAGGATATGAAAAAAACACTTACTACGATTCGAAGGTCATCAATAGCCAGGAGACTTATTATTTCTTTTCTGCTGATCTTAATTGTCCCTATTGCCGTCCTTTCGGTAAGCGCTTATCAATCAGCAATTGCCTCTCTTGATATCCAGATGACGCAAAGCGCAAAGGAAAATGTTCAAATATTGGATCATATCATTGATGATAAAATCAGGACGACTGAAAAAAGCCTCATGTTTTTCAGCGATTGGGCGACAGCAGATAAATTTAAAGATAAAAAGAAAACAGAGCTAAAAAAGGAATTTAAACAATTTATCCAAATGAATGACAATGTCGCTGCGGTGTTTTCCAGCAGCAAAGACGGGGATTTCACACGTTATCCATACGCAGACATGCCGAGTGACTTTCATGCTTTGGAACGAGACTGGTACAAAGAAGCGATAGCCAATAAAGGCAAAACAATCATTACTGAACCTTATGAATCGATTTCGTCAGGAAAAATGGTCGTCACCATCGCCCGCCAGACGGAGGATGGGTCAGGCGTTGTCGCCGTTGATATGAAAATTGACGACCTGGTCACAACAGCGAAAGAAATCAATATCGGAAAAGAAGGCTATGCTTTTATCCTAAGCCAAAACAAGAAAGTCATCGCCTTCTCCGGAGAAAAAGCGGGAACAGCGTTAAAAGGGGACTGGGTTGATAAACTCTACAATAATAAAAGCGGCGACTTTGAGTATACGTACAAAGGCGAAGAGAAGAAAATGACATTTGTCACAAGCGAAACAACAGGCTGGAAAATCAGCGGCACGATGTATGCGGACGAGATCCATGATGCTGCGAGCAAAGTTTTGACCGTGGCATCAATCGTTTTGGCCATTGCCATCACAGCCGGAATGACGGCGATTTACTTTGTGATTCGGTCCATCACAAAGCCTTTGAGACACATTGTCGCATCAGCTGAAAATATCAGCAAAGGCGATCTAACCGAAACAATAGAAATCAAATCAAAAGATGAACTTGGCGTTCTGAGCCAGAGCTTCAATCATATGGCACACTCGCTCCGCTCTCTCATTCAAGGAATCAAAGACTCGGTAGATCATGTTGCTTCATCATCAGAGGAACTGACTGCATCCGCCGACCAGACAAGCAAGGCAACTGAGAATATTACCATGGCTATTGAGCAATTTTCAAACGGCAGCGAGAGCCAAAGCGAAAGAATTGAGACGACAACCGAACAAATTAATGAAATGAACGATGGATTAGCTGAACTGGCGCAGGCTGCCGTGGTGATTACAGAAACATCCGCAGACTCGACAGAACTATCAAACAAGGGTGAGACACTCGTCCGGAAAACGGCCGGCCAAATGAATGCGATTGACCACTCTGTGAAAGAAGCGGAACTAGTGGTGAAAGGGCTGGAAATCAAATCAAAGGATATCACGAATATTTTGCGTGTCATTAACGGCATTGCGGATCAAACCAACCTTTTGGCTTTAAATGCCGCCATTGAAGCCGCAAGAGCGGGGGAATACGGACGAGGCTTCTCGGTCGTCGCTGAAGAAGTGAGGAAACTTGCGGTACAGTCAGCTGACTCGGCAAAAGAAATTGAAACACTGATCATCGATATTGTCAAAGAAATTCATACATCATTGAACGTACTCCAGTCTGTAAATAAAGAAGTTGAAACAGGGCTTGTCATGACGGATGAAACACAACAAAGCTTCAAAGATATTTCGCACATGACCAAAGAAATTGCTTCAACTCTGCAAAACATGAATGCGACGGTTGAAGAGCTGTCAGCGGGAGCTCAAGAAATTTCTGCTGCTTCAAATGATATCACTGCTATTTCTAAAGAAAGCTCTGACGGCATCCAAGATATTGCCGCTTCAGCTGAGGAACAGATGGCATCTATGGAGGAGATCAGTTCATCAGCACAGACGCTTGAAAGGATGTCTGAGGAACTCCGTGACCTGACAAAACGATTTAAGGTGGATGGGAACGGGTCTGAATAACTATATAATAATGGGAAATTAGTTACCTTTGTTAAATTTCTTCTTTTTTACTGTATATATTTACCCATTTCTGCCGATATGAAGGGTAGCATAAAAAAGGAGAAATGAATGATGAAAAAAATACTCCAACTCATAAAACAAAGATCAATTACACGGAAGCTTCTCGTTTCCTTCCTGTCGATCCTTATCATACCAGTTGTGATATTGGCAGCTTTTGCGTATCAATCGGCAAGCAGCTCACTCGACAGACAGATGATGGGGAGCGCATTAGAAAATGTACAGCAATTAAACGAAATTATTAACACCAGTATCGGAGAAAAAGAAAACAGCGCCGCTTACTTCAGCGAATGGCTGACAAAAAAGAAATACGATGCAAAAAGCAATGCAAACATTCAAGAGAAATTCTCACAGTATATCAAAATCAATAAAGATGTAGAATCGATTTATACAAGTGACATAGACGGTCACTTTACCCGTTACCCAGATCTGCAGATGCCGAGCGATTATAATCCGGTTGAACGTGACTGGTACAAAAAAGCGGTTGCGAATAAAGGGAAAGTTGTCGTGACTGATCCTTATAAAACCGCGTCTACAAACACAATGGTTGTGACAATCGCCCAGCAGACAAAAGATGGTTCAGGCGTTATCGCAATCAACATGACGATTGAAAATCTGTTGAAAACAACCAAAAAAGTCAACATCGGCACACAAGGCTACGCATTTATCATGACAAAGGACAAAACGGTTGTCGCCCATCCTCATGAAACCTCAGGAACTGCATTAAAAGGCGACTGGATTGATCAGGTGTTAAATGCGGATAAAGGTGATTTTCAATACA
This sequence comes from Bacillus sp. MSP13, assembly GCF_000815295.1. Lineage (NCBI taxonomy): Bacteria > Bacillati > Bacillota > Bacilli > Caryophanales > Bacillaceae > Bacillus > Bacillus sp. MSP13. The sequence goes on from NZ_JXAQ01000011.1 coordinate 498,074, forward strand.
GCATGGATGGCGATAAGAAAAAAATGGCCTTTGATACAAATAAGTTAACGGGATGGAAAATCGTCGGCACCATGTATTTGGATGAAATTCATGAGGCGGCCCAGCCTGTCCTTCACCTGGCGTTAATTGTCTTAGCCGCGGCTATTATCATAGGCATTATCGTTATGACATTTGTCATTCGCTCGATTACAACGCCGCTGAAACAGCTTGTGGGCTCCTCTAAGCGGATCAGCGAGGGAGATTTGACGGAAACCATTGATATCCGTTCAAAAGATGAATTGGGCGCACTCGGCAAAAGCTTTAACAATATGGCGTCATCACTGCGTTCTCTCATACACGCCATCCAGGATTCAGTAGAAAACGTTGCCGCTTCCTCTGAGGAGCTGACTGCATCAGCCGGACAAACGAGCAAGGCAACAGAGCATATTACATTGGCGATTGAACAATTTTCTAACGGCAATGAAAAACAAAACGAAAACATTGAAACGGCGGCAGAGCACATTTATCAAATGAATGACGGTTTGGCAAATATGGCTCAAGCTTCCGAGGTCATCACAGATTCATCTGTTCAATCGACAGAAATCGCAAGCGAAGGCGGCAAGCTCGTTCATCAAACCGTCGGCCAAATGAACGTTATTGATAAGTCCGTTAAAGAAGCAGAACAAGTCGTACGCGGATTGGAAACGAAATCGAAAGACATCACCAATATTTTGCGTGTGATTAACGGCATCGCTGACCAGACGAACCTGCTGGCATTAAACGCGGCGATTGAAGCGGCGCGCGCAGGCGAGTACGGCCGCGGCTTCTCCGTTGTAGCGGAAGAAGTGAGAAAACTGGCAGTTCAGTCTGCAGATTCAGCAAAAGAGATTGAAGGATTAATCATCGAAATTGTGAAGGAAATCAATACATCTCTCGGCATGTTCCAATCTGTCAATCAAGAGGTGCAGACAGGTCTGGATATTACAGATAAAACAGAAATGAGCTTTACTCGCATTTCTGAAATGACGAACCAAATCGCCGGAGAACTGCAAAATATGAGTGCGACGGTACAACAGCTTTCCGCCAGCTCCGAGGAAGTTTCGGGAGCGTCCGAACACATTGCATCAATTTCAAAAGAAAGTTCGGCTCATATCCAAGATATCGCGTCGTCAGCCGAAGAGCAGCTTGCCTCGATGGAAGAAATCAGCTCGTCAGCAGAAACCCTTTCGTCTATGGCGGAAGAGCTTCGCGATATGACCAAACGATTCAAAATTGAATAGTAAGCCAAAACGCCCAGGTTGTACGCTTGGGTGTTTTTTTAGTTTTTTATTAAACCTTTTATCCTAGTTTGACGATATTAGATTTAGCTTAAAGGAGGAGTCGAAAGTATGGGGAAATTTACAAAATGGATCAAACAGCCATCAATCAGCAAACCGCTTATCGCTGCGTTTTTGGCAGTGCTTATTTTGCCGGTTGGGGTATTAGCATATTTCAGTTATCAATCAGCATGGAACGCACTGGACAAGGAACTGACGAATAGTGCAATGGGAAACGTTGAAGAACTCAACAGCATCCTGCAGAACAAGTTGAATACTAAAGTAAAAGCAATTGATTATTACAGTGAGACGATCAATAAAGATTTATTGCAAGACAAAAACAAAGCCTTATTGAATGAAAAATTTAAGCAGTATACAACATTGAATGCGGATGTAGGGGCCATCTACGCGGCTTCAGAAAATAAAAAGCTCTACAAATATCCAGAAGGCGGTGTGCCAAAGGGCTTTGATCCGACAGAACGTGACTGGTACAAGCAAGCCGTTGCAAAGAAAGGACAGGCTGTTTTCTCTGAGCCGTACATTGACGAAGCGACAGGGGATATGGTTATTACCATCTCAGAGCAAACAAAAGATGGTTCAGGAGTCATCGCGCTTGATTTAAACCTGGATGAAGTATTATCCGCTTCAAAGAGAATCAAAATCGGGACAAATGGCTACGCATTTATTACAACAGGCAACAAAAATTATATCGCTCATCCGACAATTAAACCTGGGACAACCGGATCAGGCGATTGGACAAATCAAGTATTTTCCAAAGAAGAAGGCTCGTTTGAATATACCTTCCAAGGCAAAGAAAAGAAAATGGCCTTTACGACAAATAAGCTGACAGGCTGGAAAATCGCGGGCACATACTTTATCAGTGAATTGGAAGATGCTTCAAGCCCGGTTCTGAACACAGCGATCATCGTCCTATGCGTATCACTTGTGATCGGCGGTATACTTATTCTCTTTATTATCAGCGCCATCACCAAGCCATTAAGAAAATTGGTTTCTACATCCGCGAAAATAAGCAGCGGAGATCTGACAGAAGTCATTGACATTCACTCGAAAAACGAGTTTGGCCAGCTTGGTGAAAGCTTTAACGAAATGTCTGCCTCACTGCGTTCTGTGATTGGTGTCATTCAAACGTCTGTAGAAAACGTGGCATCATCTTCTGAAGAGCTGACGGCAAGCGCGGCCCAAACGAGCAAAGCAACTGAACATATTACACTCGCCATCGAACAGTTCTCAGATGGCAACGAGGCGCAAAGCGAGAAGCTGGAAACAAGCTCAGACCATCTTTCCCAAATGAACCATGGGATTTCAAAAGTGGTTCAGGCCTCTTCAACTATCACGAAGTCTTCGATACAGTCCTCTGAGGCGGCTGGCAGCGGAGAAAAACTGGTCGAGCATACAGTCGGCCAAATGAAAACAATCGACCAATCCGTTCAAAAAGCGGAATCGGTTGTGAAGGGCCTTGAAACAAAATCGAAGGACATCACAAGCATCTTGAATGTGATTAACGGCATTGCTGATCAAACGAATCTGCTGGCGCTAAATGCTGCGATTGAAGCGGCAAGAGCAGGGGAGTACGGAAGAGGCTTCTCAGTAGTAGCGGAAGAGGTCAGAAAACTTGCCGTGCAATCAGCAGACTCTGCTAAGGAGATTGAAGGGTTAATTCAAGAGATTGTCAGAGAAATCAGCACTTCACTTTCAATGTTCCAATCTGTGAATCATGAAGTGAAGGAAGGTTTGCAGATAACTGACCAAACAGCGGAAAGCTTTAAACAAATTTACGAGATGACAACCCAAATTTCTGGCGAATTGCAAAACCTAAACGCGACGGTTGAACAGCTGTCAGCTGGATCACAGGAAGTGTCAAGTGCGGTTGAAGACATTTCTGCAGTGTCGAAAGAAAGCTCAGCAGGCATTCAAGACATTGCAGCTTCGGCGGAAGAACAGCTTGCGTCCATGGAAGAAATCAGCTCATCAGCTGAAACGTTGGCAAACATGGCGGAAGAACTTCAGGACATCACAAAGAAATTTAAAATTGAATCCTAATAGGAAAAGAAAGCGGCATATCTGCTGCTTTCTTTTTTTTGTTAAAACAAAAATAAACAAAACAATTCAAAAGCAAACCAATATCATATATAATGAAAGCGGATACAATTAAAAGGGGATGGAGGAATATCAAGATGGTGAAACATGTATGGGATGCAAAGCATGCTGCACAGCTGCCAAAAGGTGTAGAGGAATTGGTGTACAGATCCAATCAGATCGGATCAGATCGGACTGTCTGCAACTGGGGCGGCGGGAATACATCTATGAAAACAACGGAAAAGGATTTCAGAGGCCGTGAAACAGAAGTCATGTGGGTGAAAGGAAGCGGTTCGGATTTGGCAACAATGAAAGCGCATAACTGTACCGGTTTGTCATTAGAAGACATCCTCCCTTTGATCGAAAGGGATCACATGTCAGATGAAGAAATGGTAGACTACTTGTCTCATTGTATGATAGACAGCAAACATCCCCGCCCTTCAATTGAAACGCTGTTACACGCTTTTCTGCCATTCAATCATGTTGACCATACCCATCCCGATGCGATTATCAGCATATGCTGCGCTGATAATGGAAAACAAATCGCGAAAGACATATACGGAAACCGGTTTGTATGGGTGCCATACGTACGCCCCGGATTCACATTATCTAAAATGATCGCTGAAGGCGTAGCGAACAATCCCAACGCCGAGCTTGTGTTAATGGAGAAACACGGCTTAGTCACCTGGGGAGAGACGTCTGAAGCCTGTTATGAAAAAACGATATCTATCATTCAAGAAGCCGAGCAGTATATTAACGACCGTATTAATCCAAATGAGATATTTGGAGGCAAAAGGTATCAGCCGTTGCCGGAAGATCAAAGAAAACAAATCTTGGCAGACATCATGCCTGTAATCAGAGGCGCTGTAAGTGAAAAGAAGAAAATGATCCTTTCCTATGATGATCATGACGATGTCTTGGAATTTGTAAATAGTGTTCAAGCATCGGCACTCTCGCAAATCGGTGCGGCATGCCCGGATCACCTTGTTCATACAAAGCGGGTTCCGCTGTACATTGAGTGGAATCCAGAAACCCACGATGTGCATAAGCTGGCGGATCTGATCAAGTCAGAGGTCGAGCGTTTTTCATCAGATTATCACGCTTACTTTACCCGCCATCAGCAGGAAGGAGACCAAATCTTCGAATCAGCTCCGCGGGTGATCTTGATTCCCGGCATCGGAATGGTGAACACGGGGAAAAGTTATGCCATGTCTAAAGTGAGCGGCGCTTTATACCGAAGGGCTATCGCTGTTATGAAAGGATCAACAGCTTTGGGGCAATTTGTTTCTTTAAATGAAAATGAATCTTATCATGTCGAATATTGGCCGCTCGAGTTATATAAGCTCACGCTCGCTCCGCCGGAAGCGGAATATTCCCGTAAAGTAGCGTTAGTAACAGGAGGAGCCGGCGGCATCGGAAGTGCAGCGTGCCGACGCTTTGCAGCTGAAGGAGGGCACGTGATTGCCGCTGACCTTAATATAGAAGGTGCGAAGAAAATTGCCGGGGAAATAAACGAGGCATACGGAGAAGGAAGGGCAATGGCTGTCAAAATGGACGTGACAAAGGAAGAAGAAGTAAAGTCAGCCTTTGAACAAGCGGCACTTGCTTACGGCGGGATTGATATTGTCGTCAATAATGCCGGATTGGCCACTTCAAGCCCGTTTGACGAAACTAGTCTAAAAGAATGGAATCTTAATATGAATGTATTAGGAACAGGCTATTTTCTTGTGGCGCGTGAAGCGTTTAAACAAATGAAACAGCAAAACAGAGGCGGAAGCATGGTATTTGTCGGATCGAAAAATTCAGTTTATGCGGGGAAAAACGCCGCTGCCTACAGCTCGGTAAAAGCGCTTGAAACCCATTTGGCGAGATGTATCGCAGCAGAAGGCGGAGAATATGGCATTCGGGTCAACTCTGTTTTGCCTGATGCGGTTCTGCAAGGATCGGCAATCTGGGGATCAAGCTGGCGGGAAGAACGGGCCGCGGCGTATGGAATTGAACCAGAAGAGCTTGAGGAACATTATCGGAAACGCACCGCTCTGCTCGTCAATATTTACCCGCGGGATATTGCTGAAGCCATCGCATTCTTCGCTTCTTCTAAAACCGAAAAAACCACGGGTTGCATGATCACGGTAGACGGCGGTGTTCCTGCTGCTTTCACGCGTTAGACGTATGCTATGATAGAAAAACAATAAAACGGATTAAGATAAGAGGAAGGGCGTTACCGATGTTAGTAGCAGAACGGCAGCAAAAAATAGTAGAAATAGTCAATATGCGTTCAAGCATCCGCGTATCCGAATTAAGTGACATGTTTTCTGTCACAGAAGAAACCATTCGGCGCGACCTTGAGAAGCTAGAGAAAGAACATAAACTGAGCCGGAGCCACGGAGGAGCGGTCAGTATTCAGCAGCAAGAATCAGAAATTCATTTTTCCGAACGGGAAATCACAAATGTCACAGAAAAAAAAGCCATCGCTCACGAAGCGGCCAAATACGTAAAGAGCGGAGACCGAATCATTCTTGATGCAAGCACCACCGCCTGGCACATGGCGAAAATACTTCCTGATATTGAGCTCACCGTTATTACAAACTCAATGAAGGCTGCTATTGAACTTAGCAATAAAGAAAACATCTCAGTCATTTCAACAGGCGGCATTTTGCTGGCAAAATCATTATCGTTTGCCGGACCGTTAGCAGAGCGTTCGCTTGAGACCTATCATGTCAACAAAACCTTTCTCTCATGTAAAGGATTTGACATAAATAACGGAATGAGTGACTCAAATGAGTGGCAGGCGTTGCTCAAAAAACGGATGATCGAAAGGTCTGACCAAACCATTTTAATGGCCGATTCAAGCAAATGGGGGAACCGCGAGTTTTCACATATCGCCTCGCTCAAGGATATCAGCCGCCTAATTACTGATGCTGGACTTGATCCATTATCGGTAAAAGCGCTAGAAGAAAAAAAGGTGATAGTGACAGCTGTTCCCCTTCCGAAGAGAGGGTGAAAGAATGATTTATACTGCCATTGATGTAGGTGCGTCAAGCGGGAGAGTCATGGTAGGAGAGCTGAAGGAAGGGAAGCTTGACATACAAGAGGTTCACAGATTCGCTAACGGTTTCATTCAAAGAGAAGGACATTGTTTTTGGGATATAGATCATTTGCTAAAACAAATTCTGCAAGGGCTGCAAAAGGTGAAAGCGCTTGGGCATGAACAATGCACCGTCGGCATTGATACATGGGCTGTCGATTATGTCTTGCTGGACGAAAAAGGAAATCGTTTGCGGGAAGTGATATCCTACCGTGATGGAAGAACAGATCACACAATAGGCAAACTGGAACGAACCCTGTCAAGAGACATCATCTATCAAAAAACAGGAATACAATTTCAGCCGTTTAACACGATGTATCAGTTGTATGAGGAAGACCGTGAGCTGTTGAAAGCAACAGATAAAATCATGATGGTTCCAGATTATATAGGCTATTGTTTAACCGGAAAAACTGTAACAGAAATCACAAATGCGTCGACAACCCAGCTTTTAAACGTCTCAACCGGAAAGTTTGACCCTGAGTTGCTTGAAGCTGTGTCTGTTCACGAACAGCAATTTGCGCCGCTGACTGAACCGGGGTGTGAGCTCGGAATGCTGAGAAATGATTGGTTCCCGGATTATGACCTGCCGGTTTGCAAAGTGATGACAGTCGCAACGCATGATACGGCATCGGCGGTCATCGCGGCGCCGGGCATAAACGATAGCTGGGCGTATATCAGCAGCGGAACATGGTCGCTAATTGGGGTTGAAAACCAAACGCCGATATTAACCGATCTGGCTTTAAAAAACAACTATACAAATGAACGCGGGGCAAACAGCACCATTCGCTTTCTCAAAAACATTATCGGCATGTGGGTGATACAAGAAGTCAGACAGCAATTACAAGCAGATTATTCTTTTCAGCAGCTTGCAGAAGAAGCCCGAAAAACAGAACCATTTCAGCAGTTTATCAACTTTAATGATGAACGTTTTTTGAATCCAGACAGCATGATAGAGGAAATAGAACATTATTGCAGAGAAACCCGCCAAAAGATTCCCCGCACTGCAGGTGACCTTGCCTGCTGCATCTACAGCAATTTAGCCATCATCTATGCGATAGCCATCAAAGAGCTGGAAACGATCACAGAAAAACCGATTGAGCAGCTTCATATCATCGGCGGCGGAGCCCGAAACGATTTCTTAAATCAATTAACAGCAGACATGAGCGGAAAAGCGGTATACGCAGGGCCCATAGAGGCAACCGCCATCGGAAATCTGCTGATGCAAATGATTGCTGCCAAAGAAGTCAAAGACATAACAGAAGCCCGGCAAGTCGTCAGACATTCCTATCCGATCAAAGTATTTACACCTAAAGATATTGACAGAGGCACGATCATTCAGTCATTTCAGCAAACTGTTTTGAAAGCGCTATCTGAAAGGTGAAGAGGTGATCAGATTTGAAAAGAATAGCCAGTATCATGTTTGTCCACCAAGACAAGTACGAGGAATACAAACAGCGGCATGATGACATTTGGCCGGAAATGGCAGAAGCACTCAAAGCCCACGGAGCGCACCATTATTCCATTTTTTTAGACGAGGAAACAGGCCGGTTATTTGCTTATCTAGAAATCGAAGATGAAGAGAAATGGAGAAAGATGGCGGATACAGAAGTTTGCCGGAGATGGTGGAAATCGATGTCGCCGTTCATGAAAACAAATCCAGATTTCAGTCCTGTTTCGATAGATCTTAAGGAAGTTTTTTATTTGGATTAAAAAACTGAAAAAAGGGAGAGAGCCGCATGACCATAAAAGCCAATTATGATAGTGCAAAACAGGCATATGAAAAATGGGGGATTGATGTTGAAGAGGCGCTTCGGCAATTAGAGCATGTGTCCATTTCAATCCACTGCTGGCAGGGGGATGACATCGAGGGCTTTGAAATAAATAAGGGCGAGCTTTCAGGCGGGATTGACGTGACCGGCAATTATCCCGGAAAAGCGCAAACCCCTGAAGAATTAAGAAGAGATTTGGAGAAGGCGCTTTCTCTCATTCCTGGGAAGCACCGCGTAAACCTGCATGCGATATACGCAGAAACAAACGGAGAAGCGATAGAACGGGACGAATTGAAGCCGTATCATTTTGAAAACTGGGTGAAATGGGCGAAAGATCTCGGTCTCGGTTTAGATTTTAATCCGACCTTGTTTTCGCATGAGAAAGCGGCTGACGGACTCACCCTTTCACACCCCGATCCGAACGTCAGGGAATTTTGGATCAGGCACTGCATCGCATGCCGGCGCATTGGGGAATACTTCGGGAAAGAACTGGGCACACCTTGCTTGACGAATATTTGGATACCCGACGGCTATAAGGATATCCCGAGTGACAGGCTGACACCGCGTATAAGATTAAAAGAATCATTGGATCGGATCTTTGCAGTGGAGGTCAGTGAACAACACAATCTTGATTCAGTCGAAAGCAAACTGTTTGGTCTTGGTTCCGAGTCATATGTTGTCGGCTCTCATGAATTTTATTTGGCCTACGCTTTAACGAATCAAAAGCTTTGTTTGCTGGATACAGGCCATTATCACCCGACTGAAACAGTATCAAACAAGATTTCGTCCATGCTGCTTTACACAGACAAACTCGCTTTGCACGTGTCCCGGCCCGTTCGTTGGGATAGCGACCATGTTGTGATTTTAGATGATGAATTGAGGGAAATCGCGCTTGAAATTGTACGTAATCAGGCTCTCGAGAAGGTCGCGATCGGCCTGGACTTTTTCGATGCCAGCATTAACCGTGTTGCCGCCTGGACCATCGGAACGAGAAATATGATCAAAGCTTTATTGTATGCATTGCTTCTCCCGAACGATTATTTAAAACAATTGCAGGAAGAGGGGCGCTTTACAGAAAGGCTGGCGCTGATGGAGGAATTTAAAACATATCCTTTCGGAGCCGTCTGGGATTCCTACTGTGAACAAATGGGCGTACCGGTAAAAGAGGAATGGCTCGAGGATATAAAAGATTATGAACAACAAGTGCTTTTAAAAAGAAAGGCATCATCTCCGATTGTCTAATAAAAAAATCCGCCGCGGTATTGGCACGCGGGCGGATTTTTTTAGGCTTGATCAGCAGGATACACAATTCCCATTTGTTTTCTTGCTTCCTCCATGATTTTCGCAGTGATCATGGACCGTTCAAATGTATTTTCTTCAGATTCCTGCTTGTTCTCTTTTATGAGCGTGACGAATTCTTCCGCTTCGTAGAACATCGCCGGTTTAGGATCGTGAATCGAAATGTTTTCCAGGCGGCCGTCGCGATAGCGTATTTCCACCCGTTCTGGCCGGTGAATCGTATCGATCACAATCGTCCCGTCTTCACCCTGGATTTCCGCCGGGGCATAGGAAGTGGAGATTTTAGAATGCATCAGAACGGCTTCAAACCCGTCGTATGACAGAATGACCGTACCTTCTCCATCCACTCCGGTAGATAAAGCATATCCGTTCGCCTTCACATCCTGCGGCTCGCCAAACAGCACGACAGCAGGATAAATACAATAAATGCCGATATCCATTAAGGACCCGTTGGAAAGCTCAGGCTCAAATGCGTTCAAGACGGTTCCGTTTCTGAATGCGTCATACCGTGAGGAATACTGGCAGTAGCTTGCGGTAAATCTGCGGACGGTGCCGATTTTATGTAAGTGTTTCTTCAGCTCTTTGAAGTTTGGCAGGAAAGTGGTCTTCATTGCTTCCATGAGGACAACACCGTTTGCCTTAGCTGCTGCAATCATCTCTTCCGTTTCTTTTGTATTGGAAGCAAACGGCTTCTCGCAAAGCACATGCTTGCCATGGCTCATAAAAAGAACGGCCTGCTCCTTGTGAAGAGCATTGGGACTGGCTATGTATACAGCATCAAAGCAATCGCTTGCCGCCATTTCCTGAAGGTTTGAGAAGGTGTGCTCAGCACCGTGTTTAGCAGCAAACTCGGCAGCTCGTTCAGCCGACCTTGAATAAACAGCTGTCAGCTGAACATCCTTTATTTCCGCTGCCGACTCAAGAAAGCGGTCTGTAATCCAGTTGGTTCCTATTATTGCAAAACGTATCACTTTTATCGCTCCTTTTGTATCATATAGATAAATTATAGCTCAAAATTGGAGAAAAGCACATGATAGAACTGACTACAGTTGTAAACAAGTAAGTTTTTTCCAGCAATGAACGGTTTTTATTTTTCATTACAGGGACGATAGTGTACAATTTAATTAAACTATGTATGACGGAGGAACGATAGTGGAGAGGTTGCAAACATGGAGCGGCAGATTCAAGCAATTCTTCTTGGACAATAAGTTTGTTTTATTTTTGCTTGTGCTGTTGTTAATTGGTTTAAATATTCTCGTTTTTACAAAAACATCATTTATTTTTACCCCGATTATTGTTCTACTCAAGACAATTTCACTTCCGATTATTTTAACAGGCATCGTTTTTTATCTGTTAAATCCAGTCGTCGATTTCCTTGAGAGAAGAAGAGTAAGAAGAATCTATACGATTTTCCTGTTATACCTATTGATTATCGGACTGGTCACGATCACAATTGTGTCCATTATCCCCTTTTTAAAAGAACAAATTATGAGTTTGATTGATAACATCCCGAGGTATGTGGATGTCGTTGAAAGTCAGACGAAACAGCTGATCGGCAGCAACTTCGTCAATCAGGCCCAGCAAACGATGAACATCAATATATCTGATCTTGCAACAAAGATTTCAGACCAGGCAGCTACGATTGTAAACAGTACGTTCACTGGCGTTGGGAATTTTATCGGCGCTCTGACTGAGGTTATTATTTCGATCATTACGGTTCCGTTTATTCTTTTCTATTTATTAAAAGATGGGAAGAAATTGCCGGTCTATATACTGAAGTTTGTGCCGACACGATTAAAAGAACACACATACACAGTCTTAAGCGAAATGAATCATCGGTTAAGCTCTTATATCAGAGGCCAGATCATTGTCAGCTTTTGTATCGGTTTTTTGCTGTTTATCGGATATTTGATTATCGGGCTGGATTATGCTTCGCTGCTTGCCATCATTGCGGCTTGTACGAGCATCGTTCCATATTTAGGGCCGACGATTGCCATTACGCCAGCGATTATCATCGCCATAGTGACATCGCCGCTTATGCTGCTTAAGCTGGTGATCGTATGGACCATTGTTCAGCTGATAGAAGGGAAGCTGATCTCTCCGCAAATTATGGGGAAAAACCTTCACATCCACCCAATTACGATTATTTTTCTGCTGTTAACAGCCGGCAAGCTGTTTGGTGTGGTTGGAATCATTCTTGCCATTCCGGGCTATGCAGTTGCAAAAGTCATTACGACACATTTATTTGACTGGTTTAAAATGCGGTCCCATTTATACGACGAAGAGAAAAATGAAAATTCGTCAGGTCATAAAGTGTGATTTTCGTTTATAGTTATATAAGACGGGCTTTCCATTTATGGAAAGCTCCCGTTATGTAAAAAATAAATGTCTAATGGGGAGAATCAAAATCATGACTCTATGGGAATTGTTTGTAGCTGCCATTTTAGGGATCGTAGAAGGATTAACAGAGTACGCGCCGGTTTCTTCGACAGGACATATGATCATAGTAGACGATATCTGGCTTAAATCAAGCAATCTGATGTCAGAAGAAGCTGCCAACTCATTCAAAGTGGTGATTCAGCTTGGTTCTATTTTAGCAGTGGTGATCGTGTTTAAAGACCGGATTTTGAATTTGCTCGGATTGAAAAAGAATATTACCAGCGACCAGAAGCAGGGGCATAAATTAAGCATTGCGCAAATTGCAGTCGGACTTGTGCCTGCAGCTGTTCTCGGCTTTTTGTTTGAGGATTACATTGATGAATATTTATTTTCCGTTAAAACCGTTGCCATCGGTTTAATCGCCGGGGCAGTCCTGATGCTATTTGCTGATTGGGTAAATAAACGAAAAGCAGCGACAGACACCCTCGACCGCATTTCCTATAAGCAGGCGATAGGAGTCGGCTTATTCCAATGTCTTGCCCTTTGGCCGGGTTTCTCACGTTCCGGTTCAACCATTTCCGGAGGCGTTATTCTTGGTTTGAATCATCGCGCAGCAGCTGACTTTACGTTTATAATGGCAATGCCGATCATGATGGGCGCAAGCTTTTTAAGCCTTGTGAAGCATTGGGACAGCTTAAGCTCTGATTTGATGCCGTTTTTCATCGTTGGCTTCATCTTCGCCTTTGTTGTCGCGCTATTCGTTGTCCGTTTCTTCTTAAAACTGATTAATAAAATCAAACTCGTCCCATTTGCAATCTACCGAATCATCCTCGGTGTGATTTTACTTTTAATCATGATGTAACTTCAAATAAGGCTCTTTCCGGAGCCTTATTTTTTCTGTCAATTCAAGAGAAACCGCTTGTTTTTCAAAAAAAAATCATCTATAATAAACATGACGTTACATACGGGGCCATAGCTCAGCTGGGAGAGCGCTACGCTGGCAGCGTAGAGGTCAGGGGTTCGAGCCCCCTTGGCTCCATACCTTTATACCCTTATTCTATAAGGGTTTTTTTGTTTGCCAGGAAAAGGTTCGTTCGCTGAACTTTTGAAAAGCATGTCAAGAAAGTACTTTCTGAGCAGCTTGTAAAGTGATGTTTACATTCGCTTGAGAAAGCAAGCGGATACTCATAAGTGAAATTCAATTCAAGCTCTCTTGACTATAAATCATGATATCAGTGAAAAGCTGTTCAGTCTTTTGTTTTATACTAGAAGTTGCGCCATTGACAAAACATAGTTGTTTTGAAATAATGTTTGATTATATGCTCATTTATTCACATAAGAACGGAATATCATTTCCTCTGATAGGAAGCTAATGGCCTTGAACATCTATTAGCTTCTTTTGTTTTTAAAACAAAATGTGTTACATATGGATTGATAGGAAGGAATGACAACATGAAGACAAAACGATATTGGGTGATTTCTTTGCTCGCTGTTTTAGCGGTCGGCCCGGGATTAATGTCTAACACGGCATTGTCGTCAGTTCAAGGCCTTGTTCAGAAGACGGTAGGGACAAGTGATTTCACATCGGTGAATCCAATATTGATCGGCAATATGGCCTTTGCATTATTTGTGCCGGCGGGTCCGCTGCTGAGGAAAAAATTCGGCGCCCGTCCGATCTATCTCGCTTCATTACCCGTTTTTATACTTGGCTCGTTGCTCTTCGCGCTTTCAAGCGATATTGCATGGATGGCGGCAGGGCGCTTTTTACAAGGAGCGGCAACAGGTGTCATGCTGATGATCATGATTCCAATGCTTGTTCTGTCATTTCCGATCGACCGCAGAAACAATGCACTGCTTGTGCTGATCGGGGGATTTTATGGCTCTGTTATTACCGGTACGGTCCTGGGAACGATTGCAACAAGTTTCGAACACTGGAGATGGCTGTTTTACATCTTTGGCGCGCTGGCACTGATCGGTGTCGCGGTGAGCTATTTCTTTCTTCACGATGAACATCATGGATCGGCAGAACAAGAACAGCCGGTCGATGGTGCAGGGATCATTTTATCTGTGGGTCTTGCCGCTGCCTCAGCGGTTACATTCATTTTTCTGCAAAAATGGGGGCTTTCATCAGGTTATGTATGGATTGGTTTTGGAGTTGCGCTATGCTTGCTCCTTGTTCTATTGATTGTGGAATATAAAGTGAAAAACCCCTTCATTTCTATTAAACTGATGCTGCTGCCAAAACCGGTGCTCGGCTTATTGATCATAGCTGCGGGGACGATAACAGTAGCTGTCAGCCTTTCTGCTTTTCAAGGCATGCTCCGTCAAATGTATGATATTTCTCAGGGGCAACTCATTCTTTTAAACTTGACTCTTTTAATCGGAGTGGCGATCGCCGCCATTTTAAGCGCTCTGTTTTATGATAAAGTCGGACCCGGGATGCTCGGTATTATAGGCGCTCTCCTTCTCGTGGTGGTGAATTTTCAATGGCTGCATATGCAAGGTCAATCGTCTCTTTATATGTTTGCCGTTCTGTTTATCATGCTTGCCGCCGGAACGGGACTGACGGTCGCTGCAGGGCTGATGGGAGCTGCGATGGGCGGCCCGCTGCCTGATTTGGTCAAGAGAATGACAGCTGTTCAGTTTTTAAGATTGTTTGTTTATATGGGAGTTCCAATCCTCATCGGCTCTTTTACGAAAAAAGATGCTGCCAGACAAAGCGGTTCAATGCAGGATTCTATGATGACTGCTTATCATGATCTCTTTTTTATTTCTTTTGTCCTGAGCGTGCTGCTCGTTTGCCTGTCATTCTGTATGAACGCCACAGGTATGGGCCACAAGCTGGCTCATAAACCGCATGATAACGCGAAGACGGCTCCGGAAAAACCGGCCGTTTCAGATCATCGAGTGCCGTATGTTGCTGCTAAATCACATAAAGTGATACATGATACAGAATATCGAGCTATACTTAAAAATTTACAAAAATAGAACCTTTTCTAGTGAAAAGGTTTTTTGTTTGCAACCTTTTCCCAACTTTCTCCCTAAAGAATTGAAAAATATTAGAAGTCAAAGTAAAATTCTAAAAGATAGATTCTTTTACATTCGTAATCTTTTAACTCGAAGGAAGGTATTCATGGCCCGTAAAAAACTGAAAAAACGCAGACTCTTGATTACACTATTTTTCATTGTATCGATTCCGTTAGCCTTT
This sequence comes from Bacillus sp. MSP13, assembly GCF_000815295.1. Lineage (NCBI taxonomy): Bacteria > Bacillati > Bacillota > Bacilli > Caryophanales > Bacillaceae > Bacillus > Bacillus sp. MSP13. The sequence continues at coordinate 513,209 of NZ_JXAQ01000011.1, forward strand.
TTTGTTTTAGCGACAACTTTATCAAAGCCGATTGAAACAGCCAAAGAACCCGAAGAGATTGATGAACAGCAAGTATTTATTGACAGCCTGTCCGGGCATGCACAAATTCTGTATGAGAAATATCATGTTCTCCCCAGCATCACGATCGCTCAGGCCATTCTCGAATCTGACTGGGGGAACAGCGAGCTTGCTGCTCAGGCCAACAACCTTTTTGGCGTAAAAGGAAATTATAAAGGCCATCACGTCACGATGGAAACAGATGAATTTGAAAAAGGGGAAAGGAAAACCATTCGCGCAAAGTTTCGCAAATACAGCACGTTTTTTGAATCTATGGATGACCATGCCCAATTATTTGTCCGCGGCACATCATGGAATAAAAAGAAATATAAGCCGGTGCTTGATGCTGGGGATTATAAGGAAGCGGCAACCGCCTTGCAAACAGCAGGATATGCGACTGATCCTGATTACGCTGACAAACTCAGCACTATTGTGGAAAAATATGATTTAGATGCCTACGATGAGGTCAATCCATCCTTGAAATCTGTGGATTTAGCCGGCTCCATAAAAGACAGCGCCGTTCAAGACGTATGGTCCAAGCCTTCTACTGAAGAGCGGTCCATAAGACTTACCTCTGCCCAATCTTACATCGGTAAGGACATAAAGGTTGTATCTAAAAAGCAGAAAGGCCAGTCCGTATGGTACCAATTTCAAATCGATGATAAACTCATCGGCTGGATTGACGATTCAGCTGTTGAAATAAAGGAAGCAACCTAAAGCTGTTTATACTGGTATTTTTATTTCTATGTTCCATTCAGGGAAATTTGAGGTATAATATTCCACGGAAGTTATCACTTATTGACTATGTTTTCAGGAGGGAACAAAGATGCAGAAATATAGACGGAGAAACACGGTTGCTTTTACAGTATTAGCTTATTTCACTTTTTTTGCGGGAGTATTTTTGTTTAGTGTGGGACTCTATAATGCTGATAATCTGGAACTCAATGAAAAAGGCTATTATATTGCCGTTATGATACTTGTAGCGGTCGGTGCGATTCTTACACAAAAAGTGACCCGTGATAACGCAGAAGATAATGAAATCATCGCGGAGCAGGAAAAAAGACAAACTCAATCTCATATTGAATCATAAAAAATCCGGCGCCTGGACGCCGGATTTTTTGCTATCACCCTGTAAACACCTCGCCGTCAGGGTAGCGAATATTTGATTTCTCTGTTTTCGCGAATGAAAATACGAACGTCAGAGGGCCGATTCTTCCGATAAACATGATGAGAATAATAATACATTTTCCCGCTTCTGTAAGTTCGGGAGTCAATCCCATTGATAGACCGACAGTTCCGAAAGCAGAAAAGGTTTCGAACACAATTTGGATAAACGGTGCTTGCTCTGTAATCGTCAGGGCGAAAATCCCTAAAAACACAATGAACAAGCTGGTGACACTCACAGCTAAAGCTTTAATGATAATGGGGTATTTAATGGAGCGGCGGAAAATAACCGTTTCTTTTTTTCCTCGCAAATAAGCGATCACAGACATCAAAATCACGATGAACGTAGTCAGCTTAATGCCGCTCGCCGTTGAAGCGCTGCCTGCTCCGATAAACATCAATAATAACGTAAATACAATCGTTCCTTCTCTCATGCTTCCGATATCAAGAGAATTGAAGCCGGCGGTTCTCGGCGTCACAGCTTGAAAATAGGAAGCCCACAGTTTATCTCCTATATGCAGGTGACCGAGCGTGCCGGGGTTGCTATACTCCAAAATAAAGATCACAAACATAGCAGCCGCATTCAGAATCAAGGTGCCTGTAAGCATGATTTTCGTATGAAGAGAAAAGGCTTTAAATCGCCGATTCTTCATGATGTCAAACAGAACTGTAAATCCGATCCCTCCTGTGATAAATAAAAACGTAATCACGATATTAATTGTAGGATCACCAACGAAGCCCATCAAATTATCCGGCCATAATGAAAACCCGGCATTGTTAAAAGCCGAAATTGCGTGAAACAGGCTGGCAAACAAGCCGGATGCCCAGCCGTACTGAGGCACAAGCCGAATGGATAAGATGAGTGCTGCTATTAACTCAATACTGATGGAAAACAGAAACAGGACTTTGACGAGACCTACGACGCCGCCGATTGTCGGCTGGTTTAAGGCTTCACGAACGAGCATTCGTTCTTTTAATCCGATTTTCTTCCCTAATATCATGACAATCAAAACAGCAAAAGTCATAAATCCAAGCCCGCCGATCTGAATCAGGGCCATGATGACCGTTTGCCCGAAAACCGTAAATTCTGTACCGGTATCGACAACTGCAAGCCCTGTTACAGTTGTAGCGGAAGCTGCGGTAAAAAGGGCATCTATGCATGACAATGGCTTCACTGCAGAAATCGGAAGTATTAACAGCCCAGCCCCGATGATAATGGTCAGAAGAAACCCAATTGCAAGCACTTGAGGCGGTGTAAAACGAACCCATTTGATCACTTTATCCTTTTGAAGTGTCACCTATGTCTACATCCCTTCGTTTTCAAAACGTCTAATATCTTTTTTGTGCCCCATGATCACCAGGCAATCCTGTGCGTGAATGATGTCTTCAGATGCGGGAGATAGACGGATATCTCCATGATGTTTTATGGCCAGAATGGTACAGCCGTACTTCGCTCTTACATTCAGATCGAAAATTGATTTTGAGTCAAGCTTGTTTGTTGCCTGGAGCTCGACAATACTGTACTCATCAGATAAATCAAGGTAATTCAATACATTCTCATCAGAAAGGCTTTGTGCGATCTTGACGCCCATGTCCTTTTCAGGGTGAATAATGCGGTCAGCGCCGATTTTTTCAAGCACCTTATGGTGATAATGGTTTTGAGCCTTTACCCAAATATTCGGGATGTCAAATTCCTTTAATAATAAAGTCGTCAGGGTACTTGCTTGAAGATTCGCTCCGATCGCAACAATCACATATTCAAAATTGCGTATTCCTAATGATAGCAATTCGTTTTCTTCGGTAGCGTTGGCAATCACCGCATGAGTTGCGTAAGAAGCGTAAGCATTTACCTTTTCTTCGTTGATATCAATTGCAAGGACCTCATGTCCCATTCTGTGCAGCTCTTTGCAAATGCTTCCGCCAAATCGGCCGAGCCCGATCACGGCAAATTGCTTATTTTTTATTTTTCCCAATGTTCATAACTCCCTTAGTAAAAGTAACGTTTTTGAAGCAAAAAAGACCATCTCGAAGAATGGCCGTTAATAGACCTCCTCTCTGGATACGCCTACGAGGTTAGCTGTCGGATTAGGGATTCAGAGTACCCCCTCTTACTAAGTAAGATTCACCCCTAGGCTGTGAATAAAACAGCCAATCGTTGGTTCCCCCGTTCGTGTTTGATTAAGCGGTAAAAGAGATTAATATGAAATTGAACACTCAAGAATTTACTCCTGTTTCTAGAGTTTGTCAATTTAAATTTTTATTAAGAAAAAAGATAATTGGAAATAGAGGGGAAAAGGGAGGTCAAAACGCAAAAAAAGACCGGCGTTAACCGGTCTTCCAGCGTGTCAACAAACCCTCGCATTCGTTGTCAGTCCTGCGCGTTGGTGCTCACGTGAAAAAAGATCAGCGGCTAAAAGCTAGAGCGCCCTGCTCAACCGCCCCTGTCACCGCATCCTGCGGAAGTCTGCTCCAATGCTCGTCCTTCCTAGACTTCAAGGGTTTTCAATCACGCTGAAAAGATGACAAAGTCATAAAACGAAAAGAACCGTTTTATGACTTTGTCAACAATCTGAAAGACCGGCGTTAACCGGTCTTCAATGTTTAGTTGCAGCCGCATGGCTGAGTCGGAGGAGTGCTGCGTTTAGCAACGTCAATGCTGGCTTCTGCATAAAATTTATTTCCGATGCTCAATGATTTATTCTCCGCACGGAAAGTATATGTACCAGCGGCAGGAAGAGTTTTGTTATTCAGTTTTAATTTGAATTCGCCAGCTCCTAACAAATCAAGCGCCAGAGGGATTCTTACTGTTTTCCCGTTATTAAGGATCTGTGTTTCACGCAACGCACGCCCGTTCATTGTGTCTTTTGTATTTGCAGTAAATCCGCTTGGCAATGTAAATTCCATAACGCCAAGGCTGAGAAGCGTATTTGGACGGTATGTCAATTCGATATCGGAGAAAGACCATTCCGTTTTGCTGGTCCCTGTGATTGTTGCAAACAATGAAGCTGTTGACTGTGTTTTCATAGTAGACTCAGTATGAGCGGAAGTTGATTTAGATTCAGCCGCGAAAGAAGCTGTAGGTGCAGAAACGAGTAAACCGAGACTTAATGCGCTAATGGCCAAAGAAGATAATAATTTGCGTTTCATAATAAAATTCCCCCTAAAAAGTTATGAAATATACAGGCCTGCTCGCTGTTCACCTCCTCTGAACGGCCAAATACAAATTTTACCTACATAAAATTACCATCAAATATTTTGGAAGTAAATGGGGTGTTTTTCCCGTATTTTTCAAATTTGTAGTAATTACATGTAAATGAACAGAAAAACGCCAGGTTGCCCGGGCGTTTTCTTCTTTACTTTTCTTCGATTGGTATAAACTTAAAAATTTCTCCGCTCTGCACCGATTCAGCAAGCCGCTTCAGCCAATCATAGTAGACTCTGGAGCTTTCCAGCTGCTCGTGTAACTGCAGGGCTTCATTTTTGATGTCCTCATTGAGGCCTTCCTTGTTTAAAACCTCTTGTAAATCAGCCTGAGCTTCTTCAATTGCTGCTACATTTACCTCAACTTCCCGTTCCCATTTAGGTGGAAAGAAGTTTGTAAAAAACTTGAAGAAATCTTTTTCAGCCACAAATGTATGTTTGCGGATGCCTCGGTGGAATGTTTTTTTCACCACATTTAAATCCTGAAGCTTTTTGACACCTGTGCTCATGCTTGGTTTACTCATTTGCAACTCTTCACGCATTTCGTCAAGCGTCATCTCATCACGCATATACATCGTCCCATATAAAATGCCGACACTGCGGGTAATTCCGTAAAGATCCATCGTTTCAGCAATGGAGTCGATAACAAGATCCCGAGCCTGTTCTATCGCTGCAAATTCTGGATTTTCATCCATACTGACCCTCTTTTCCTTTAGAAAGTTAAATTCGTTAAGTTACTTCTTTATGATCTTTATCTTAACGAAACATAAAGAAAAGTCAAAAAGAAAAATCAAAATGAGGCTTTGACAGTTTAAAAACCTTATGTTAGATTAAAGTTGTTAAAGACATTAAATTTTTATTTAACAAACTTTATTTTCGTCAAGGGGGCTTATATGAGTCAAACATTATACATTGACGGTGAATGGATCAGTGCTGAAAAAGAGCAGATCCGCAACATTATCAATCCATTTAATCAAGAAGAAATTGCAACCGTAAGCGAGGGAGAGCGAGAGGACGCCATCAAGGCAATCGCAGCCGCGCGAAGAGCTTTTGACAAAGGAGAATGGTCATCTCTATCCGGGCTTGAACGCGGAAAGATTGTTCTGAAAATTGAAGAATTAATCAGGCGTGACCTTGATGAGCTGGCTGAGCTTGAATCCCTTGATACGGGAAAAACACTCGAAGAAAGTAAGGCTGATATGGACGATATCGCCAATGTTTTTCAATATTACGCCGGATTGGCAGACAAAGATGGCGGAGAGATCATTTCATCTCCGATCCCTGATTCAGAAAGCAAAATCATTAGAGAGCCAATCGGGGTTTGCGGCCAGATTACGCCCTGGAATTATCCGCTTCTGCAAGCGAGCTGGAAAATCGCGCCTGCCCTGGCTGCGGGCAATACGATCGTCATGAAGCCGAGTGAGATCACGCCGCTAACAACAATCAAAGTGTTCAAGCTGATGGAAGAAGCGGGCGTTCCAAAAGGTGTCGCAAATCTTGTCCTTGGACCGGGAGCCACAGTGGGTGACGAGCTCGCAGCAAATAAAGACGTCGATTTGGTTTCATTTACAGGGGGAATCGAAACAGGCAAAAAAATCATGCGGGCGGCCAGCGGTAACGTCAAAAAAATCGCGCTTGAACTGGGCGGAAAAAACCCCAATATCGTTTTCAAAGACGCAGATTTAGAAGTTGCTGTCGATCAGGCATTAAACGCTGTATTTTTTCATGCCGGCCAAGTATGCTCCGCCGGTTCCCGATTGCTTGTTGAAGATGCCATTCACGATCAATTTTTAGCAGAGCTCGTCAAACGGGCAAAACGCATAAAACTCGGAAATGGTTTTGACGCGGACACAGAAAGCGGTCCGCTTATTTCGGCAGAGCATAGGGCGAAGGTGGAAAAATATGTAGAGATTGGAATAAAAGAAGGCGCGAAGCTCGAGACAGGAGGCAAACGGCCGGAAGACTCTGCGCTTCAAAACGGCTTTTTCTATGAGCCTACTATTTTCTCAAACTGTAAATCTGATATGAGAATTGTTCAGGAAGAGGTTTTCGGTCCTGTATTGACAGTCGAAACCTTCAGCTCGGAAGAAGAGGTCATTGCGCTTGCGAATGATACGATCTATGGCTTGGCCGGAGCGGTATGGTCAAAAGATATTGAAAAGTGCGAACGCGTTGCAGCCCGCTTGAGAATGGGAACCGTTTGGATTAACGATTTCCATCCATACTTTGCGCAGGCGCCATGGGGCGGCTATAAGCAGTCCGGATTCGGACGCGAGCTTGGAAAAATAGGCCTTGAAGAATACACAGAAGTCAAACATGTATATCGCAATACAAAACCGGCAGCGGTTAATTGGTTCAATTCATAAGAGGGAGAGATGAATAATGACATTAAATATGAAAGTAGAAAGCATGCACAAATTCCATACATTTGAAATTCCGACTGTGATTAAGCACGGAATCGGAGCCGTCAAGCAAACGGGTGAAGAAATAGCTGCGCTGGGCGTTTCGAAAGTACTCCTTGTCACAGACCCTGGGATTTATAAAGCCGGCGTCGTTGATCCTGTAATCGAATCACTTAAAGAAGCGGGCATTGAAGTGGTGCTCTTTCATAAAGTAGAGCCAAATCCGCCTGTCCGTCTGGTGAATGAAGGATCTGAGCTTTACAAAAAAGAGAACTGTAATGGATTGGTGGCAGTCGGAGGCGGAAGCTCCATGGATACTGCAAAAGCAATCGGAGTAGAAGCTACTCACGAAGGAAGCGTGCTTGATTATGAAGCGGCAGATGGAAAAAAACCGCTGGAAAACCGGATTCCTCCGCTGACGACAATTCCGACAACAGCTGGCACAGGGTCAGAAGTAACCCAATGGGCGGTTATCACAGATGAAGAAAGAGAATTCAAATTTAATACAGGCGGTCCGCTGATCGCAGCGCACCTGACCATCATTGATCCTGAGCTTCATATTTCAATGCCTCCGCATGTAACAGCCATGACGGGAATTGATGCGCTTGCACATGCGATTGAGTGCTACACAATGAAATTTGCACAGCCAATCACGGATGCAGTTGCTTTAATGGCAATTGAATATGCCGCTCATTACATTAAAAGAGCATTTGCTGACGGAGAGGATCTGGAAGCAAGATACGGAATGGCGCAGGCTGCGATGCTAGCGGGACTTTCTTACGGCAGTGAATCAGCGGGCGCGGCTCATGCGATGAGCCAGACGCTTGGCGGTATTATCCCGGTCGCTCACGGTCAATGTGTCGCCGCGATGATGGGACCTGTCATGGAATACAACTGGAAGGGCTATCCTGAGAAATTTGCACGTATTGCGAAAGCGTTCGGTATTGACACTAGCAATATGACAACAGAAGAAGCAGCGAGAGCATCTGTCAACTGGATGTATGATCTGGTCGAAGATTTAGAAGTGCCGACTTTAGAAGAGCAGGGAGTATCACCTGATATGATCGAACGCTTGTCTAAAGAAGCGATGAAAGATCCGCAAACCTTTGGAAACCCTAGAGACTTAAATGAAAAAGCATACAATTGGATCTACAAGCGTTGCTTTAACCTTACGCCTAAAACGGTATAACACGATGTCCCGCTCCTTTACAGAGCGGGATTTTTTTGGATAATGAAACATAAATGGAAATGCTAAGGAAGAAGGTAGGTGCCGAATGATGTGGAAGCGTATGGCTGCAAAAACAGAAGGCTTGTATATTGCAGATACAGAAAGCTTCGTAACCAAGCGGAAGGACAAGTTCGATATTGATTATGGCGGCATCCCCGGTGACTTGCATTTTGGACTGACCAAAAAAGCGGGAGCCAGAGAACCAATGTTTTCAAGGGGAACTGAAATTTTCAACCGCAGACAAATTTCAATTGTTTCGATAGAGGAATGTGACGAACTGGCTTTAAAAATGGAAGTTCCGAGTATTTTGCCGGAATGGCTCGGAGCGAATATCGCAGTCAGCGGAATACACGATTTCACCTCATTAAAAGAAGGGAGCCGCCTCATTTTTCCGAGCGGTGCCGCTTTGCTGTGTGAGGGAGAAAATGATCCGTGTATCCAGCCGGGAGAAGTCATTCAGTCTTATTATCCGGACAAGCCGAAGTTGGCGCCTTCTTTCGTCCGCCACGCACTGGGCATAAGAGGGATTGTCTGTATTGTTGAGAGGCCAGGCGCTGTTTATGCTGGAGATGAAATAGAGGTCCATTCCTATCATAGGAAAGCCAAACGAAAAGCAGAAAGGGTCTGAATAATCAGGCCCTTTCCACCTTTTCTTTAATTTCTTTAATCTGGCTGAGATGCCGCTTTTCATGGTGGCCGATAAAATCGATCCACTGGCGGATAGTCAGCTCTTGAAACACAGGATGCGGAAGCACTCTCTCAAAATCTTCTTCTTTTAGAGAGGCAATTGCCGCCGTCAGCTGTTCTCTCACCACATCAAGCTCGCGTTTCATTTGGCTGCCTGACATAAATCCATGCTCAGGCTCAAGGTGACTCGGGGCTTTTCGCTTATTGTTTCTGTCTTGTGCAGCTTCAAGCGGTTTCGCTTCAACTTTTTTAACAGGAGCTTCCTTTACACGCTCCTTCAGCATGATTTGTGCGGCCATATCAATTTTTTTCAAATGATCAAGAACTTCCCTTATACTCCATTCTTCAGCAGAAGGCTTTTGATTCAGCTTTTCGTCAGAAAGCCCTTTGACTTCGTTCCACGTTTCTAATCTGGCTTCATTAAAGATACTCATCATATCTCCTCCTAAAGTGACATTACCATATATATAAGCAATTATCATTTATAAAGCACTTCAAAACGGCACACTTTATCTAAAAATTTCGAAACCTTTTTCGTTATGTCTCGTATAAATGGTAACGGCAGCCGTTCATCAATGCATTGATGCAGAAAGGATGAGGAATTTGGAGTTGTTTGGCGTCCCTATACAAACGATTTATTTTTATACGCTTATGATTGCGGGCAGTCTTACGCTATTATTTCTATTTTTCGGAGATGTGTTTGCAGGGCTGTCAGAAGGCATTCCCTTTCTTAATCCGACTTTGGCGCTCGCATTTTTTACATGTTTTTCAGCAGGCGGATATATAGGCGAACTCATATTGCCCCTATCCCACCTGTTGATCGCGCTTTTCTCTTGCATCCTTTCGATTATCCTTGTGATATTGCTTCACTTTTTTGTTCTGGTCCCATTATCATCCGCAGAAGAATCACTGGTTTATAAAGAAGATGATCTAAGAGGAAGAATCGGCAAAGTGATTACCGCTGTTCCTATAGACGGGTTTGGTGAAGTGGTCATTGAAGGAATAGGCGGCACCATCTCGAAATCAGCGGTCAGCTTTGAGAATCAGCAGATCAGTTACGGGACAACGGTTTTGGTCGTAGATATCAACAACGGAGTTCTTTTTGTTACTCCGCATGAACCTATTTAAAACAAGGAGGAATGTAAAATGACAATGCCGATTATAATTGTCATCGGAGTTGTATTCTTTTTATTCATTGCACTGGTAGCCGTTTTTATCACAAAGTATCGTACGGCAGGACCAGATGAAGCGTTAATCGTAACGGGGAGCTATCTAGGAAATAAAAATGTTCATGTCGATGAAGCCGGCAACCGTCTTAAAATCGTCCGCGGCGGAGGAACCTTTGTCCTTCCCGTCTTCCAGCAGGCAGAGCCGCTAAGCCTATTATCAAGCAAACTTGATGTTTCGACACCTGAAGTCTATACCGAACAAGGGGTTCCAGTAATGGCTGATGGAACTGCGATTATTAAAATCGGTGGTTCTATAGGAGAAATCGCTACAGCGGCTGAACAATTTTTAGGAAAATCAAAAGATGATCGTGAGCAGGAAGCGCGTGAGGTTTTAGAAGGCCATCTTCGTTCCATTCTCGGCTCGATGACGGTTGAAGAAATCTATAAAAATAGAGAAAAATTTTCTCAAGAGGTGCAGCGTGTGGCCTCACAGGATCTCGCGAAAATGGGGCTTGTGATTGTTTCCTTTACCATTAAAGATGTACGCGATAAAAACGGTTATCTTGAATCATTAGGGAAACCGAGAATCGCTCAAGTAAAACGCGATGCTGATATCGCAACAGCCGAGGCTGATAAAGAAACCCGGATTAAGCGGGCAGAAGCCGATAAAGATGCAAAAAAATCAGAACTTGAACGGGCGACGGAAATCGCTGAAGCTGAAAAAACCAATCAGCTCAAAATAGCCGAATACCGAAGAGAACAAGATACGGCAAAAGCGAATGCCGACCAGGCATATGATTTAGAGACTGCCAGAGCCCGCCAGCAAGTCACCGAACAGGAAATGCAGGTTAAAATTATTGAACGCCAAAAACAAATAGAACTAGAAGAAAAAGAAATTCTTCGCCGGGAGCGTCAATACGACTCAGAGGTAAAGAAAAAAGCCGATGCAGACCGTTATTCAGTCGAGCAGTCCGCCGCTGCTGAGAAAGCCAAACAGCTCGCGGAAGCTGATGCCAAGAAGTACAGTATAGAAGCAATGGCGAAGGCAGAGGCCGAGAAAGTCAGAATTGACGGACTTGCAAAAGCAGAAGCTGAAAAAGCGAAAGGGGAAACAGAAGCTGAGGTTATCCGTCTAAAAGGTTTGGCAGAAGCGGAAGCAAAAGAGAAAATCGCTGCTGCTTTTGAACAGTACGGACAGGCTGCGATTTTCGATATGATCGTAAAAATGCTTCCGGAATACGCAAAACAAGTGGCATCACCTCTTTCAAATATTGATAAAATCACTGTTGTTGATACAGGGGGAAGCGGTGATTCAAGCGGCGCCAACAAAGTAACCAGCTATGCGACAAACTTAATGTCAAGCCTTCAAGAAAGCTTAAAAGCCTCATCGGGAATTGACGTAAAAGAAATGATTGAGAATTTTTCAGGAAAAGGAAACGTAAAACAAAGCCTTCACGAATTAACAAATGAAATAAAAGAAGCAAACGGGTCCAAACAAGAGAAGAATGACTAATGAAAGGATAGAACCAAATGGCAACTGTGAGAGAGGCAAAGTTAGAGGATATAAAAGACATTGCAAAAGTGCATGTCGACAGCTGGAGAACAACATATCGCGGCATCATCCCGACTGACTACTTAAATGGTTTGGACTACAAGGAATTTGAAGACAAATGGAAAAGCCGCTCGTTAAAGGGTGTATTTGTCGCTCAAGATGAAAAAGACTCAATATTCGGCTTTGCTTCATTTGGCCCTATTCGGTCTGAGCAAGAAGGCTATGACAGCGAGCTATACGCGATTTACCTTTTAGAGGAGCATCAGCGGCAAGGTGCAGGCAGAGCGCTCTTAGCAAAAGGAGCAGAGTTTTTGCTTCATCATGGCTTTTCAAGCATGTTTGTTTGGGTAATGGAGCAAAACCCCTCGATTTCATTTTATCAAGCCTATTCTCCTGAAAGAAAAGCGGAGGACAGCTTTGAAATTGCAGGAGAAAGGCTGAAAGAAATAGGGTTTGGCTGGCCGGATCTTTCTGCTTTGAAAACATCTCTTAACAGATAACAAAAATACAACCCCCAGCGGATTGCGCTGGGGGTTGTCACGTTAGGCTTTGTCTATTTTAAGCAAACGCGGTGCTGTCATAAATAATAAACAAAGGACAATTGCACAGATGATGAATGAAGGAACCATATAAGTAGCATTATAAGTTAATGAATAAATCCATACCGGCGTTCCCTTTGGAGCATAGCTGCCGAAAAACACAGCTCCTGAAATGACGTGTGCCGCATAACGCAGGAAACTGCCGATAAAAACTGCGCTGACCACTGAAACAATCAGTTTCCCTTTATTTTTTGCTGCCGCTGCTTTGCGGACAGGATAAGCGAAATAGCCGCTTATCCCAATTGCTGTGAACGCGATCATATAATCCAGAAATAGCTGTACAGGATGCTGTGCGAATAAGTTTCCAATTGCTATTTGAACTAGACCTGTCAGCAGGCCGGTAGTAAGGCCTGCTTTAACACCCCACCGAAACGAAATCAAAAAGATCGGAATCATCATGATGGAGACCGAGCCTCCTTGAGGCATTCTGAGAAACATTCCTGAGACGATGTCTAAAATAACAGCAGCCGCAGTCATAATTGCAATTTCAATAAGGCGAACCAGTTGCTTAGATTGATTCATAAAAATCCCCTTCCATCGATAGACAATCCAAAAGGACAACAAAAAAGCAGCACGCGGAAGGATGAGAAAAGTTCCACGCACTGCTTTACAATCTGCAATTCATTTGACTTTGCCACATCCCTACGCCAGTGTTAACTAACAGGTTCAAAGGGTCAGAACGAAACCGCTCACTCTCAGCTTTAATGCTCCCCTTGTGGTTATCAATATTTAATTCGTTTCTACTATACTAGAAAGAGAAAAAAACAACAAGGTTACACTACTGAATGTATATGTTCTTTCAACATAGTTATATGCTAAAGATATGAAGGGACGATATGCCGAGGATTATAGTTTATTTATTTTATAGATTTTTTTCGGAAAAACTATTGCAATAAATAAATGCAGGTGTTATATTATTAAACGTCGCTGATGCACAGCGGACAAAACAAGAAGCTTCAAAACAATTTGAAAAAAGTTGTTGACGAAATGGAAGCGAAATGTTATATTAGTAAAGCTGCTTCATTAAGAGGCGACG